>JANMOT010000011.1:0-114105 GCA_031369485.1 Sphingobacteriia bacterium
AAATACAAGAACTGTTACCACAAAACTGGAAGCAACACCAAAACATTTAAAATTTTAAGAGGGGTCAACCCCGGGAAATCAAGGCAAGCTTTCCCAGAATATTATTTCCCTGCACGATAAGGGTATTGCTGGGGTGCTTACGCTGCTATATTCTTTAGGGCTAAGGCCCGCATAACTGATTAATTGCTGATACGTTTCTGTATGTTTAAAGCCTTGGTTTATAAAGAACTCATTAATAGAACTTATTATGAAGTAAGCACGCCTTCAACAATAAATCAGCTAAACCATATTTGGAGGCAGCAAAATGGTATTTAATTAAATTCATACCTTTATAAAAAATAATATCAATGGAACGGACTAAACAGGCGGTAACAGATAAATTAACACCCGGGCAGGCACTTAGGCAAAAACTTCTTAAAAAAGGGGTTGAAAAGCATAAAAAAGACATGACTAAAATGGGGGCTTTTTTTGCCAAAACTCTTCAAAATGTTGATTTAAAAGAACTTAGAAGAAAAGCATGGAAAGCAGAATAGTACTATTAGATACGGACTTTTACTTTGAGTATATCAATGGTAATGATCAAGCCGTAAATGACTTGGAAGCCCAAGGGTTTGATCTAATTGTACTCTCTTCGATAACAGTTGCGGAATTATTAAAATCGTGTAGGGACAAAAAACAACTTCAAAAAGCCATTACCCTATTATCTAAAGAGGAAATACTACATATCAATGAATCAATATCAACCAAAAGCCTATCCATCATTGAGCGATTTTCACTTAGTAACAACAGTAGTATATCAGACAGTTTAATAGCTGCAACTGCAGTTTATTATAATATTCACTTAGCAACCTGCAACACAAAGGATTTTGTATATATTCCCGGGCTTAAACTGCTTAAGCACACTGTTACCCCAAAAAGACGTGGAGACGGCTTATTTGGTATGTTTTAAGGATGTTTTTACTAGTACTGGATATTTCACTCCATAGTTTACCACTTATTTCACTGGATAGTTTACCAGTGTTTCAGTCCAAAGTTTACCACTTGGATTTGTGTTTAAGTGCGCTAATTCAGTTCAAAGTTTACCAGTACTGGTTAATGGGGTTCTGACATTACGGCACAAAGTTTACCACTTGAAGGGATTTGTTGATAGCATTTTTTAACGCCTTGCTTTGTACTAAAAGCATGGCCAATAAAGTGATATTAATGCAACAACTGTGCGTACTCATTCAACTATTAGCAAAGTAAGCACCCCAGCAATACCCTTATAGTGTAGGGAAATAATATTCTGGGAAAGCTTGCCTTGATTTCCCGGGGTTGACCCCTCTTAAAATTTTAAATGGTTTGGTGTTGCTTCCAGTTTTGTGGTAACAGTTCTTGTATTTTATTAATTGGATATCCAGCGATCTGTGTTAAAATATCTTGCATCCATTCAACAGGATTTATTTCATAGTTTTTGCAAGTCGCTAATAAACTGTAGAAGATGAGAGATCAGCAAGATTAGCCGAAAAATGGTTTTTGGCACAAAAGCTATGAAATGAAGCTTGGATGATTGAAACCGAAAAAATGTATTGGAATAGGCGTTTTGAATACTACACAAAAATAGCTATAGGAGGCTCATATTTTACTTTAGACCTTTCAGACTGTACAGACTTCCTAATTATGCTTCCCCATTCATTTCGTGTATAATAAGCTCATATTACTACTGATTCATTCACACACGGCCATTAATACCTCTATACTGGATGAACCAGTTCCTACACGTGTCGAGATTAAGGGGGTACAGGGTAGGCAAAAAGTTTTTTATTACTCATGATTCAATTTTTGGACTGAAATCATGAGCAGATTTAATAAAAACTGGTCTATGAAAAGAATTTCGTAGACCAGTGATTTTGCTGAAACCCTTATAAACATTGAGTTTTTTGGGTTTTCTGCGGAGAGCTAGGGATTCGAACCCCAGGACCTGTAACAGTCAACAGTTTTCAAGACTGCCGCAATCGACCACTCTGCCAGCTCTCCTCGACAAAAGTAAGGTCTAGGGTTTTTTATTCCAAAATTATTTGTATTTATTTATACCAGCACTTTCATCACCAATTTTCGAATAAACCCCTCACCTATCATTGGAGCATGAACATCGGTAGGAAAATAAATTCCAAACATACCCTCTTTCAGCTCAAAAAATAGTGTTGGCGCATCACCCATAAACAATACATCTCGCACTGCATCGTAATTGTTTTTCGGGTGAATGCACTCGTGGCGACTCTTCCACCCTACCCTTTCTATACCCCGTATACATACCTGTATATCAATATGGGCATTGTGACACTCAAATCCATCATTCAATAAAGCATTTGCATCTTGATCGCCCTCCATAATTATAGCCCTAATATTTTCGCCGTCCACCTTGTTTTCACCTATTTCTAGTTTTTCAAGATCTGTGTTCAAAATAAAATTCATGGCTTCTGCAAACCTTGGATGCAATGCGGAATAAGATTGCAGTCGAGAAATCTGATCAATAATCATAAACAATTATTTGAATAAATAAAATACTAAATTATCGTATTAACTGGATGGATCCACTCAATACTTCAAAACCCATTCCACGTTCTATAATATAATAATAAGTGCCAACAGGCAACGCATTTCCTTTAAAAGTTCCGTTCCAAGAACTGGTATATGGCTTGGATTGGTACACTATCATTCCCGCCCTATTGAATACTGTTAGTGCTGCTTTTGGATACAATTCCAACCCTGCAATTACCCATAAATCATTCACGCCATCCCCATTGGGCGAGAATGCATTGGGAGGTTCCGTTTTTATAAACACAATAATATTCACTGTATCTTTTACCTCACCGCAGGATGCTGATCCCACTGCTCTTAGCTCATAAGCTGTAGTTTGTGTGGGGGTGACTGTAGGAGATAAACTATTTGCATTAATCATACCAGAGCTTGGCGCCCATCTATATGAAAGATATTGTCCACTTATACTTCCCAGTAATTTAGTTGAATTTCCCGCCAATATACTTTTATCAAGTCCCGCATTTACTACTGGTGGTTTTATAAGATTTATTGTAAAAGAAATAGAATCTGAACAGCCCATTCCATCCCCAATTAACACATAATATTGTGTGGTATCTTTTGGAGTGGCCGTTACTGTTCCGGTATTACTAGCAGACAATCCAGTGGAGGGCACCCAGGTAAAATGAGTAGATCCACTCGCAATTAATTGGGTTGATTCACCCAAACAAATTAAGGTATTGCCACTCAGATTTCCATTTATGGCATTAAATACTTTTAGATTGATGGTATCTGTAGTGTTACAACCAGCTGCGGTTTTGATGGTAACTAAATATTGACCTTCATTTATTAAATGTATTGATTGAAAAGTTGGATTTTGAATGGATGCACTAAAATCATTAGGCCCCCTCCATGCATATTGCAACAAAGGATCTGATCCCTTTGCAGCAGTCAGTTCTACCAATCCTCCCCTGCACTGTACTATTTTTTTTGTAGCATTTGAGGGTGGCATGGGAAATAAATTGAGGGTAATTTCTGTTGAAACAACCCTACAATCACTATTGGCTAAATTGGCTGATTCTCCTACCTGCATCCGATATTTAAATGAGCCTATACCAGTTGGCTGGCGCAAATAATCAGTACTACTAGCCCCATTGATATTGACCCATGTTTTGCCTGCATCAATACTGGACTGCCACTGAAAAAAGGGACTGAGAAATCCACTTCCCACAGTGGTACTGAATTGCAAAGGCGCTTGATTGGCCATGCAAATATTTAATAAGTTAACACTGTTATTTTGAACCTGGGTAACAATTGCGGGACCGCAGGGTCTGAATGTAATATCATCTATGGCCAAATCATTCCCACACCCAATCCCCGCATTATTCCTAATCCTTAATACGATAGCTGTGGTATTGATATCCGGTTTAAACAGAAATCCGTACTGCTTCCAAGTTAATTGCGCAGTTTCTAAAATCTCTTTTGTATTGTAAGTTTCCAATACAATTCCCATTGTAGTTTCTATTGAAAAGCTTAGATTAGGTTTTGTGCCATTACTGGCACAACTTGTGGGTTTTAATACATTGGCTATCCATGCGCCAAATTCATAAGTAGTATTTCCACAGAGTCCTGAAATGGTATCAATATAAAAATCATCGGGAGTATTTTTTGCATTGATCAACATATATCTGCCCTTAAAATCTTTGGTATGGTCGCTAGTAATAGAGTGCCAAGCGGATCCAAAGCAATCGGATGAAGAACTTAGAATTGTATAGTCCCCGTCAGAGGGACAATCAGTGGAAACATATCTAAGATTGGTCACTCCCTTCTTTAGTGCTACTGCTGGGCTGTTGCCATTTCCAAATGTAATATTCACCACTGGCTCTCCCAAACTTCCTGTACAAAGCTGTGCAATAGATTGCAATTGAACAATCAATATCAGTGCTAAAAAAGTTGACTTTAATAATGGCATTCTATGCGTGAAAATACTAATAAACTATTCAAGAATATGCCGCACTACACTTTTTCTGGTAATTTTTCCACGGTTATTAAATCTGTAATGTCCACATTAATGGGTAATGAACCAATCATGACGATGGCTCTTTTTCCTCGAATTTCTTTTACTTCTCCCACTTGATAGTTTTTCTTGAGTTTAACCAAACTGCCTATTTGTATGGGTTGATTCAGTTCTTTATACTGCTTATCTACTTTTTTCGCCAGCTTATTCACCACAATCGTTTCCTTCTGATTAAAGAGTAGGTTCTGAAGATTCTTTACTACTTCTTGCTTATTCTCACTCTTCTTCCAGTCCAGCACTATCTGTTTTAGCTTCCGCTCCATATCTTTCAAATACACCAACCTATCTTCGGTAACCAAGTGTTGGTTTTTAAGCAGTTCAACCTGTTGGCGATGCTTTTCTTTATTCATCACCTGCTCCATTTCTTTTTTCAACTTTTCGTTTTCTTTCAGTGCGTTGTGGAGCTCTTTTTTTTCTTTTTCTAAATACTGTAAGTCCTGCTCTGTCCTGTTCAACAATCGATCTAACTTAAAATGATCTTCTTCTACCAGATTTCTTGCACGGTTAATAAGATTCTTGGGAAGGCCAATTCTTTCTGCAATGGCAAAAGTATAGGAGCTTCCAGGCTTGCCAATAATTAGTTTATACATCGGTTGCAGGTTCAATTCATCAAACTGCATAGCCCCATTAATAATTCCTTGGGTATGATTGGCCATCACTTTTAAATTAAGATAGTGTGTGGTTACTACCCCATAAGCGTGCCTTCGTCCCAACTCTTCCATAATTACTTCTGCAAATGCACCACCCAAATTAGGGTCGGATCCACTTCCCAATTCATCTATGAAAAATAAGGTTTTACCATTGGCATTCTCCATAAAATGTTTCATATGAAGTAAGTGACTGGAATAAGTACTCAGCTCAAATTGTAAACTCTGCGTATCTCCAATATGAATATAAAGTTGCTTAAAAATACCCATCTGCGATAGTGGACTCATTGGTACCAATAACCCGCTTTGTAGCATCATCTGGTTAAGTCCAATAGTTTTCATGGTTACGGTTTTGCCGCCTGCATTTGGGCCACTTATTACCAATATCCTGCTTTTATCATCTAATGAAATGGTTACAGGAATGGTTTTCTTACCCGATTCCTTATTATATAAGTACAATAGGGGGTGATAAGCGTCTACCAATAATACTTGCGCTTTATCGGCCAATTCGGGTAGGTTGGCATTCATATTTAGTGCAAGCTGGCCTTTGGCTTTAATAAAATCGTATTCGCCAATCATGTGCAAATAAGAATCTAACAGCGGTGAATACACCATCATTCTGGCAGTAAGGGCTCTTAATATTTTTTGCACTTCCCGCAGTTCTTCATTTTCTAATGCAAATACTTCGTTGTTGAGTTCAATAGTTTCTTCGGGTTCAATAAAAGCAGTTTTGCGGCTATCACTTTCACCGTGAAGAATGCCCTTCACTTGTCGCTTGTGTTCTGAAAATACCGCTACTACCCTCCTGCCATTGCTGAAACTCTCATCAATATCGGCAGTATAACCTGCTTTGGCCATCTTCTGAATTACTTTCTCAAACATCCTCCGCAATTCATTCCTCCGTTTATAAAGGCTCATCCTTATTTTGTGTAGGTCGGCAGATGCATTGTCTTTTACTACCCCTGCTTCATCCAGTACTTCATCAATCATTTCAACGATTGCTTTTTCATAGTAGCTATTGTTGAGTACTTCTGCAAGCGCAGGAAATGCCATCCTCCGCTCCTGATCAAACCATCTAAAAATAGTCCCGATACTTTCGGTAAGTTTTTTAATCAGCAGCCATTGCTCTCCTGTAAGCAGCGCACCAGGGATGGACAATAACTTGATGTCTTTGCTGATATTTAAAGTAAAATCGTTGGGGAAATATTGCTGTTGCTGTAAAATAAGCTTTAACTCATAGCTCTGCCTTAGTTCGCGGTAAATAAAATCTTTTCGGGTATGAATGCGAAGTTCAGCACATTTTTTCTTGGAATAATCTGTTCTGCACAAGGAGGCCAACAAGTTTTTTACAGTATCAAATTCCAGTTGTGAGGAGGCCGATTCCGGGTATAAACGCATATGCAGTACATTTCAATTGCTTACAAAGGTAAGCAGCTGATTTGCTTTATTGAAAGGAATAACTGTGAATAGGTGTTTTTTGTTTGCTCGGAAAAAGTACTGTAAGTGAATAGAGTGAAAATGCCAGTTGTAATATTACCTGTGCACATAAAATAACATAAGTGGCCATTGTAGCTTCCATCCATAATTTATTTTCTGGGAAATCAAAAATGGGTGTACCCACTTGTGGAGATGCGGGTTGAACCACTTGGTAGGTAAACATAAGGGAGAAAAGTAAGAAGACAGACAGTAGTACGTGGAGAAAATTAACTGCAAAATGCCCCTTATCTTGATCGCGCATAAAACGATGCATTAGGTAAGGAATTAAGAAAAAAGGAATGTGAAAAATGAGAATATTGGTACTAAGTATAAATGGAACTGAAACCCCAAAATATGGATCAATGCTTAATGAGTCGTAGAAGTAATACAATAGAAAAAAGAGCAACAAGGGCATCCCCAGTAGCAGCGACTCCATACGGAGCGACATATATTTCCAAAATTGTGATTGAAAACTCATAATTGATACGGTAAAACGAATTTAACTTAATTTTGACTATTTCCCATCTATAAGCGTTAAAACACTTTGTTTTGGTATAAAAAAATCCTTAAATAAACAAAAATACCAAACTGTTTGTACTATTGTATCGTAGTTTATACAAAAGTAATTATGCAAAAAAAGTATTTATTTTTTCTCTTCCTTAGTCTATTTCAGTTCTGCTGCGCAGCACCAGAGAAACCAAAAAATGAACCAATGAGTAACAATACAATGGCACCAATTCCCGAAGGATTAAAGACCGATACTGCCACATTTGGCGAAGGATGTTTTTGGTGTACAGAGGCTTTTTTTCAACGAATAGATGGGGTATTACAAGTTTTGAGTGGATATGGTGGTGGTCATGTAGAAAACCCTACTTATGAGCAAGTTTGTGATAAAAATACGGGACATATTGAATTGTGTAGAATTGTGTTTGATCCCGCTAAAGTAACTTATGATGAGCTGCTAGAAGTATTTTGGAAAACACACGATCCTACCACTATGGATCGTCAAGGTAATGATGTAGGACCTCAGTACCGTAGTGCCATTTATTATCACAATGCGGAGCAAAAAGAAAAAGCCATTCAGTATAAGGCTGAACTAGATAAAAGTGGTGCTTGGGCCAACCCCATTATAACTATAATAGAGCCATTGAAGAACTTTTATCCAGCAGAAAACTACCACCAGAATTACTACAATGGCAACCAAAATCAAGGATATTGCCGTTTTGTAATTGCGCCCAAGTTGGAGAAATTCGAGAAAGTATTCAAAGCCAAATTAAAGCATTAAGGATCTATTATTTGGTGATTGATGCGTGGCGTAATTCAAGCAAATTGAGTGCATTGGGCTCAAACCCCATTATATTGGGCTGTACCAAATGAAAAACAACATCATACCAGATAGGTATCACGGGTGCATCATCAATCACCATCTGATCCATTCTACGGTATAGGCTGTATCGCAAAGAATCGTTGGTTTCTTTAAGTGCAGCCTCATATAAAATGTCAAAAGAAGGGTTTTTGTAACGGGTATAGTTTGGAGGCGCGGGGTTCTTGCTGTAAAACATGGCCATATAATTCTCTGCGTCGGGATAATCGGCAATCCAGCTTCCTCTAAAGAATAAAGCTTGTGATTTTGCAGTTTGTTCTAATAAAAGACTTTTTTGAACCACTTCTACCTGAATTTTAATGCCTACTTCTTCTAACTGGCGCGCAATAAAACTGGCAATATCTGTATAAATAGCAATGGTAAGTAATTTAATAGGTGCTGTGTTGCTAGCATTGTATTGTGCCTGTTTCAGTAATGCTCTGGCTTTATCGGGTTGATAAGTATAACCTTTAACAGTGCTGGTATTGTTAGAAGGAAGTCCCCCTGGAACAAAACCAGCTTCTGCGGCAATACCGATTGAATTGCGCATATACATCATCAATTGTCTGCGATTGATGGCATAGTTCATGGCTTGGCGAATTAGCTTGTTGTTGGTGGGCGAATTTTTCACCAGCTTATTGGTTTCATCTACCAAAATACCCATATACTCAATATTTAGGTAAGGGTGTTTTTTCAGCACCAGTTGGTGCGTCCATTCGGTACGTAAAACGCCTTTTTTGGTTAGAATTTCATCTTTAAATGAAGGGTCAATATCATTGATAAAGCTCAGTTTTCTTTGCTGGAACTGTAGGAATTCAGTCGCTTTATTATCGTAAAAACTCACTTTAACGGCGTCTAAATAAGGCAGCTTTTTGCCGCTCTTATCTTTTTCCCAGTAGTCGTTATTTTTATGAAGAACGAGCGACTCTCCTTCCTCCCATGAAATAAATTGAAAAGGGCCAGAACCACAGGGATTGCTGCGAAAATCTTTGCCATAGTATTCAACTATTTCTTTGGGGACAATGCTGCAATATTGCATACTTAAAATTCCGAGAATGGGCTGAAAAGCACGGATCAGCCTTACTTCTAGGGTGCTATCATTCAAAGCAATAAAACCAGCATCTGCAACTCGATTATTAAAAATCCATGCGCCGCTGCTTGCCACCAATGGATCTCTAATTCTGTTGAGGCTGTAAACAATATCGGCTGCTACTACCCTTCTACCTTTTCCATTTTTAAACAACCGATGTGGGTGAAAAAAAACATCATTGCGTAAATGAAAAGTATAGGTCAACCGATCACTACTGATATCCCAGCTTTTTGCCACAGATGGAACAACCTGTAAATTGGAATCAATTTCAACCATAGTACTATAGAGCTGGTGAACCACCCACATGATGGATTGGTTTTTTGCAAATGCGGGATCTAGTGAGGCGATTCCACTGGTTTCATTATAATAAAAAACCTGTTTATTTGAATATTGTTTCTGTTCACATGCAGTAAATACAGCAATCAAACCGATCAATAAAAGCGGGTAATTTTTTTGCAATTGATTAAAGGAATACGAGCTTAACATGTACTCGAATATCCTACTTTTAAGGCATGAATAAAAAAATAACTCTAATAGCTTCTATGAATAAATGATTTAGTAAACTAGATTTGCAGGAGTACCAGAAGAGAAACAAACCTTACTGAAAATGAATTAAGCAGCATGGGAACCATTAGGAAACAAACCATCATTTCAAGTATACTGGTCTATATTGGCTTTATAATAGGAGCCCTCAATACTTATTTCTATGTAAAAAATGGGCTATTTACGTCGGAGCAGTTTGGTATTACAAGAATTTTTTTTGATTTTGCCCAGAATATGGCTGCATTTGGCACACTGGGTGTGGTGCCTGTTATTTATAAATTCTATCCCTACTATAAAGACAATTTAGAGAAACACCGCATAGATTTAATAACATGGGCAATGTTGGCAGCAGTGATTGGACTTTTGTTGGTGATTATTGCAGGCTGGTATTTTCGCCCAATTTTTGTAGCCCAATTTTATCAGAAGTCTGCGTTGATTGTTAAGTATTATTATTGGTTATTTCCGTTCACTCTGGGGATGCTTTTTTTTAATGTATTAGAGGGTTTGTGTTGGGCATTGAATAAAACGGTTGTCTCTAGTTTTTTAAAAGAAACAGTCTTAAGAATTATTACGTTGGTTTTTATTCTACTGTTTTATGCAAAGCTCATTAGTTTTGAGTCATTTATTTATGGGTTTGCTTTTTTATATATTATTATTTTTATAATATTAGCAACTTATTTATACAAAGCGGGTGCACTTTTCTTTCCTACAATTATAAGTCGGGTTACCAAAAAATTCTGGAAAAAAATGCTTGCTATGCAGGTTCTAATATACAGTGGTACAGTAATAGCATCTATTGCTGCAACCATTGATAGTTTTATCATAGCCAAATTTCAGGGGCTTGCTGTAGTAGGTATTTTTGCGTTGGCGCAGTATGCGGCCAATCTTTTACAAGTGCCACAGAGAAGTATTGTAGCCGTTTCTGCTGGTGTATTATCGCGTGCGTGGAAGGATAAGAATCTTCCAGAGATTCACCGCATTTATAAAAGATCTTGTATAAATCTGTTATTGATGGCATTGGTAATATTTGGAAATTTATGGTTGAATATTGCGGATGCAATTCAGGTATTTGATGTACAGCAGGAATATTCAGCAGGGTTAAATACTATTTTTGTTTTAGGAATGGTAAGAATAATTGATGCTGGAACGGGGCTGAATGCGATGGTTATAAATACATCTACTTTTTGGCGGTTTGACTTTTTCAGTGGCGTAATATTATTAGTTTTAAGGTTACCCCTCACCTATTACTTGATTAAGCATTATGGAATTATTGGATCTGCATTTGCGGAGCTGGCAGCATATGGGGTATATAATTTTATTCGGTATGAATTTTTACGGCGAAAATTTAATATGCAACCTTTTGATTTAAAAACATTGTGGTCTATAATGGTTACTGTTCTTGCATTTGCGACCAGTTATTTTTTATTCAGGGGAGTAATAGGATGGTGGGCAATGATTGGCAGATCGGTAATTTTCTCTGGTATAATGGTAACGGCCATATTCAAATTAAAGCTTACTCCCGATGCCGCACAGTTATACCGAATATTTAAATTGAGGATTGGTAAGGGCGGGAACTAAAATGGGGAGACATAGAAAATTCAGCAATTGATGAAATAAAATTTGCAAATAAAATTTCTGGACGCAGCATTTTAGACCAAATTACTTTTGAGAATTACAGCTATTATCTGGGTTTTGATAAGCTGTAGTATTTGTTCAAAAATTTCACAATTGAATAGCCCACTTCTCCACCCAAATTAACAGGAACAGCATTCCCGATTTGCTTGTATTGTTGCGCAATAGAACCTTCAAATTTCCAATCATCGGGAAAGGTTTGAATTCTAGCATATTCACGAACTGTAAAGGGACGGGTTTCATCGGGATGACAACGTTCAGTTTGTTTCTATTTTACTTTTTGGGTATTTTGCACCCTTAATACGGCAATTAAAAATATACTTTGGGTGTATATTTGATTGAGATCTGATTATTGCATCCCAGTAAACTGTGCATATGAACAAATTATTTTTGCTACTCTTAGCTTTCATTCCCACAAATAGTTTCGCTCAGAAACAGAAAATTGTTATTACCGATGATATTCCCAATTTCTGGAATGCTTATGACCAAATAAAGCAAACCAAAGACAGCCTCCAACAAATTGAACTCATTAAAACCCTATATATCAACAAAGGTACTCAAGGATTAGCGGCCATTATAGAGGCGAAAGAATATACCCCTGCTTCATATATCAATGCCATAAATCAATTCCCAGGCTTTTGGAATTCTATTCGAAACAATACACTTAAGGTAAATAGTTATGCCAAACAAATAGAAAAAGGAATTAAACAGCTTAAAATAATATACCCCTCTTTAAAGCCAGCTAAAATATATTTTACCATCGGGGCTTTGTGGAGCAATGGTACTACCCTGGGGAATAAAGTATTGATCGGGAGTGAATTGGCAATGGCCAATTCTGAAATAGTTGCAAATGAAATTGAAAAAGATTTTCCACATCTGCCCATTTATTTTAAGACCAATCCCATTGACAATTTAACCTTTTTAAATACACACGAATATATTCATACCCAACAGAAAACAACCATAGGAAACAGTTTACTGGCTCAAACAGTGTTAGAAGGAGCTGCCGAATTCATTGCTGAAATTGCTCTAAAAACCAGCTCCCCTAACTCGCAAATTCAATTTGGGAAAAGCCATACCAACCAACTTAAAAAAGCTTTTGAAAAAGAAATGTTCTCCCCCTATTTATACAATTGGATTTGGAACAATGCCAACAACCCATTTAAAATGAGGGATCTGGCTTACTATATTGGATATGCTATTTGCGAAAAATATTATACCCAATCAACTAATAAAAAATTAGCTGTTCAAAAAATGATTGAACTAGATTATAACAAGGAAACTGATTTAATTGACTTTGTAGAAAAAGCTGGTTTTTTTGAAAACCCTCTTTCAATATACAAAACACAATTTGAAAATAATCGCCCAAAATTGGTTGGAATTAAACAATTTAATAACGGCAATCAACTGGTAAATCCTACAACTAAAATCATTACCCTTTACTTTTCCCAGCCCATGAATACAAATACCCGTGGGTTTGATTATGGCCCACTTGGAGCAGAAAATATACTCTTGGTAAAAAAAGTATTGGGGTTTAGTGAAGATAAAAAATCCTTTAGTTTTGAAGTAGAATTAAAAAATAACAAACGCTATCAATCACTTGTTTCTGAAAGGTTTAGAGATATTAATGGTCTGCCTTTAAAAGCTTTTCTTATTGATTTTAAAACAACTGAATGACCCATACTATTGAAATAAAACAAGCCCTAACTACAGCAGATTTTTTAGCTGCTAAAGCACTTATATTGGAATACACTGCTTGGCTGGATATTGATTTGTCGTTCCAAAATTTTGATGCCGAAATAGCCACTATGCCTACAACTTATGGCGACCCCAATGGTGCACTCTTTATTGTATTCTACAACAATAACCCTGTTGGCGTTGCTGGAATAAAAAGATTCAGCAACCACGAATGTGAAGTGAAAAGAATGTATGTACAACCCAGTAGTAGGGGTTTGGGTGTTGGTGAAATTTTACTCACCAATTGTATTCTGGCAGCAAAAAGATTGAATTATAGCTGTATCAAACTAGACACGGCTGCGTTTATGAAATCTGCTATTAAACTGTACACTGATAATGGTTTTATTGAAATTTCTGCTTATCGTCACAATCCATACGAAGAAGCAAAATTTTTTGAACTGGATTTTAGCAAGCAGTCATAAATTAAATTCATAGCTCTACTCCTGCCATCAATCCCGCTTTCTACCACCGCCCCTAAATTTTGGGCTCCAATACTTATCACCTAAATCGGTAATGGTTACCCCTTGTGAGGTAGACGCGTGAACAAACTTATTATTTTGCAAATAAACGCCTACATGGGAAATACCCCTTCCGCTGGTATTGAAAAATACCAGATCACCTTCCCTTAAATCTTCAATCTCTATGCGTTGCATCAGGTTGTACTGCTCCTGTGCAGTGCGTGGCAACGTTAATTCAAAAATTTCCCGCATTACCACTTGTGTAAATCCAGAGCAGTCGATACAATTACTGCTGCTTCCACCAATACAATAGCGGGTTGCCCACCATTGGTCAATCAACTCCAACAAAGGAATATTATTGAGGTTTTCTGATGGCACTTCTACAAGTACCGCATATTTTATTTGAAGCCAGTTGGATTTTTCCACATCTGCCTTGCTGCCAGATACTGGTTTCACTGCTTTCTTTACACTATTAGTGCTGGCTGGGGTAGTTTTTTGTTTTGTAGTGGTCACTGTTCCCAACGTAACTTCAATTCCATTAATAAATTGCCTTTTATTTACCTTTTTACTTTTTTGTACTTCACTAGAACCGCTGTTATCGGTGCTGATTACTTTGCGGATTGACTTACAACTTACCAGTAAAGCAATACCCAATAACAATGATATATATGATTTCATTTGCATGAGTTAATTTTTATTGATTTCATTTGCCTCATGGAATTTGCTAATTAACGTTTTGGTTGGTAACAAATTCTTGTTACGGCTCATTTCATAAGGGCTGCAATTTAAGCTCTTTGGGCTAATGTGGAAAATTGCCTCTTTGATAGGGTGATACAATGAACGAACTTTGCACCAGTTATGTGCCAATTCTCTCATTTACACGTCCACACTCAATATTCCCTGCTTGATGGTGCTGCCCCTATTGATGGGCTGTACAAAAAAGCAGTGGCCAATCAAATGCCTGCCCTTGCTATTACCGATCACGGTAATATGTTTGGTGCTTTTGACTTTGTGAGTCAAGCCTGGAAACATACCAAAATAGTGGGCAAAGATGAATATGGGAAAGATATAGTAGAACCCATTGTAAAGCCCATTGTTGGTTGTGAGTTTTATGTGGTAAAAAATCGCCACACCAAATCCTTTACTAAAGAAGTTAAAGACGAAAGATTTCACCAAGTATTACTGGCTAAAAATAAAATAGGATACCAGAATCTGGTAAAACTTACCTCCTTGGGATATATTGAAGGGATGTATAGCAAGTATCCACGGATTGACAAAGAATTGATTGAAAAATACCATGAGGGACTCATTGCTACTACCTGTTGTATTGGCGCGTATGTGCCACAAACCATCTTAAAACAAAGCGAAGAAAAAGCAGAGATTGAATTTAAATGGTGGCTCGATTTGTTTGGGGATGATTTTTATATTGAAATTCAACGCCACCAAATTAAGGAGCAGGAAATCATCAACAATACCCTGCTGAAATTTTCTAAAAAATACAATGTGCCTGTTATTGCTACCAATGATAGTCACTATATTAATGAAGACGATGCCAATGCGCACGATATTTTACTCTGCATTAATACGGGTGAAAAGCAAAGCACACCTGGGTTTGACGACTTTGTAAACGATGAGGTACAGGTTAAAAACAGGCGCTTTAAATTCCCCAATAACCAATTTTATTTTAAGACCAAGGAAGAAATGCAACAACTCTTCCATGATATACCTGAATCACTCGACAATACCAACCGTATTGTTGATAAAGTAGAAGTGCTGAACCTGAAGAAAGATATCCTATTGCCAGCCTTTCCCATTCCCAAAGAATTTCAGATTCATTCCGATGCCAACCTCAACCAGTGGGAATTGCTGAAACACTTGACTTATGAAGGCGCCAAAATGCGCTACAATGATCTGAACGCTGAGATCCAAGAAAGAATTGATTTTGAATTGTTCACCATCAAAACCATGGGTTTTGCGGGGTACTTTTTAATTGTGAGTGATTTTATCAAAGCTGGTAGGCAAATGGGCGTATTTGTTGGGCCGGGACGAGGTTCTGCGGCCGGTAGTGTAGTTGCGTATTGTATTGGCATCACCAATATTGATCCCATCAAATACAAATTGCTTTTCGAACGTTTTCTGAATCCAGATCGTAAGAGCATGCCCGATATAGATACGGATTTTGACGATGAAGGGCGACAAAAAGTGATTGATTATGTAGTAGATAAATATGGAAAGAGTCAAGTAGCCCAAATTGTTACATATGGTACTATGGCGGCCAAAATGAGTATTAAAGACGTGGCTCGTGTGCTTGATCTTCCCCTCTCCGAAAGCAATATGCTGGCCAAATTGGTGCCCGACAAACCAGGTACCGAATTGGGTCGTGTACTTAAAGCACCACTTACCATTAAAGAAGGTCCAAAATCGCTCGAAGAAAAAGAAGGGTATCAGCAAGAAGATATTGAGAATGTAAAGAAGCTGCGAGAAATTTATAAAGGCAACGATATTCGGGCACAAGTATTAAAAGAAGCAGAACGATTAGAAGGATCTGTCCGCAATACAGGCATTCACGCAGCAGGAATTATTATTGCTCCTTGTGATCTTACCGATTTGCTGCCCGTGGCTACCGCCAAAGACTCCAACTTATGGGTTACACAAATTGAAGGCAGTATTATTGAAGATGCTGGTGTAATTAAGATGGACTTTTTGGGACTGAAAACCCTTTCCATTTTAAAGACTGCTTTGGAGTTGATTAAACTCAATCATGGAATTAGCATAGACCTCGATACCATACCACTGGATGATGAAAAAACTTTTTTACTTTACCAACGTGGAGAAACCAATGGCACTTTTCAGTTTGAGAGTGTGGGTATGCAGAAATATCTGCGTGAATTAAAGCCAGATAAATTCGACGATCTCATTGCAATGAACGCACTATATCGCCCCGGCCCTATTGCTTATATCCCCAATTTCATTGATCGCAAACACGGTCGCGAACCCATCAGTTATGATATTGATGATATGCAAGAATACCTCTCTGAAACTTATGGTATTACGGTTTATCAAGAACAAGTGATGCTGCTCAGTCAAAGTATTGCTGGCTTTACCAAAGGTGATGCGGATGTATTGCGTAAAGCAATGGGTAAAAAGCAGAAATCGGTACTTGATAAAATGAAATCTCAGTTTATTGGCGGAGCTACTGCAAAGGGATATCCTGCCGATAAACTAGAGAAAATATGGGGCGATTGGGAGTCTTTTGCCCAATATGCATTCAATAAGTCACACTCCACTTGTTATGCTTTTGTGGCTTATCAAACAGCCTATCTTAAAGCGCATTATCCGGGAGAGTATATGTCCGCCGTTCTGAATCACCAAGGCAATATTGAAAAGATTACTTTCTTTATGGAAGAGTGCAAACGCATGGGTATAAAAGTATTAGGACCTGATATTAATGAATCACTGAAAGGGTTTGCCGTGAATACCAAAGGTGAAATCAGGTTTGGATTGGGCGGCTTGAAAGGCGTTGGTGAAATGGCAATTGAAACTATTATTAATGAGCGACAGAAAGCGGGTGCTTATGCCGATATTTTTGATTTTGTAAAACGGGTATTGCAAAAGAGTGTAAATAAAAAGTCGCTCGAAAGCCTAGCCTATTCTGGCGCATTTGACTGCTTTCCTCAGTTTCACCGTGCGCAGTATTTTAATACAGTAGATGGTGAGCGGGTAAATGGACTGGAGAAAATAATTGGGTATGGACAAGTGCAGCAGAGCCTATCTACTGGTACTACCAATACCCTCTTTGGTGATTTGCCAAGTGCCATGCATGTGCCTCAGCCAAAAATTGCCAACTGTGAAGTTTGGACCTTAACCGAACTATTAAACTACGAAAAAGAAGTGACTGGAATGTTTATGAGTGGTCACCCTCTAGATCATTTTAAGTTTGAATTAAAGCATTATGAGATTACCAATATAGCAGACTTTAATGAAATCAGGGATAGTCTTGCAGAAGGGTCATCGGTTGGAAAAATGATGCGGGTAGCAGGATTGGTAACAGACGTACAACATCGTGTTACGAAGACGGGTAAGAATTTTGGCTCATTCACCATAGAAGACTTTAGCGGTAAAACAGAATATACTTTGTGGAGTGAAGACTATGTAAAATTCCAGAAATATTTAGAGAAGGGACAGAATATATTGTTCAATGGTTTCTTTCGCAATCGTTACAACCAGCCGAATGCATTTGAATTCAAAATCAATACTATGTCTTTGCTGGAAACAGCAAAACAAATGCTTACCAGAAGTGTAGAAATAAATATGCATCCAGCTGCGCTAACGCCAGCAATGGTAGACTTTGTAGAAAATAACCTGCGTGCTTTTCCGGGTAAATCAACCCTCCGGTTCAATGTGGTTGAACCCAAGGAGAATCTGAAAATAAGCATGTACACCATTGAAAAAGGGTTTCAGATGAATGAAGAAATGGCAGAGTTTCTGCTGAATAATATTGATATAGACGTTAAAGTGGGGTTGGTTGGGTAATGCTGACTGCTTGTCACTAATCACATAAGTGGAAAAGTCAATTAAGCAGAATGTTAGGATTGGATGTAAATTTGAGTAATTAAACAATAGACGGTGTACAGTAAACCGTAGTTTTAATTGATTAAAAAATATTAAACAACTAAATAATAAACAATGGCTTTAGAACTAACAGACGCAAATTTCCAGGCTACGGTGCTGGACAGTGATAAATTAACATTAGTAGATTTCTGGGCAGAATGGTGTGGTCCTTGTCGCGCTATCGGTCCTGTTATTGAAGAATTATCCAAAGAATACGATGGTAAAATAAATGTAGGTAAAGTGAATGTAGATCACAATCCAAACCTGAGCGTGAATTATGGTATTACTTCTATTCCTGCCATTCTTTTTATTAAAGGAGGGCAAATCGTAGACAAACAAATAGGTGCTGTGCCAAAATCTGTTTTAGACAAGAAGATACAGTCGCATATGTAATTTCTAATATAGCTGTGGAAACCTAAAACTTAGGTTCATACCGTGTATTGGTGAATAAACCGATACACGGTTTTTTATTTTCCGTATCTTCCACTCCTAATTTATAGCAACTGCATTTCTATGGAAAAATTTCAAGGGCTTATTGGGATCGTTTTAATACTTGTAATCGCTTTTTTGTTTTCCAACAATAAGCGAAAAATTAATTATAGACTGGTATTCAGCGGTATTCTACTGCAAATATTTATTGCAGTAATGGTCTTGAAAGTGCCCCCCGTTACCCGCTTTTTTCAACTATTGGGTCACGGCATGGAGAAAATAGAGCGTTTTGCACGTGAAGGAGTAGCGTTTGTATACCGAGGTGTAATGGTGAATGCACCAGATGGGGTAAAAGATTTTGGTCAGGGTGGATTTGTTTTTGCTTTTAGCGTAACCGCTACCATTATATTGGTTTGTGTATTGGTGGCTATCTTATACCATTTTGGGGTAATGCAGTTCATTGTTTCTATTATTGCAAAAGCCATGAATTTTATTATGAAAGTGAGTGGTGCAGAAGCATTGAGCAATGTGGCGAGTGCATTTGTTGGTCAAGTTGAAGCCCAAGTAATGATTCGGCCTTATTTAACTACCATGACCAAAAGTGAATTGCTTGCCAGTATGAGTGGCAGCCTCGCTTGTATTGCAGGGGGTATTTTAATTGTATACGCCAATATGGGTGCAAAGGCAGAATACTTGTTAACGGCCAGTTTAATGGCAGCACCAGGGGCATTGGTTATTTCTAAAATTGTATTTCCCGAAACAGAAGAGTCCCAAACAATGGGAAAGGTAAAACTAGAAGTAAAAAGTCCTTACAGCAATATTATTGATGCTATTTCTCATGGTGCAAGTGATGGAATGAAAATAGCCGTAAATGTAATTGCCATGTTAATTGGTTTTATTGCTTTAATTGCTTTTTTAAACTATTGTATAGGATTGGTATTTACAGGTATTACACTTGATGTAATATTCAGTAAAATATTTTATCCCATGACCTGGGCAATGGGTGTACCAACAGTGGATGTAGCAAATGCGGCTTCATTATTAGGTCAAAAATTAACCATCAATGAGTTTGTAGCTTTCAATAATCTTACTACAAAAGCAATACCCATTGTTTCAGAAAAAGGGCTTTTAATTGTAAGCATTGCTATTTGTGGGTTTGCCAATTTCAGCAGTGTTGGAATGCAGATTGGCGGCATTGGTGAGCTGGCACCTACTCGCCGAGCAGATTTAGCCAAATTGGGATTAAGGGCTTTATTATGTGGTACGCTGGCATCCTATCTTTCTGCTACCATTGCAGGGATACTGATGTTTTAAGCACTCAATGCTTCAGCCAACTTCTCTACCATTTTATAAGTGGCGGGGCAATAAGTGATATTTTGCTGATGAACGTGAATATAATCCACCATCTTTTTTTTCTTTAAATGTGGAAATCCAGCGCAATCTTCTGGCCGAACTTCATAAATACTACACATATTATTGCTTAGATTGAGGAACTGACAAGGTTGTTTTTTATTCATCCAATCTCCATCTTCCTCCTCAAAATACAACCACTTTTCTTTGAATTCTTTAATACTTACTTCAAAATGAGCAGCTATTCGTTTTAAATCCTTCATGGTAAAAGTGGGACTCATAGTCTTGCAACAATTGGCGCAACTCAAGCAGTCCACTTCTTTCCAAACTTCTGCGTCTATTTTTTCTGCCAATTTATCCAATCCCTTGGGAGGATTTTTTTCTATCTTCTTCAAAAAACGGTTCATTTTTTTTTGGTTGTGACGAACTTTTTGCTTGAAGGAACGAAGATTAACTTGCATCTGAAAGATTGTAATTTGTGGTATAGCGAATGTACGGATATACGGGTTATCTTGTGAAGAATAATCCGATTAAAATTCGTTTTACTATATGTGGGTCGCTTATAAAAAAGGATATAAAGCCTATCTTCAATTGGAACGTTCATTGAGCGATAATTCTGTGGATGCCTATTTACATGATGTAGAAAAGCTGACTGATTTTTTGCAATCCACCCATTGCCTAAAATCACCCGGAGAAATTGAATTGAAGCAATTGCAATTATTTGTGAAATGGGTGGGTGAATTAGGAATGACGGCTAGTTCCCAAGCACGCATAATTTCTGGTATACGAAGTTTTTATAAGTATTGTTTAATTGAACAAATTATTACCGTAGATCCCTCTGTTTTACTAAGTGCACCTAAAACTAGCAGAAGTTTACCCGACACCCTTCATTTTGAAGAAATTGAAAAACTAATTGCTGGCATTGACTTAAGTACACCAGAAGGTGCAAGAAATAAAGCCATTATTGAAACCATGTATAGCTGTGGACTTCGGGTGAGCGAAGTTGTGAATCTTAAAATATCGGGACTTTACCTTGATATTGGTTTTATTAAAGTAATAGGCAAAGGAGATAAAGAGCGCCTCATACCTATTGGTAATGATGCCATTAAATACATTAAAATTTACCACGAAACCATTCGATCTCACCAAATAATTAAGACTGGTTTTGAAGATATTTTATTTTTAAATAGAAGGGGAAGAAACCTAACCAGGGTCATGATTTTTTACATTGTAAAAGAACTTGCCAAAAAAGCAAGCATCAGCAAAATTGTTTCACCACATACATTTCGACATTCATTTGCTACGCATTTAGTAGAAGGTGGTGCTGATTTAAGGGCTGTGCAAGAAATGTTGGGACATGAGAGTATTACTACTACCGAAATTTATACCCACTTAGATCGCGACTATCTGCGTGATACATTACAACGTTTCCATCCAGGGTTTAAATAGCATAGTTAAATTGTTAAATGATTTGCCGTTTAAACCAAACCACTAAAATTATTACGCCAATTCAATGGCAAAACGTAGGTTTGTCTTCTAAAAAAAGTCAACATGAAAAAAATAATGTTTGCAGCTTCCCTATTATGCAGTTTAGTGGGATTTTCACAAATCAAAATGCCTCAACCGAGTACCACACAAAAAATCAGTCAAGATTTTGGCCTCGGAAGAATTGATTTAACGTATTCCCGCCCCAATATAAAAGGCAGGGCCATGTTAAAAGATAACAGTGAACTGGTTCCTTTGAATCAATTGTGGCGCACAGGTGCTAATGGAGCTACTCGTCTTTATTTTACTGACAAAGTTACCATGGGAGGATCTTCACTCGATACGGGCGCTTATGTATTGTACACCATTCCCGGTAAAGAATATTGGGAAATTGTAATTAATAAAGGCCTTAGCAATTGGGGTACAGATGGCTATAAAGCAAGTGAAGACGTGGTTAGATTTAAAGTTAAAGCAGCTAAAATGGGTGGTGCTGCTATGGAAACATTTACTTTTCAATTTGCCAATGTACAGGCAGAAAGTATTGAATTGCATTTGATGTGGGGAAATATTGCTGTTAGTATTCCTATTAGCACCAATGTAAAAGATCGTATTCGTTCACAGGTTGAAAAGGCTTTGGGCGCAGAAACAGTGAACCCTAACTCCTATTTTGCTGCTGCCAATTTTTATTATGAGTGGGACAAAGATTTTAATAAAGCACTTGTAAATGCACAGAAAGCAACAGAAGCCAATCCAAAAGCATTTTGGATTTTCTTGTTGACTGCAAAAATTCAAAAAGAATTAGGTGATAAAGTAAGCGCAAAAGCAAGTGCTGAAAAGTGTATTGCCATTGCTACAGCGGCGGATAATAAAGACTATGTTCGCATGGCTAATGAATTGATTGGTAAATTATAAATTAAGTCCAAAGCATTTTTCAATAAAAAGAGGCTGTCTCAAAATGAGCAGCCTCTTTTATAATTAAAGATTCAATCTAAAACGCTATTTTGTTTTACTTAAGTTCTGCCATATCTGGTATTGCTTCTACCTTGTATGCACCTGCATCTAGCTTGGCCTTAGTTTCACTAAATGCAACCAATGTCTCCTGTATATCAGCATCGGTATGCGCAGCAGATGGAATAAGGCGATAAATAATATGCCCTTTCGGAATAACAGGATAAATAACGATGGAGGCAAATACCCCATAATTCTCCCTCAAATCCATTACCATAGCAGTAGCTTCTTCAACACCACCCGTCATGTAGACAGGTGTAACGGGACTATCAGTTTTTCCAATATCAAAGCCCCTTGCTTTTAACCCCGTTTGCAGTTTCAATGCATTACTCCATAATTTTTCTTTCAACTCAGGCATGGTTCTCAACATATCTAAGCGTTTAAGATTCCCCAATACGATGGGCATAGGCAGGCTCTTTGCAAAAATCTGACTGCGGATATTATATCTTATAAAATCAATAATTACTTTGTCGCCTGCAAGAAATGCACCAATAGATGCCATACTTTTGGCAAAAGTAGAGAAGTATAAATCAATCTGGTCTTGACAACCCTGCTCTTCACCAGCTCCTGCACCCGTTGCTCCCAATGTGCCAAATCCATGTGCATCATCTACTAATAACCTAAATTCATATTTTGATTTCAGTGCTGCAATTTCTTTCAATTTACCCTGATCGCCTGCCATTCCAAACACCCCTTCTGTAATTAAAAGGATGCCTCCTGTTTTCTGCTTCTCTATTAATTGAGTTGCTCTGATCAACTGTTTTTCACAGTCCTCTAAATCATTGTGCTTAAAAACATAACGGTGACCTGGATGCAACCTCAATCCGTCAATAATACAAGCGTGACTTTCTGCGTCGTACACAATTACATCATGCCTGCCACAAACTGCATCGATGGTACTCATGATTCCTTGGTATCCAAAATTCAAGAGAATTGCGTCTTCTTTGCCTTCAAATTCGGCTAATTCTGCCTCCAATTGCTCATGATGATTAGAGTTTCCACTCATCATTCTGGCTCCCATTGGGTATGCCAAGCCATATTCCTTTGCTGCATCCGCATCAATCTTTCTAACTTCTGGATGGTTGGCCAATCCCAGATAGTTGTTCAAACTCCATACAATCATTTCCTTCCCCCTAAACCTCATCCTGCTGCTGATTGCTCCTTCCAATTTAGGAAAGGCAAAATATCCATGTGCTCGCTCACGGTGTTGACCAAGAGGCCCCGCATTCTTTATTAACTTTTCAAAAATGTCTGCCATCGTATAAAATTATTTTACTAAAAATTGATACAAAATTAATCATAATGTATCAAAAGTCAACAGATTTATTATCTGATCCACCTATCTTTAATGTCTTTAAAACAGCATTCATTAATTCGACTAATATTATACCTACCCTATGTTCAAAATGAAATACACTTCTATTTTAGCCTTCTTAGCAATTGCGCTAATGCTTACCCATACTGGGCTTTTTGCACAAAAAAAAGTCCAAAAGAATCAAATTGATGCTGCTCCAAAATTGGTGGTCGGCATTGTAATTGACCAAATGAGGTGGGACTATCTGGAACGATACGCTGGCCTTTTTAAAGCCAACGGTGGTTTCAAAAGAATGATGAACAATGGGTTTAGTTGTGATAATACCCAAATCGGCTATACCCCTTCCGTAACCGCTTGCGGTCACACTGGTATTTACAGCGGATCCGTGCCTGCCATACATGGCATAACCGGCAATGCTTGGTACGATCAATTACAGAAAAAAACAGTGTACTGTACGGAAGATAAAACCGTTGAAGCCGTTGGTATTTCTGGTGCTGGGGATGGGCAAATGAGTCCCAAAAATATGCTGGTAACTACTATTGCAGATGAGTTGCGCATGGCTTCTAATTTTAAAAGCAAAGTAATTGGCATTGCTATTAAAGACCGAGGCGCAATATTACCTGCTGGTCACAGTGCCAATGGTGCGTATTGGTACGATTCTAAAACTGGCACTTTTATTACCAGCTCATATTATACTAAAGAACTACCCAAATGGGTTACCGATTTCAACAATCGGAATATGCCCGACTCTTTATTAAAACTGGGATGGCAAAAATCACTTCCTGATGAAACCTATCTTCAATACGCAACTGCCGACGAAAAGCCTTATGAAGCAAAGCCATTTGGCAATCAACAAACCAAACTTCCTTATGATTTATCAAGAGGAGCTAAAGAAGGATTTGGGAAACTCTCATCATCACCACATGGAAATACAATTACTTCGGAAATGGCCAAAGCAGCCATTATTGCTGAAGAATTAGGAAAGGATAGTATTACCGACTTACTCACAATTAGCTTTTCTTCGCCCGACTATATCGGCCACGCTTTTGGCCCCAATTCTTGGGAAAATGTAGATGATTATGTGAAATTAGATGAAGATCTGGGGAAATTGCTGGACTTCCTAGATGCTAATATTGGCAAAGGTAAATACACTTGTTTTCTAAGTGCTGACCATGCTGTTGCACATATTCCAGGATTTATGAAAGAAAATAAACTACCCGGTGGCGTATTCAGCGATAAAAATGTGGTGACAGATTTGAATGCTGGAATTAAAGCAAAGTTCGGTATCACAGATGCCATTGTAAGTAATTTCAACTACCAAATTCATTTTAATAGAGAGAAAATTGATACCAGTAATATTGATAAAAAAGCTTTAAACACTTGGGTTATAAACAACTTATTGAAATTGGAATCGGTACTTAATGCCTTCCCTACCGCTGAGATACTCACCAGCCCCATGCCCCAATTATTAAGAGAGAAACTAGCAAATGGCTTTTTCTATAATAGAAGTGGTGATATTCAAATTATTTTAAAACCGGGTTATATTGATGGTGGAAGCACAGGAACTACACATGGATTATGGAATCCTTATGATGCGCATATTCCGCTGCTTTGGTACGGGTGGGGCATCAAACAAGGTCGCTCTAACCGAGAAGTTTATATGCACGATATTGCTTCTACCCTAGCTGCATTATTACATATTCAGGCTCCTAGTGGCAATATTGGCAAACCAATTGAAGAAGTGTTAAAATAACTTATTAAGTTATTGGGTTATTAGTTAATAAGTTAATAACTTAATCAACTTAATAACTTATTGAGTTATCTTGCCTAACCTTAAAACCAAAATATGAAGAGACAATTTCACTTACTAGCACTAGCCATGCTCCTATTTGTATCGCTGAATGCTCAGCTAAACCTTAGTGATAAAATCCCATTCGATTCCAAAGTAAAAAAAGGAAAACTTGCCAATGGGTTAACCTATTATATTCGACAAAACCAAAAGCCAGAAAAGAAAGTAGAACTCAGGTTGGTGGTGAATGCCGGTTCTATTCTTGAAGACAATGACCAACAGGGGCTTGCTCACTTTACTGAACATATGGCTTTCAACGGCACCAAAAATTTCAAGAAAAATGAGTTGGTAGATTTTTTACAAAGCATTGGAGTTGATTTTGGGGCAGATTTAAACGCTTATACTGGTTTTGATGAAACAGTGTATATATTACCAATCCCACTAAGCGACCCGAATAATTTTAAGAAAGGAATGTTGGTATTGCAGGACTGGGCAAGTGGCTTACTCTTCGATAACAAACAAATAGATGACGAGCGTGGAGTGATTCTAGAAGAAAGTCGCTTAGGAAAAGGTGCAGATGATCGTATGTTTCGCAAAATTTATCCCAAACAGTATGAGGGATCTAAATACGCATTGCGTTTGCCAATTGGTAAAGACAGTATTTTAAAGACATTTAAATATGATGCTATTAAAAGATTTTATCGCGACTGGTACAGGCCAAACTTAATGGCAGTGGTAGTTGTAGGTGATATTGATATTGCCGCAACAGAGAAAATGATTGCTGAAATGTTTGGCGGATTAAAAAATCCTGCTAATCCAAGACCAAGAATTGCCGCTACTATGCCTTCAAGAACCAAAAGCGATGCAATGGTTGTAACTGATAAAGAAGCAACTAATTTTCAAGTTGAATTAAATTATTCAACTGAAAAAACAAGTCCCGAAACAACCATCGGCGAGTATAAAAATGCCTCTATTACTAAATCTTTGTTTACTAGTTTATTCAATCTTCGATTGAATGAATTAGCGCAAAGTGGCAATCCTCCTTTTACCTATGCTGGCGGAAATTTCAGCTCTTATGCGCGCGGCTACGAAGCTTTCAACAGCTTTGCAATAGCGGGACAAAAAGGTGCTGATTCCGCTTTACACGCCGTACTTACAGAAATTGAAAGGTTGAAAAAATTCGGCTTTACTGCAAACGAATTAGAGCGAGCCAAAAAGCAGCAACTGGCTGCAATTGAACGCGCTTATAACAATAGAGACAAAACAGAGTCCAGCATATTTGTAGAAGAATATATTCGTAATTTCTTATCGCAAGAAGCAGTGCCAGGTATTGAAGTAGAATACCAATATAAAAAAGAACTGATGCCGAGTATTCAATTGGCAGATGTAAATGCATTGGCCAATGAACTGAAGAAAAATGAAAAAGTATTCATCAGTGTTCAAGGACCAGAAAAAAGTAATACTATACTGCCAGAAAAGAATAATTTATTGGCTGCTGTTGAGCGTATAAGTGCCAGTAATATTAAAGCCTATGAAGAAAAGGCATTGGCAAGTAGCCTCCTAAAAACCATACCAGTAGGGGGTAAACTGGTGAAAGAAACCAAGAATGAATTATTGGGCTTTACCGAATTGCAATACAGCAATGGCACCAAAGTAATTGTAAAATCTACCAATTTCAAACAAGATGAAATTATAATGACTGGTTTTCGTAAAGGAGGCACCAGCAGTTATGGTATTGCTGATAAGAGCAGCGCCAACTATGCATCCGCAGCAGTTCAGCAAATGGGAATAGGCGATTTTAGTCCCGTTGACCTTCGCAAATTCATGGCCGGTAAAATAGCCAATGCGAACCTTTCTTTAAATGCTTTAAGTGCGCGTGTTTCTGGCAATAGTACCATTAAAGATGCAGAGAGTATGTTTCAATTGATGTACTTGAATTTTACGGGAACTAGAAAAGATGAAGCCTTATTTAATGGTTGGAAAGAAAAGCAAAAAAGTCAGGTACAATTTATGATGGCGGACCCTACTACGGCATTTATTGATTCAGTGTATAAAGTAATGTATGGTGGCAATCCACTGGCTCCATCGGTAGTGCCCAATGCAACTGATTTTGATCAAATTAACTTAGATCGTTCAATTGCTATATTCAAAGAGTTAACAGGTGATGCAAACGACTTTACTTTTATATTGGTAGGAAATATTGATTTAGAAATATTTAAGCCGCTTATTGCTACCTATATTGGGGGACTACCTTCAAAAGGAGTCAGTGCTAAGTTTACAGACAATGGAGTTAGAATAACTCCCGGTGTTAAGAATATTGCCTTTAACAAAGGAAAGGAAGCAAAGAGTTTTATATTCAATGTGTATTCAGGAACCATTCCATATTCAGAAGAGTTGGCATTGCATACTGAATTCATGAATGAGATTTTAAATATTAAAATTATTGAAGAATTAAGAGAAAAGATAGGTGGAATTTATGGAGGAGGAATTGGTGGGTCTGTGAGTAAATATCCATTTGAAAGCTATACACTTGCTTTGCAGTTGCCTTGTGGACCGGAGAATGTAGATAAGCTTGTAGTAGCAGCAAATGCAGAAATTGATAAGATAAAAACCAATGGTCCTGAACAAAAAGACCTTGATAAAGTAAAAAAATCTATTCTTGAAAAGTATACGGTAAGCTTAAAAGAAAATCGTTACTGGAGTAGTTTATTACAGGGAATCTATTTTAGTGATAATGATCCTCAACGAATAACCAATTATGAAAAAATAGTAAGTGCAGTAACCATTGCAGACATTAAACAAGCAGCTAATAAATTATTTGATGGAAAAAATATAGTAAACGCTGTATTGTATCCAGAAAAAAAATAATTTTACGTTAACTGCTAAAAATGGTTGCTCCGATTGAATTGGGGCAACCATTTTTCATTTCCTATATTTACCGATTATGCATCAGAAAAGTATATGCAAATAAGGCAATTGATAAAAAATACCTCTAGCTTCTTGCACCTAACGAGAGTACTAGATGAACTGAATTTTCAGCATCAGTTTATACTGAATTACGTTGACAATAAGTATTTCAGAAAAAAAAATCCATCTTTGCAATTGCCTTTAAACCGAGATCTGTACGAGACTTTTCAACTGAATTATAAACGTTATTCCGAGGATGGACTTTTAGCAGCAAAAGAAATAATTAATTGGTATCAACTTTACGCTTCTTCCCATCCTACCCATATACTTGATTGGGGGTGTGGCACAGCTCGTATTATACAATATATGCCAAAAATACTGCCGCAAGCCATTTGTTATGCAGCAGATATTCATTTAAAAAGAATTGAATGGAATAGAAAACATTTCCCTCAAATATTATTCGATATCATTGAATACAATCAGTTTCCTTATCCCAAAACATATTTTAATCTAGTATATGGGATATCAGTGTTTACCCATATTCATCATACTAAACAAGTAGTTTGGCTAAGTGAAATTCATAGAATATTAACCACTGGTGGTATTGCAATTGTTTCTACCCATGGCAGCAATTACCACCACCAACTCAGTACTAAGCAATTGCGAATTTTAAATACTGAAGGTGCTTTCACAAACAATTACAAAGAGCAGGGACACTTATTAATGAGTACTTACAATAATGCCGAATCGTTTCATAAGATAGCAGGTCAATATTTTGAAATTGAAGCATACTATAACGGAAAAACCCACCCAGATAAGCTGGGTGGGCAAGATATTTGGGTGATGAAAAAAAGATAGTACCAACTACTTCTTTTGCGCGGCCTTCTGAATGCCAGATAAGCCAGCTATATAAATACTTCTTCCATGAGTTCCTAATACAATTTCATTGTCGCGGGGTTGAATGGCAATATCGTGCACCGGTATGCTGTAAGGCAATCCTTTACTCCACATCATACTCGTATTGCCACCATCTAAACTAATATACAAACCTCCATCCGTACCTATATATATAATATTTTCATTGGTAGGATCTTCCCTAATTACGTTTACTGGTTCCATTGGCAGGTCGGTATTCACCTGCTTCCAAGTTGCGCCATAGTCCTCACTTTTATATACTAGCGCAGCAAAATAATCGTTTCTATAGCCATTTAATGCAGCATAAACCCTGCCCTCTTTAAAAGAACTGGCTACTACCCTGCTCACAAACAAGCCCTTGGGTAATTTTCTATTGATTAAATTCCAGCTATACCCACCATCTTTTGTGACTTGAATATTTCCATCATCAGAGCCAGTATAAATAAGCCCAAAACGCAAGGGACTTTCGCTAATAGTGGTGAGGGTTCCGAAAGGAATATCACCTTGTAAAGGATTGGTTGTTAAGTCGCCACCCATAGCCACCAAACTATCCCCTTTGTTAAAAGAACGATGAAGTTTATTGCTACCGAAATAAAATATATCTTGGTTATGGCGACTGATTAATATGGGGGACTGCCAATTAAAACGAAGTGCAGATTGCCCTAATTCGCGACTGGGCTGAACCGATTTACTTCGCTCACGTAAAGAACCAGTAGCACCTATTACTTGTCTATTATAATTCCCAAACTGGTACCCACTGTACACTGTTTTATTATCTCTCCAATCAACCTGTACCTGCATTCCATCTCCGCCACCAATACTTTTAAAAGCGTAATCACCAGTGCCATACCAACGAGTGGACTCCAAATTATTAGAAGGTCCATACCAAGTACCATTGTCTTGGAGGCCACCATAAACATTATAAGGACGAGCCATATCAACCGTAACAGAATAAAACTGGCCTACAGCAGGAGTATTTAGCTTGGCCCAATTCTTACCATTGTCATAAGTCATATTCACTCCCCCATCATTCCCATTAATTATATGACCATCTCTATGAGTATTCATCCATACAAAATGGTGGTCGGAATGTACAACTGGCCCGTTTATACTCTTGAAAGTCTTCCCCCCATCGGTACTCATCATCAAATCGACGCCAGTTAAAATGATTTTGTTTTCATTCGTGGGGCTCACAAATGCCATCCCGAAATAATAACCATAAGTACTATAAATGCTGATTGGGTATTCATTTGTTTTGCGCCAAGTTTTACCCGCGTCGTCACTCCTATACAATTCACAACCAATAATGGGTGTTTCAAATAAAGCGGTATTGGCATCAAAAAGAAAATCATAAATAGCAGTCGGCGCAAGCTGATCAGTTGCAACCATCTCTTTTAAATTGGCCGCTGTAAATTTGGTGGGAATAAGGGTTCTCGGCGATTTTATAAAATCGGTTAATTTTTTATCATCCAATAGCGCAAACTGTTCTTTAGTAAGCAATTTAAAATCGGCCAATAGGTATTTGCTTGAATCTTTAGAAAGTGCTGATATTGTAGTAGTGCTTTTGAAATTATTGTCCACTACTGCATATAAAATATTGGGATTTTTGGGGTAAATTGACAATCCAATGCGACCAACACCTTCTCCTGAAGGGAATCCGCTTGTAGGCGTAGAAATCAGTTCCCAGTTATCGCCTCCATCCATAGTTTTGTAAATACCACTTGTTTTTCCGCATTCCTCAAAATTATTAGCCCTTCTGGTTCTATACCATAATGCGGCATATAATTCATTGGGATTAATGGGATTGATGTCAAGATCAACACTACCCGTATTTTCATCTACAAACAGCACTTGTTTCCAGGTTTTACCACCATCTACAGTTTTGTATACGCCTCGTTCTTTATTGGCAGAATAGAGATGCCCTAGAACCGCTACCCATGCTGTATTGGGATCTGTGGGATGCAGTTGTACTTTGCCAATATGGTGGCTCTCAGGCAGTCCCATCAAATTCCAAGTTTTTCCATTATTGGTAGATTTGTAAATACCGAGTCCCGCATAAGTAGATCGGCTGCTGTTTACTTCACCAGTGCCCACCCAGATGTCTCTATTATTCCAGTTGATGGCAATATCACCAATGGTAACAATATCAGCAGAATCAAATATGGGTATAAAGCTGATACCATTATTCACAGTATGCCATAAGCCGCCAGTTGCATAAGCAATATAAAATTCGGTAGCATCGGTAGGATTCACGTCAATATCTACCACACGGCCGCTCATTACACTGGGGCCAATATTGCGGAATGCAGTTTCATTTATTATTGATTGGTGATTGAGTGATTTTCGCTGATCAATCAGTTTTAGTCGTTCCTTTGCTGTTGTGGGTTTTACTTGCGCTATTGAATAGCAGGAAGAACTAATAAATAATAAAAGTAATAATTTTCTCATGTGATTTAAGTATTTTGGAAAACCGAATGTAAGTATTATGAAATTTCTTCTACTACCATTGTTCACTTTTTTGTGCTTATGTGCAGAAAGTCAGTGTAAAACATACCGATTGGGTGCAAATAGAGATACCCTGAATTGTACAGATATGACTGGAATGAAGCAGGGTAAATGGATTGTAAATATTGCCAAATTAAGGGGAGAACCTGGCTATGAAGAGGAAGGGATTTTCTTAAATAATAGAAAAGAGGGACTTTGGCGTAGGTACAATTTGATGGGAGATTTGCTGGCACAGGAGAATTTTAAATGGGGAAATAAAAATGGCAGGTGCATGTATTTTACTTTTGCAGGGTTGGAACATGAAGAGAGTTGGAGGGCGGTAAATCCAGACAAAGCTTATGACACATTGGATGTACAAGACCTGAGAGATCCCAATAAATACGATCGTATTATAGTAAAAACCGATGGAACATCAATTAAACATGGTCTTTGGAAATTCTATATACCTGAAACTTCTGTGTTGATTAATATGGAAGAATACGTAATGGGGCAATTGAAGGAACCTACTGATCCAATTACTGGCAATACCATTAAAGCAATTACAGATACGGTTAAAACAAGTAGCTTACCAGCAACAAGCAGACCAAAGCTGGTTACTGAATTTGAACAGAAACATACCAAAAAGAAAAAACCAGCAAGAACTGGAAAAACGAGCCCTCCTACAGGTCAGCTACCTTAATTCCCAGCGGCTTGAGTAATTGATTAATAGTGCGCATGATGCCAAAGCTTTTTTTCTTTTTAATGGCGTATGCACAAGTCAACCCAGCATATATTTCGTATCCATTTTGCTTTACCAAATCCTTGTAATTTTCCAATAGTTGCGCAAGCAAAGGAAATGCGTTGCTGCTGAATCTATTTTGGTACCGCGATAATGAATCGGGTTTATTAAACGAGTATCCACTGATATGCAGAAACAACAATGGAAATATATTGTTTACCACAATATTACCGTCCCGATGCGATAGATTCCGTTCATGAAAATTCCAATAAGCCATATTGGCTCCGGGATTTTCAAATACCAATACTTTATTAAAAAGTATTGGAACTAAGTTAAGCCAAACCTGATCTACTCCCATCCCTTCTGCAAAATTATAATAGCATTCGTTTTTCATATGCCCTGCCCACCATGCTAAAAACTGAGCTGTATTTTCACTTTTTTTCATGGCAATAAACCCCGCATTATAAATGCCTGAACGAAGTATATCTCGTTCTGTTGGTAATTGAGTAGTATCGGGATAAGGGCTGGTAAAATGTGGAGTAATAAGTATATCTGCATATTCCATTGCTGCTTCTATGGCTGTAAACGGATTCAGTATCCAAGTATCGGAATCAATATAAAGCAGTAAGTCTGGTTGTTCATTTTCAAATAAATATTGAGCCACAAAAGGCTTCATAGCACAATTTAATTCAAGTACAGAATATTGGGTGGCCATTTCTGTGAAGCCTGGAATAGAGAGGCTATCAATTTCCAATATCCGATGCGGTGCAAAATCAGCAATTGCAAAGCGACCTTCTATTTTATCAATCAATACAATAATGATGGTATAATCGGGATGATGCGTCGCAAACGATGCTGCCATAGTTTTAGCGTATCCTAAGTGATTGGCAGAACAAACGGTATACAATAATTTTTTCATAAATCAGGCAAATTGCTTTTCAGCAACAATAATAGTATTCAAATAAAATCGGTCTGATTTTGGCCATAATGGTTCTACCAAGTAGAAGCCTGCATTCATGATAGGCACCAATCCGTGGCGAATTAATTTCTTAAAAAAATTCCAATTTGATAATATTGGTACCTTATGCATCCAATGATCTACAATATACAGTACCAACAACTGGTGTAATGCACTTACAAAATGACCATTTTTATCAACAACTAAAATTTTAAATCCATTTTTTTCGAGTAGATCAGTCAACGCAAATCGAGTATAACGAGCATAATCAATCGGTATTTCATGCTCTTCCCAGGCAAAGGGACAGGTAATCAACAATTGCCCTCCTACTTTCATTACTCGGTTTATTTGAGGCAGTAATTGGGGTAGCGTAAACAAATGTTCAAATACTTCACTACTGAATACAGAATCAAAATGCTGATCGGGAAAGGGAATGGTTATGCCATCGTAGTAAATATCTATCCCCTCATTGGCGTGGTTATGGCCTTCACCATCATAATCAAGACCTATATATTCACTCACATTATTAAAAAGCGATTGATAAGGTTTTTCGCCACAGCCAAAATCCATTAAACGGCCTTTTAATTGTGGTGCGTATAAACTAATTTTACGAAACAGCCCCTTTCGAATAAAATAAAGTGGGTGCGAAAATGTGGGATTGAAATTTGCAGAAACCATATTAATCAATAAAAATAAGTGAAAAAAACAAACTACCCCTAAAGAATCTGCGGGATTCATTTTGGCTCTTGAATAAATTTTAGGTGGTATATATAGGATAAAATAATTTCTAAACTGGGTATTGGGTAATATTTTGACTGCTAGATTATCCATATTGCTTTGGGATTCGTTATAAAAACGTTTAAAAACCTTAATTTTTTTTAAACATACTATACCTTTGTACTTGGTTGCTTGGCCAAGTATAAAATATGGATGAATAACCTTTCAAAATACTTTATCATAAATATTAAAAAATACCGCAGATGTTGCGAAATAGAATCATACTAGAAAGAAAAATCAAGGGCACACTCAGCAAATTCTTAGGTATAAAATTTACTACAAAATCAGAAACAGCTAAAGTAAGATCGCGTGTATTAAGTTATTGTATTGGCAAGGGTTGTGATATCGGTTTTGGCGGTGATAAGATTTCCAAGGTTGATTGTGTTGGAATTGATCTTCCACAACCATATACAACAACTGGAAAAGACGGTGTAGACATCGGTTGCGATGTAATTCGGGAAGAAATACCAGTGCCAGATAATACTTTTGATTATGTATATACGAGTCACCTTATTGAAGACTTTACCGACACTAAAGATGCCCTTAGAAAGTTTATTCGAGTTTTAAAAGAGAATGGTACACTTATATTGGTTTTTCCAGATCAGATTAAGTATGAATTAATTTGTAAAAATGCAGGAATAATCTTGAATCCATACCATGTACATCCGAATATGGGGAGAGATTATATGATTGATAAATTAAACGAATTAACAAATATAAACTACCAAGTACTTTACCAGAGTAATTGTGAAATTGATTATAATGTGATACTTGTTTTAAAAATAACAAAAATATAAAGTGCTTAGAAATTAATGATAAATTATCTAACCAATATCAGTAATCAACTCAAAGGAATACTTTATGATTTTATTTTGGCATTTGCAAGTATCGGTAATAAACAGCAAACCACTAAAAAATTACTCATTGTAAGAGTGGATGAAATAGGCGACTATATTTTATGGAGAAATTTTTTAGCAGAAATTGTGGCTTATTATCAACACAGGCAATATGAGATCCATTTTATTGGAAACAAAAGCTGGAAAAGTCTTTTTGAATTATTCGATAAAAAAAATATTACCAAAGATTATTGGCTTGATAAAACCAAGTTTAAAAAAAATCTTAGCTATAGGTATAAATTATTAAGAACAATCAACCAGAATGGTTATGAAACCGTAGTGAATCCAATTTTTTCTCGAGATAAAAGAAATGATGACGCTATTGTAAAAGCGGCTAATGCAGTGTTTAGAATTGGGATGAAGTCCAATACAGAGAGTGTGAGGCCTTATGAGATGGGCTATGATAAAAATTTGTATACTACCCTTTTCAACCTAACTGAAAAGCCTGTATTTGAATTCTATAGAAACAAATTGTTTACTGAGTTTATTATACAACAAGCATCAAAGAAAATAAATACTGCTGTAAAAAAAGAATTGCTTCCCACCAACCCAATAAGTTTAAGTGGAAAATATTTTATTGTATTTCCTGGCTCAAGAAGTTCACAGCGAATTTGGCCAGTAGCGTCTTTTATAGAAGTGAGTAAATTTATTTATGAAAAATACGGGTTAACGGCTGTACTTTGCGGATCAGCTGCCGATATTATTTATACCAATGCTTTTGCCAAAAATTACCCCTATGATTTGGTGAATATGGCAGAAAAAACAACCCTTCCAGAAATGCTCAGTATACTTTCAAAAGCCGAATGTTTGATATCAGTGGATACTGGTTCTGTTCATTTAGCGGCTTCGGTAGCCTGCCCTGTTTTTGGCATTTTTAATGGATCTCAGTATAAACGATTTGCGCCTTATCCATCTGAAATGAGTGAGTGTTTCTTTACTGCGTACCCAACCAAAATAGCTGATGAATTAAAAGATGAAGCGTTGATAAAAAGTAAATATGAATTTCTGGTGAGTATACCTTATAATATTGTTGAGCCAGCTAAAATTATTCAATTAATTAGCGACAATTTATAAGCTATTATGAAGTTCCGGCATAGATATTTTTTGACTAGCAATCTTTACTCCATTGTAATAATCAGTTAGAATGAAATCAGTCGTATTACCTTATCATTAGAAACTGGTTGAATTAATTATTTGATTTACCTGACAGCATTTTTGGGTAAAGTGAATTAAATTTGCTTATGAATGAATATTTAAGTCCCGTTACCAAGGTTTCTCCAACCATTGAAATAGACGCTATTCCTACTTCCTTAATTATTGAAAAATATAATAATATGAACTTGGATGTTGCCCATTTTTTCAAAGGAATTAATTCAATCAAAATAAGAAAGTGTACAGCAACGAATTATAGATATTATGCCCCATTTAACTGTATGGGTGACGACCAATTTTATCAAAACTTACAAAGCGTAAGTACAGCTTATTATCCAATAAATAAATGGGAACATAAGAAAGCAATTGAATATATAAAAAAAGGAAATTCAGTATTAGAAATTGGATGTGCAACAGGGTATTTTTTATCTCGTTGTGAACATAAAGGAGCAACTACTATTGGATTAGAGTTAAACCAAAAAGCTGCAAAAGAAGCCATTTCTAAAGGGTTAAATGTAAAAACAATTTTATTAGAAGATTTTGCCGAATCAACCGAAATAAAATTTGATACCATATGTTCTTTTCAAGTACTTGAGCATATAACTGATGTAAACGCTTATTTCATTAATGCATTAAAATGTTTAAAACCAAATGGCAGGCTTATCATTGGAGTTCCAAATAATAATCCTTATATCTTTAAACATGATAAATTTCACACACTTAATCTGCCACCACACCATGCGGGAATCTGGGACAAGGATAGTTTAAAAAAAGCAGCCACTTACTTTAACCTCAATATTGAGTTTATTGGAGTATCTCCTTTAACTGAATTTAAAGAATGGTATAAAACTCAAATTTCTTATTTTCAAAAGAGCAACCCCACTTTGGCATTTTGGTTGAAACTAATACCTAGGCCGATTTATAAAATTATATTAAAATGCTTTTCACGTAAAATAGAGGGTAAAACACTTTTAGCAGTATTAAAATAATTTCTAATTCAGATACCGGAAACTGGTAGATCTGCAATAAAATGCTGATGGGTTATTTTCTAATAACTCATCATATATTCGATGCAGACTTTTTTATACCAAATAAAATATAACAAGCGGTGTATTAGCTCTTTTTAGCGACAATAAATAAGGAGGTTGATTTAAACGGAACTAAAGTTGTATCCGAATTGAAAAAGTATTTCACAAGAAAATTTTTGAGCCTTCCCTTTGGTAAAACGTCCATAGGAGCAGTTATATATTCACTAGATATAATTGTGAACCCGTGTTTCGTCAGCAATTTAATGATTCGCTTTTTAGTATAAATTCGGGCATTTGCATATTTTTCATGTATTTGCCTAGGAAGCCAAGAAAAGAAAGGCATCCTATTCCATTTTAGCAAAGGTAATTTTGCACCATGGGTCTCAAATATCCACCATTTGTTGGGGACAGAAATAGCCATCAACCCATCTTTTTTTAGCGCATCATAATAAAATTTAACCCCATTTTCGTTTTCCAAATGCTCTATTACTTCGAAACTAATAATTCTATCGAATTGACTAGGAGGTTCATTTTTTTCAATATCAATAATTTCACATTCACAATTGTTTAAATGATATTCTTTTTTAAAATGATTAAATTCAGGCAAATGCTCTTCAGTAATTTCCAAACCCAAACAATATTTCATCTTAGCCGATAGCCCAAACAAAGAAGCACCATTACCACAGCCTATGTCTAGTAGTGTGAAATCAGTTCCTGTAAAATCGGGTATTTGATTTACAAGTCTTAATCTCCTTTCAATTATTTTATCATTGAAGTCAGCTGGCTTTCCTAAGTATTGCCCATTTTCTTTAAAAAGCACATCGGGGATTCTTTCTTTATATTTCATAATAGCGAGAAACTTTGTTATTAGCCTTTAAAAAACACAGTCTGCAAAATATAATAAAATATGCAATCTTAAGAAAAGAGTCGCATTTCAAAATGAAGACTTACCGTAAACATTATATATTTTCCATTCCCAAAGATTTTTTCAATCTAAACAACCATTTACCCAAACTGGTATTGAGTAATATTTGAAGTATTAATAACCGAAATTGCCAAAGTCTGCACTTTAACGAATAACCATTGTACTTTTCATAAATAGTAATATTCTCTTTAAGTGAGTCTGGGTAGTCCCTTGTGCTGATACCAGTATTATCAAATATGGTGATGGTTTGATTGATATAACCATAAGGTTCATGCGCAATTCTACACATAAGGTCGTAATCCATTGCAATTTTGATATTCACATCAAAAAAACCAACCCGATCATATACAGCTCGCCTAACAAACCAACTTGGATGAGCTACGCTGCGCATTCCTTTGTAAAGTTTAGATGCATCAAATGCTTTACCTACTACAACTATTTCGCCTCCTCTAACAATTTGAATATTCCCACTGGTCCACATAGTACCTGGATATTTTGCAAAATATTGCTGTACAGAAAGAATTGAATTTACACAAGCATAGCAATCTCCTGCGTGCAACAAATGAGTAATTTCAAATTGTGCGATTTTAATACCTTTATTAAATGCATCTGCGATCCCTGCATCTCGCTCATTTAACCATTTTCTATAAGCAGGTTGTGGAACCCGCATTAGCCAATCTGCTATATCTGGTGCAGTAGAACCATTTATAATCCAATGTTCATCTGGTTGAACAGATTGCATATCTACCGAATCACAAGTCCTTTGAAGATCAGAAAGGTTGTTAAAGCAAATGGTAATTACACTAATGCGGTTCATACTATAGTGGGTTGGATTGATTTATTTTCTCTAGAAACAATGCCAATCCCGCCCGCATATCATCGGTAAGTTGGTATTGAATATTCTGCGTATAATAAGTTTTCAAATCGTAGTATTCAAAATATGCAGTTGCCAATACTTTATCTAAATGCATAATTCCATACTTATTGGCTTGGTTAAATGCATCAATAAACTCAGCATCAATTGGTTTATTGGCCACCCATGCTGCAAAAACAAATGGTAGCCCTGTATGATCTTTCCAAGCAGTTGCAAGGTCGTATGTATAAGGAGAAATATGCCGCTGCTGTAATGCCCTGTCGCCTATTATCACCCCTGCAGTACTGCCTTTAATCTGGTGAATATAATCCAATGATGCCTGCTCAAATTCAACCTCTAACTGCCAATATTCTTTTAACAAAATGCGGACAAGTTGAACCGAAGTCCTGCTTTGATAATCCAGTAATACCTTTCGCACTTCAGTCAATGGAACTTCACTAAATAAAGCAACAGATGCTACATCTCCTTCAGAACCAATACAATAGTCAGTAATAATATGCGACTCTTTTAATTCAGGTATTACTGCTACAGGAATCAATCCAATATCAATCTCATCTTTTAACAAACGCGTGGCAATGCTGGCAGGATAGTCTTCTATTAGTTCAATCCCATTCATTAACCCCGAATTTTTTATTCCGAAAATGAAAGGAATGGTGTTTAAATAACTTACGGCTCCAACTCGTATTCTCTTGTTCAATTCAGCTACTTTTGCACAAAGAAACCAATTATTAATTATAATTATTAATTCCATTATGGAACTGAACCAATTAACCGCCATCTCTCCTATTGACGGACGCTACCGAAAGAAAGTACAACACCTAGACGAATATTTTTCTGAATATGCCCTTATCAAATACCGCGTTTTGGTGGAGATTGAATATTTCTTCTTTCTGGCCAATAACCGGTTTTTCAAGCTCCCAGCTAAAGCCAAAGCAATGCTTAAAAATGTGGCCGATAATTTCAGCATTGATGATGCTAGGCAAATAAAGCAACTAGAAGCCATTACCAACCACGATGTAAAAGCAGTTGAATATTTTTTAAAAGAACAGGCTGACAAAGCTGGAATTGGCCATCTGAAAGAATGGATTCACTTTGGTCTTACTTCACAAGACATCAACAATACAGCTATTCCCCTCAGTTGGAAACACGCTATTGAACATGAATACCTACCTGCTTTAATCAACCTTCAAAACGGCATTTATCAATTGGCTGCTCAGTGGAAGGATATTCCAATGCTTGCTCGCACACATGGACAAGCAGCTTCTCCCACCCGCCTTGGAAAGGAATTGATGGTTTTTGTAGAACGCATCAACAATCAAATAGAATGTTTCAGCAGCATTCCTTATGCGGCTAAATTCGGAGGTGCCACTGGTAATTTCAATGCCCACCATATTGCTTTTCCAAAACGCAATTGGATTGCCCTTGGCAACAGTTTTGTTGCCGACACCCTTGGTTTACAAAGAATGCAGTTTACCACACAAATTGAGCATTATGATAGCCTTGCAGCTCATTTTGATGCCCTTAAAAGAATCAATAATATACTCATGGATCTTTGCAGAGATATATGGACTTATATCAGCATGGATTATTTTAAACAACAAACCAAAAAAGGCGAAGTAGGCTCTTCTGCGATGCCCCATAAAGTAAATCCAATTGACTTTGAAAATGCAGAGGGTAACCTCGGCATTGCCAATGCCCTTCTGGAACACCTTAGTGGCAAACTACCCATTAGCCGCTTACAACGTGATCTAACTGACTCTACGGTTCTTAGGAATATGGGCGTTCCAATGGCGCATATAGCCATCTCCATAGCTTCGCTTCAAAATGGCCTTTCCAAACTTATATTGAATGAGACGGCCATCAAAGTGGATTTAGAACAGAATTGGGCTGTGGTTGCCGAAGCCATACAAACCATTCTCAGAAGGGAAAACTACCCCAACCCTTATGAAGCATTAAAAGAGCTTACTAGGGGCAAACAAAAGATTGATAAAGTTGCTATGCATCAATTTATTAATGGACTCAAAATTAGTGCCGCCCTTAAAAAAGAACTTAAAGCCATCAGTCCCTCCAATTATACTGGTATTAACCCAGTATATTAATGCTTTATTAAACCCAAACAAGGTTTGGTATTGTATTTGCCTTACCAGCACGAATTGTTATTTTTAACCTTAAATTGAATCGACTGCGGCACACTTTTAACATATTGAGAAAAACTTTACTCATCATCTTCACCTTGTTGATGATTTTGTTGCTTGCTATTCAAACAGATACAGTACAAAATATATTGGTGAAATTTGCCGTCGAAAAACTGAGTAAATCACTAGGTACCGAAGTAAGTATTAAAAAAGTGAGTCTCTCTTTTTTTAGCCAATTAAATCTTGAAGGCACTTTATTAAGGGACAAACAAAAAGACACCTTACTGTATGCTAACAAACTTAAAGTGAATATCACCGATTGGTTTTTTTTTAAAGACAAAGCAGATTTAAAATATATAGGACTCGAAAATGCTGTTGTTAAACTGGTTCGAAAAAAAGCAGTTTGGAATTACCAGTTTATGGTTGATTTTTTTGACCCGCCAGGACCTAAAAAGAAAAAAAAACAAGGTAGTATTGAACTGAACCTGCAAAAAATTGACCTTAAAAATATTCGATTGATCTACCACGATTATTGGGTAGGTAGCCTCACTACCGTGCAATTGGGTGGATTAACCCTGAATGCAGATAAAGTAGACTTTAACAAGAACAGCTATATAATAGACGATATCACACTAAATAAACCAGCTATTACGCTGCAAGATTTACCGGGACTAAGGCCTACTCAGAAAAATATATTAGAACATCCTTCTATTGATACTGGCCGCTACTTTAATCAAGCAGGAATAAGCTTATTGGTAAAACAAATAAAAATAATTAATGGTAAATTATTCATAGAAGGCAATACCAAAAAAGCAGGTAAAGGATTTGATGAATCGCATATTGAAATGTCTGCACTAAATGGCACCCTGCAATCAGTTTCCTTTATACAAGACACTTTAACCGCTAAAATAAACCTCCGCGTAAAAGACAGAAGTGGATTTGAATTGAAAAAATTATCAAGTAATTTCAAGCTCACACCTCAAATAATGGAATTTGCTAAACTAGATTTAAGAACCAATAAAAGCATACTGGGGAACTACTATGCAATGAAGTTCAAAGATTTTACAAAAGATTTTAGCGATTATATAAACAAAGTAGAAATGGTGGCAAACTTCACCAACGCAAAATTAAGTAGTGACGATATAGCCTATTTTGCAGCTGAGTTGAAAGACTGGAAAAAGCAAGTAATCATTGGAGGTAAATTCAATGGTACGGTTGCCGACTTTAAAGTTGAACAGTTCAATGCAAGAATTGGAGTTACTACTCACCTCAATGGGAATTTGAGTATGAAGGGATTACCCAATATTGAAAAGACCTTTATCCAATTCAGCAATGGCACACTGAATACTACGGCCTACGACCTTGGTGTTTTCATTCCTGCCTTAAAAAATATTGAACAACCAAACCTAGCGGCATTGGGGAATATTCTGTACCGAGGTAATTTTAAAGGTACCATTCAAAATTTTAATACTACGGGCGTTTTTTCAACTAAGTTGGGAGGCGTACAAAGTAATATCAGCTTACAATTACCCAATAAAGGGGAACCAATATTTACGGGTGTAATTGGTACAACCCGATTTAATCTGGGTAAGTTTATTAATAATGACCAGTTGGGATTAATTGATTTTAAAGGAAAAGTAAAAGGCAGCAGTTTCAATATAAACCGATTAAATACCAAATTTGATGGAACTATTGCTTCTATTGAGTTCAATAATTATACTTATTCAAATATCATTGCAAATGGAAATCTGCAAAGAAAATCATTCAACGGTGAATTGGAAATAGATGATCCCAATTTGGCATTTACGAGCAACGTTGAAATAGATTTCAGAAAGAGTCAACCTCTATTTAATATTGTGGGCGATTTATCAAAAGCAAATTTAAAAGCACTCCATTTTATACAAGATAAAATTGAAATTGCGGGTCTGCTTGATGTTAATTTTACAGGAAAAGACCTTGACAATTTTACGGGCTCTGCAAAATTCCTAAATGCTACCATTAAAAATGAAGAAACAAGCCTACAATTTGATTCATTGAATCTTAGCTCTACTTATAAAGACACATTGAAAACACTTCGGCTGGGTAGTAATGATTTCAATGCAACCATTTCAGGCAAATATAATATTAAGGAGCTGCCAGCTAGCTTTCAGGCATTTCTTCACAACTATTATCCGGCGTACGTTAAATCACCAAAGACCACACCCAAAAATCAGCAGTTTAAATTTTCTGCAAGCACACAATATATTGAACCTTATTTAAGATTGTTTACTAAAAAGATAAGTGGGTTCAACGACGTAATTATTAGTGGCAGTGTTGACACTAAAAATATTGCATTGGGTATTAATGCGTATATCCCTTATGGTAAATACGATAATTATTCAGTAATCGGTTTTCAATTAGATGGCAAAGGCAATTTTGATTCGCTCACAGTTGTAGGCAATATTAAAAGCATTGAAGTGGGTGATAGCTTAAAGCTTCCCAATACCCTTATTAATATTCGTTCTAGTAACGATCATTCTGTTGTTTCAATTAAAACCAGCGCCACCAATACCCTGAATGATGCGGCATTATTGGCAGATGTATATACTTTAGAAGATGGAGTAAGGGTGCAATTCAGGCCATCTACATTTGTGCTGAACGAAAAAATTTGGTCCATCGGTAAATCTGGAGAAATCATTGCTCGGAAAAATTTGTTGCACGCACAGGATATGAAATTCACACAGGGATTTCAAGAAATTACGATTGAAACAGAAGAAGAAGATGGTGGCAACACCAGTAATCTAGTGGTTAAACTTAAAAACGTAATTCTGGGTGATATTACTTCACTTTTTTTGAAAGAAGAACGACTGGAAGGTCTAACTACTGGCACGATAAGATTGAATAATTTTTTTGGTGATTTTGCCGCCGATGCTTCACTACAGGCTGAGGAATTTAGATTTGGTAAGGATTCTATTGGCCTCGTTAACATCAAAGCAGGGTATAATAGTAAGTCTGGATTAATACCTTTTAAAATTGTATCTGCCAATAAAGGATATGAGCTTACTGCAAAAGGCTCTTATAATGTAAAAGACAGTACGGGTAAATCTTTCAATACCGATATTCAGCTCAATCAAACAAAAATTAATATCATTGAAAGATTTTTATCCGATCTGTTTACAGATATATCAGGCGAAGCTACTGGGAAACTCAATATAAGTGGAGACATCAATGCACCCAATTTACTTGGAAAACTACTGCTGAAAAACGCAGGTATGAAAGTGAATTATACACAAGTATATTATAAAATAGATTCTGCTCTAGTTAAATTTAACGAAGATGGAATTGATTTCGGACAATTTATTGTGAAAGATAAATATGCAAATACGGGTAATATAACGGGCAAACTTTATGAAAAAGGTTTCAGTAATATGGTTTTCGATTTTGACCTAAGTACCGATAAAATGCTTTTAATTGATACCAAGCTTAGAGACAATAAGCAGTTTTATGGAAAAGCAATTGGCAAAGCAAGCTTAAGCTTTAAGGGTCCAGAATCAGCTGCAAAAATGAGCCTCACTGCAGAAGCTAATGACAGTTCACATATCTATCTTCCAAACTCTGTAACCAAAGAAAGTGGAGCAGCCGACTTTATTGTTTTTAAAGAGTATGGAACAGAAATGGACGTAGCAAAGCCTAAGAGTAATTTTAATTTATTGGTTGATCTTGAAATTATTGCCAATAATAAAGTAATGATTGATGTAATACTTGATGATGTAACGGGCGATGTTATTAAAGCAGTTGGCAATGGGAGACTAAAAATAAGAGCAGGAACTGCAGAGCCACTTACCATTAAAGGAAGGTACAATATAGAGAGAGGTAAATATGATTTCAATTTTCAATCTATCCTAAAAAAACCTTTTGAACTCTTACCCGATGCAGGTAATTATATAGAATGGAATGGTGATCCATTTAAAGCAGAATTGCATATTGATGCACAATATACCGCAGAGCGAATTTCATTGACAGACTTAATTGGGAATAATATTTTTAGCGGTAGTGTGAAAGGTTATAGAGGCGATGTATATGTAATTGCGGCATTAAGAAGTCAATTAAGCAACCCCGATATTAAATTCAGATTAGATTTTCCACAGGGCAGCCCCGTAAAAAACGACAATGAGTTTTCTGCATTTTTAAGTCGCATCCAACGCGATGAAAATGAAATTCTAAAACAGGTTTCTTTTCTAATTGTATTTGGTTCATTTGCTCCACCAGGAGAGTCCAAAGCCGCCGCAGGCAGTAGTCCTTATAATATAGGTACGCTTGGTATTAATACACTTTCTCAGTTGGTTACCAATGAAGTGAATAAAGCACTTACTGGTTTCTTTAATAAGTTATTTAAAGACAAAAGCCTTCGATTCGATTTTGGGGCATCTGTTTACAACAGTGCAAACTTTTTTGCTGTAGATGGGAATAGTTCACAGGGAAATAATCGGATTGATCGATCAAGATTTAATTTTAAAGTGAATAAGAGTCTATTCGACGATAAAGTGATCGTTACTTTCGGGAGTGATTTTGATATTAACCTTGCAGGATCTGGTTTACCAAGTGGTAATTTGCAGTGGCTTCCAGATTTAAATATTGAATTTATATTAAGCAAAGACCGAAAACTCCGAGCCATTTTATTCAATAAAAACAGTTTGGATATTAGTGGTTCTAATTTTGGCAGAAGAAACAGAACTGGTGCAAGTATTTCATACAGGAGAGATTTTGAAACCATTTGGGCCAATAAAGAAAAACAAATACAACTAGATACTCCTGTTGAGAAAAAGGTTACCAATGAATAGAATAATAACTTACAAAACCGAAGCAGGCAATTGTTTGCAATGCCTTAGTCTATATACAAAAAAATACCTGACTACTCCCCCATTTCTAACCTGATTAAACGGTTGATCTTTTTCAATAGTATCAAAATATTTCCCATACTCGTCCTGCACTGAAATGGGCATATTGGAAGGCACAATTACATAGGCATCTGCGCCAAGAAAAAGCGGCTTTCTGTCTTTATTCAACCAAGCAAACTGGTGAAGATTTTGTAGGCTACCAACACCAATAAGTGGTATACCCGAAGGCCTTGAAATATAAAATTCCAAATGCCCACCAGGAAACCATTGATTGGTTAACAATACCGCATCTGGTCGCATTAACCCCTGCTCTCGATCTTTTTTTACCAAAGCGGTAAATGTTTTTCCCATATCGCTCCATCCCGACAAATCAAGTGTGGGGCAATACTCCCCATAATTTTCGGGCGACTTACTACCAAAATTTATAGGAGCATACCGCACAACCATTGTACCAGCAAACAGTGCCAAAACAACCAATCCTAGTGAAACTTTTATACTAAATGGAAAAAGAGCTGCTCCTTTTTGATCTAACCAAACTGCCGCTAAAAAAAATAATGGAATAAAAGCAGGGCCACTCCAATGTGGTAAAGTGGGATTGAATAGAGAAAGCATCCAAAATAACAATAACATAGGGAGACTCATGCAAAAAATCCAGATGCCTATTCTCTGTTGTCTAAAACGAATCTTTCCCTTAAAAAAAGCAATAACCGCCGCCAATAATAAGACAAATACCATAGGATTTTGATAGGCAAATTCTCCCCCTATTTCCCTAAAAAAAGAATCCCAATGAAGGCCCTTACCTTGTATCCTATTAGAATGAAAACGGTAGGTTATAAAATCATTTTGCCAGTTCCAGAAAAAAACGGGACTTATTATAATCATCGTTATTAATACTGAAATATATACCTGAGATTTCAGTAACCAGGTTCTTCGTTTGACTAATATAAACAAACCAAATTCAGCCCACAAAAACAAACCGTGCACTTTACAGAGGGCTGCAAATCCAATCAATGCGCCAAGCAGTATCCACACACCCCAATTATTTTCGTCGGATTTTTTTAAGATTAAGTACGCAGTTATATAGAGGGTTGCCGTCCACAAAGGCATTTGAGGAGAATCTGGCAGTATAAAAAAGCCAGCAATAAATCCAGTATAAATAGAGGCCGTATAAAGCAAAGCAGCAAACCAACCCACCCTCTCATTAGCCAATAATTTTCCGGTCTTGAAAATAAACCAAGTAGAACAGGCAGCACCCAATATGCTTCCTAAGCGGAGCGAGAGTTCACTAACCCACCAAGTATTTAAGGTGGTGGTACGTATCATCCAAGCAATCATAGGGGGATGATCAAAATAATTCCAGCTCAGCCTCAAAGCATAAGTCCAGTAATAAACTTCATCATTCCCTAACTCTAATAAGGGTGCTAACCCTATTTTTACCAGCGCAGTTGCAACCAATAGTACTAAAGTATATTTTTGGTAATTTTTTTGGGGAAGCATTGATGCGATTAGAATATTAAACAGCTAAAATACAATTTCTGCTGTAAGCAAATGTAGTAGAACCTTTATATTAACTATAAATGGTCGTAAAATCAATCGTTTCAATACTTATGGTAGGTATATTTCACCATTTTAATTGCGCTATATGAAACAAGTATTAATTTGCTAACCTATTTTATTAGGTACTGCCCATATACTTGAACCCTTTTATGAAATAAACCATTAGGGATATCAAATAATTAACTCATACAGTTTTCAACTCATGAAAAAGATTTTATTATTGATAAGCCTGATTCCTAGTATTATTTTTGCCCAACAATACATTCCAAATTCAAAAGAAACAGAAATAAAGTTTGTAGTGAATAACTTTGGGTTGGGAACAAATGGAAGCTTTCAACAGTTATCAGGAAACATTAATTGGAATCCAAAAAATTTAAGCAGTTCGTCCTTTCTGGTAAGTATTAACGCAGCTACCATTGATACCGATAATAAGTTAAGGGACAAACATCTTAGAAAAGAGGATTATTTTAGTGTGCAGAAATTCCCCATAATTTCCATACAGAGTAGTAAAATAAGCGGCAATAGCAATGGCACTTATCAATTGGAAGCTAATTTAACTATTAAAGGAACTACCAAAAAAATAAGCTTCCCCTTTACTGCTTTACAACAAGGGGGAAATATAATTTTCAAAGGAAATCTTGAAATAAATCGAAGAGACTATGGTGTAGGAGGAGCAAGCATCTCTTTATCCAATACGGTAAAACTAAAGATAAATGTATCAGCACTGGCACAATAAAATATTAGGGTTGCTGTTTCAACAACCACTGCACAGCAAGTTCATAACCTGTTAATCCCAACCCTATAATACTGCCCACTGATTTACCAGATACGTGCGATAATTTCCTAAAATCTTCTCTCGCGTGTACATTGCTGATATGCACTTCTACCACAGGAGATTTCACAGCTGCAATAGCATCTCCAATTGCTACTGAAGTATGGGTATATCCAGCAGGATTTAAGATAATTCCATCCGATTCAAAGCCATATTGCTGTATGGCATTCACCAATTCACCTTCAATATTTGATTGAAAATATTTGAAATGCACATTCGAAAAAGTGGATTTCAATTCGGCCAAATAATCTTCAAAAGACTGCTTACCGTATACTTCGGGCTCACGCTTTCCTAATAGATTTAAATTAGGTCCATTAATGATGGTTATTTGCATGGTATAAAATTAATGCATCATTTCAACAAAACGATCGAATAAGTAGCGACTATCATGTGGCCCTGGCGTACTCTCCGGATGGTATTGTACACTAAAAGCGGGACGATCTTTGAGGCGGATTCCTTCAATAGAATCATCATTTAAATTCAAATGAGTAATTTCTACATTTGGATGATTACGAACGGCTTCTGGATCTACCCCAAAACCGTGATTTTGGGTGGTGATTTCACACTGACCTGTAATAATATTTTTCACAGGATGATTTAATCCGCGATGTCCATGGTGCATTTTAAAAGTAGGAATATCATTGGCCAAGGCCAGTAATTGATGCCCCAAACAAATACCAAAAACGGGCTTATGCTCATTCAATATGTCTTTCAGGGTAGAAACAGCATAAGGCATAGCAGCAGGATCACCGGGGCCATTAGAAATAAAATAACCTGTAGGATTGAATTCTTTGAGTCTACTAAAGCTTGTTTTTGCAGGATGAACGCGTATATGCGCACCACGGGATATTAAGCATTGCAGAATATATTGCTTCACACCAAAATCGAGCACTGAAATTTTTACTGTCGCGGTGGGATCACCAAGCTCATATTCCATTTCAGTACTAACGGTACTGGCCAGTTCTAAGCCATCCATATTAGGTACTGAATTCAACATCTCCTTCAACTGATCTATATCTGTAACCTCAGAAGATATAATGCAATTCATGGCGCCTTTGGTACGAATATGCGCAACCAATGCACGGGTATCTATTCCATCAATGGCAACAATATTATTATCAATAAGGTAAGTATTAAGGTCAGTATTGGCCTGGTGGCGACTGTATTGCTCTTCTAAGTTACGAGCAATTAAACCATGAATCTTTACACTACTACTTTCTACATCTGTGGGTTTAACACCATAGTTGCCGATATGTACGTTATTCATAATCAGAACTTGACCAGTATAACTGGGATCGGTAAACACTTCTTGATAACCAGTCATGCCTGTATTAAAGCATATTTCACCAGTGGCAGTCCCGATTTTTCCGAAAGACATACCATTGAATACATGACCATCAGCTAGAATTAGTAGTGCAGGTTTAGGGGCGGAATGGGGCATAGTTTTATTTATGAATGCAAAAGAAATTAAATTTCAGCAAAATATACAAGTAAGTTTCTCACACTTGCATAAAAAAGAGGCAACCTTATGGGGATGCCTCTATATTTTAATACCACTTCATATAAAATTATTCAGCGGCTTTTTCTTCGGTTGATGCAGCTTCTGGTTCAGCAACTATTTCTACTTCATCAATAGCTGATTCTACTTTTTTAGGAGCGCGACCACGACGAGTTTTCTTAGCAGGCTCAGCAGCTTGTGCAATACCATTGCCATAGATTTCATTGAAATCAACCAATTCAATCATGGCTTTCTCTGCATTATCACCGGGACGAATACCGAGTTTTAAAATACGGGTATAACCGCCTGGGCGGGCTGCAATTTTGGGGCCTACAACAGTAAATAGTTCTTTTACAGCAGCTTTATCTTGCAATTCAGCAAATACCAAACGGTGGTTGTGACTGATTTGTGCAGCAGACTCAATTTTCTTGGTCTTGGTAATCAACGGCTCTATATATGTTCTCAATGCTTTGGCTTTTGCCAAAGTGGTAACAATACGTTTGTACGTGATTAACTGGCTAGCAAGATTTTGTAAAAGAGCTACTCTGTGGGCTTTTTTACGGCCGAGGTTGTTGATTTTGTCTCCGTGACGCATGACTTATTTGTTTTTATCTTGTACCGTGTCAGGAATTACAAGATGTATGAAAATTAATTATCTAAATTATCCAATCCGAGTTTTACCAAATCCATTCCAAAACTCAATCCCCTTTCTGTTAAAACTTGTTCAATTTCAGAGAGCGATTTCTGACCGAAATTTCTAAATTTCATCAGGTCTTCTTGCTCATATTGTACAAGTTCACTTAAGCTGTTGATTTTGGCTGCTTTTAAGCAATTGAATGCGCGTACAGAAAGGTCTAAATCTTCCAGTGGAGTTTTCAATACTTTACGCAGTTGCAGAATATGTTCATCAACTACATCTTCTTTCTTATCTTCTTTATTGTCAAAAGTGATGTTTTCGTCTGTGATGATCATCAGATGCTGAATCAGAATGCGAGAAGCTTGTTTTACTGCATCTTCTGGATGAATGGTTCCATCAGTAGCTACATCTAAAATAAGTTTTTCGTAATCTGTTCTTTGCTCCACACGATAGTTCTCAATGGCGTATTTAACGTTCTTGATTGGAGTGTGAATTGAATCGATGGCGATATAACCAAAAGGAACATCTTTTAATTTGTTCTCTTCAGCAGGAATATATCCACGACCCCTTGCGATGGTCAGTTCAATATCTAATTTGGCAGTAGCATCCATGGTACAAAGTACCAATTCTGGATTCATTACCTGAAAACTAGCAGTTGCATCACCAATCATTCCAGCGGTGAATTCACTATGTCCTTTGATAGACAAATTTACTTTTTCAGAAGCAAGATCCAGATCAGCATTTTTCTTGAAACGAACTTGCTTCAAGTTTAGAATAACTTCTGTAATATCTTCTGTAATGCCCTTAATGGTAGCAAACTCATGGTCTACTCCATCAATTTTAATTCCAACGATAGCATAACCCTCCAATGAACTCAGCAATACTCTGCGAAGTGCATTTCCAATGGTTAAACCAAATCCCGGTTCGAGCGGGCGAAATTCGAACTGACCTTCAAAATCAGTTGCTTTTTGAAGAACAATTTTGTCCGGCTTTTGGAAGCTTAATATAGCCATATTAAAACTTGTTTTTTACGAGGTGAGTTGTTGGGTTAAATGGCAAAAATTATTTAGAGTACAATTCTACTATCAGTTGCTCCTTAATATTTTCAGGAACGTGTTCGCGTTCTGGCATGGTGATGAATGTGCCTTTTTTCTCAGCTTCATTCCAATCTAACCAACCAAACTTAGGATTCTTACCACGCGTTTTGCTGGTGATTCCTGTATTGTCAGCGCTTTTTGGTCTGTATGCAATAATATCACCTGGCCTACAGGTATAAGAAGGTACATTCATTGTTTCACCATTTACAGTAATATGCTTATGATTTACCAATTGACGAGCTTCTGGGCGACTGGCAGTTAATCCCATACGGAACACTGTATTATCTAAACGAGATTCTAATAGTTTAATTAGATTCTCACCAGTTACACCCTTTAGGCGTTGTGCTTCTTCAAATGTTTTACGAAACTGGCGCTCTAATACACCATATGTGTATTTTGCTTTTTGCTTCTCTCTTAACTGCAAAGCATATTCACCTAAGGTTTTACGCTTGCGAGCAGCACCGTGCTGACCGGGAGGATTGCTATTCTTACCCAACCACTTTGCGTTGCCTAAGATAGGTTCGCCGAAAATTCTTGAGATTTTGGTCTTTGGACCTGTGTAACGTGCCATATTATTTGTCTTGATTTTTTAATGACGATGTATAATCAAAAAATCTAAAATAGATTGTACATCCAGTTATGAAATAATGAAAAATTAAACCCTTCTTTGTTTAGGAGGTCTACAACCATTGTGAGGCATAGGAGTAACATCCTTAATAGAAGTTACTTCAACACCAGACTGGGCAATAGATCGAATGGCGCCTTCGCGACCAGCACCTGGGCCTTTCACAAAAACGTCTACACGCTTCAAACCAGCGTCTAATGCAACTTTTGCGGCATCAGCAGCAGCCATTTGGGCAGCATATGGAGTGTTTTTCTTAGAACCCTTGAAACCCATTTTACCAGCACTACTCCAACTAATAACCTGACCGGTTTTGTTGGTAAAGCTAATGATGATATTGTTGAATGTAGCAGAAATACGAACCTCACCGGTTGCGTCAACTTTTACTACTCTTTTTTTTGCAGCAGCTTTTGCACTGTTCTGCGCTTTTTGTGGTTTAGCCATTGTTACTTTTTTAGGTAATCTTTCCGCTAGAGCGGTTATAGTGAATAATAATCCTTGGTCAGGAACCTGATACTTCTCCTACCCTTTCGGGTGATCCAAAATAACAGGATTTTATGTAAGAAAGCCCAAGGTAATTAAACACCGGGCTGACTAATTATTTTTTAGCTGCTTTTTTCTTGCCAGCAACTGTTTTACGCTTACCTTTTCTGGTTCTGCTATTGGTCTTTGTTCTCTGACCACGCACTGGTAATCCTTTACGATGACGAAGACCTCTGTAACATGCTATATCAAGCAAACGCTTAATACTCATAGATACTTCACTTCTGAGTGCACCTTCTACCTTAAATTCACTGTTAATGATATTACGGATAGCAGTTTGCTCATCATCGTTCCACTGGTTTACTTTCTTATTTACATCAATACCTGCTTTTTCAAGAATATACTGAGAGGTAGAACGTCCAATACCAAAAATATAGGTTAAACCAATCTCACCTCTTTTGTTTTTTGGCAAATCAATACCGGCAATACGAGCCATATTATAGTTGTTTTATGCTGTTAATTTGATTAAATCAATTATCCTTGACGTTGCTTAAAGCGTGGATTTTTTTTATTAATCACAAATAATTTACCCTTGCGTTTTACGATCTTACAATCGGTACTGCGTTTTTTAATGGAAGCTCTTACTTTCATTTTATCTTTGTTTACTTTTTCCAATTACGAACCAATTCAATTTCCTCACTTTCAATACTTCTCTTTTCTTACTCCTGAACTTTTAACCTTATTTGTACCTAAAAATGATTCTACCTCTGCTCAAGTCATAGGGACTCATTTCTACACCAACTTTATCGCCTGGTAAAATTCGGATATAGTGCATCCGCATTTTGCCAGAAATAGTAGCCAATATTTCATGACCATTTTCTAATTTCACTCTGAACATAGCATTGCTTAATGCTTCCAGAATAACTCCATCTTGTTTAATCAGCGGTTGTTTCGACATACTATTTTTGGGGCTGCAAAGATATCAAAATCTAACTGAAATATGAAAAATTAGTGGAAAAAACTCTCAAAAATGTGGAAAAATACTTGTTAAAAAGCCTAAATCCTGTCTTGAGAGGGTAAAACAGGGGTAAAAATAGAGGTGAAGGAATAAAAAATCCGGCAGAATTACCTGCCGGAGCAATTATTTTTCATCTCCAAATTGTTACATCGGATTGCTTGTCAAGTAAATTTTAGTCATGTCGTGGTACTGATTTTGTAATTGGTGAACAGTATGCACATCTGGGTGATGGCGTTTATCTTCTCGATACCACATTTCTATAGAAGAAAAATCACCTGCTTTTGGGGTTACAATTCGGAAGGATCCTTTCATGTACTTAATAGACCCATCTTCATTTTGTTGCTTGCTAAAGCTTAGGTTGGTTAATGCGGCTTCATCTAGCGGAATGGCGTAGAGATGGTCTGTAGAAAACCAAAACTCTTGAACTGAAGTACGGAGACAAACCTGTTTTTCATCTCCATTCAAACGGGTTACTTCTCCTTGCCAGCGTTTTCCATCATATTCTCCTATGAGGTAGTCGCCGACCTTAATTTCGTTGAATTTAATCATAATGGCAATTGATTTTGACTATCAAATTAAAGGATTTTTTTGAATTATAGATATATCATCAACAATATTTTCCATTGCTTGTCCACCGTCTATCGTTTACCCTACTCCGCCCAACTCATGGTATATCCTTGGTTTTCAATTGCAATAGCTTCTTCAGTTAGTTGAAGCGGATGAAAAGTATCTATCATAACGGCTAATTCTTGGGTCTCCTTTTTGCCAATACTTTTTTCTACTGAACCTGGATGAGGTCCATGCGGTATACCCGCAGGATGTAGGGTCATCATTCCTCTGGTCACATTTTTACGACTCATGAAATCACCATCTACATAATACAAGAGTTCATCGCTGTCAATATTACTATGATTATATGGAGCAGGAATGGCATTGGGATGATAATCGTAAAGGCGGGGACAAAAACTACAGACTACAAAATTTTGGGCGTCAAAAGTCTGGTGTACTGGCGGTGGTTGGTGTACCCTACCCGTAATAGGTTCAAAATCGTGTATACTAAATATATAAGGATAGCAATATCCATCCCAACCAATTACATCAAAAGGATGGGTACCATAATGCAACCCATAGATTATACCTCGCTTCTTGGTTTTAATTAGGAAGTCGCCTTTTTCATCTCTAGTAATCAATTGCTGTGGACCTCGTATATCCCTCTCGCAATAAGGGGAATGCTCCAGCAATTGTCCATTCTTACTGGTATAGCGTTTGGGGTAACGGAGGGGACTAAAACTTTCTACAATAAACAATCGATTCTGGGGGGTGTTAAAATGAATTTGGTAAATAGATCCTCGTGGAATAATAATATAGTCGCCATAACCAAATAACAGTTCTCCATATTGCGTTAAAAGTCTACCTGATCCTTCATGAATAAAAATAAGTTCATCTGCATCAGCATTCTTATAGAAATAATCGGTTGTACTTTGCTTAGGTGCGGCCAAAACAATATGGCAATCATTGTTTACTAGGATTGCTTTTCTGCTTTGAAGAAAATCTGCTTCGGGTTTTACATTGAATCCTTCAAAGCTTCTGTGCTTGAGCATTTTCTCTTCTGCAATTTTGGGCATCACCGAAAAAGGTTCATCTGTATTAATAATTTGAGTAGGTGGATAAATATGGTACAACAAAGAATAATCGTTGCTGAAACCTTCTGTAGAAAAAAGCTGTTCCGAATACAACCCTCCATCGGGCTTGCGAAATTGGGTATGGCGTTTATGGGGAATATTTCCCAAACAAGCATAGTGCGGCATGGCATAAGTTTTGAGAATTAAACCAATTGAGAAACTTACGCAATAGGCATGCCAGGGAAATAAGGGCGACCAATAATCTCTCTAAAAGGCCAAGGTATTCCTGCAAGTATTAGTACAAGAGCAATTAATAAATAGTAAAAGGCTTTTTTGTACTTTTCTGCGTCCGAAATTTGCTTTTTGTATACACCATGAGCTACGGTAATTAATATTATAGCAATGATCATTGTAGTTGGATGTTCAACCCAGAAAAATCTGAAAAAGCGATCCTGCATTACAGAACTTCCTTCTGGCAAATTGGTGGTAAAAATCCCATACCTACCCAGTGCAGTTTGATAGAGACCAAGCAATAAAGTAATATGAGCTGCAATCATGGTAAATAACCATAGCTTTTTATCTGCTGATTGAAATGTTTTTTTAGCAGACCACCCACTGTACGCTTTATAAATAGAAACCAGCAGCAAAATAAGTATTACCCAACGAAGAAAATTATGTAAGTGCAGCAGTCCAGTTTGCATATAAATGAATTTTGTGGCAAGTTAATATAAGTTTTTCGGATATTGAAGTTGAATAAACAGCATATTTGAATTAGTTACTGATTATTCCTATACCGAAGTCAGCTATTGGTATCTTATATTGGGGTTTAATGAACCTTCACAATAATTCTTTAGTAGCTTTGCAAAAATGCTTACTCATGAACAGTCCTGCCCTAAAAATATTAGTAGATGCAGCAAAAGAACCAATATTGCAAGCCATCGGTTACAAGGTATTAAATAAAGAACGAATTAGTTTTGAGGATGGGATTATTTTGTTCGAAAAAGCATCACTTTCTTATGTCGGTGCATTGGCCAATTGGGTGCGTGAAGAAAAGCATGGCAATAAAACTTATTTTAATCGCAACTTTCATATTGAGCCTACTAATATTTGTGTTTTTTCCTGCGCATTCTGTTCTTATTCGAAACTATATTCCAATAGAGAACAAGGATGGGAACTGAGTATTGATCAGATGATGCATATTGTAAAAAGTTACGATGGTAAACCCGTTACAGAAGTGCATATTGTTGGTGGAGTTCATCCGAAGATGAATATGGCATTCTTTCTTGAATTACTCCGCACTATTAAAGCCCATCGGCCTGATTTGCATATCAAAGCATTCACGCCAGTTGAGTTGGATTATATGTTTAGGAAAGCAAAAGTTACCGTTGAAGAAGGTATGCGTTTATCGCATGAAGCAGGATTAGATTCATTACCAGGTGGTGGTGCTGAAATATTTCATCCCGATATTCGAAAACAAATCTGTGCCGATAAAGTTGATGCAGATGGATGGCTCGCCATTCACAAAGCAGCACATCAATTGGGAATGAACAGCAATGCAACTTTATTGTATGGGCATATAGAGGAATATTGGCATAGAATAGACCATATGGATCGCTTGCGCACTTTACAAGACGAGACAGGAGGTTTCAATACCTTTATCCCATTAAAGTTCCGCAATAAAGAAAACGATATGAGTCATGTTAAAGAGTCTACCATAATAGAAGATATGAAAATGTATGCGGTATCGCGATTGTATATGGATAATTTTCCGCACGTAAAAGCCTACTGGCCTATGTTGGGCAGGCAAAATGCCCAGCTTAGTCTCTCTTTTGGCGTAAATGATATAGATGGAACCATTGATGATTCTACTAAAATATATGCAATGGCAGGCAGTGAAGAACAGGTACCTATTATGAGTACCGCAGATTTAGTAGGTTTAATTAAACAAGTAAAACGCCAGCCAATAGAACGTGGTACTCTCTATAATGAAATAAAAGATTATAGCAATATAGAGGCGGCTACTTTTTCTTAGGTAATAAAATCAATCTAAGGGTTGTATCATTGGTGAAATAACTGATGGCCCAATTGATGAATATAATCAGTCTGTTTTTTACACTTACTATCAGCATAAGGTGTAGAAACATCCAGACAAACCAAGCCAATCTACCTTGGAAACTAAAATTTGGAAGGTCAACCACCGCCTTTCTTTTTCCTACGGTTGCCATTGTTCCTGGATTCTTATAAGTAAATGGTTTTTCCTGTTTTTGGTCTTGCAATTGTTTGATATTATACACTAGATTCTTTGCTTGCTCAATAGCTACATTCGCCAGTTGGGGATGTCCATTTGGAAATTCTTTAGAAATCATATAAGCAATATCTCCTACGGCATAAATATTTTCATACCCTTCTACCCTATTGTATAAATCTACTTTCAAACGATTGCCTCGAACTGATTTTTCAGGAGGAAGTCCCGTAGGAATATTTCCAGTAACTCCTGCGGCCCAAATCATTGTTTTGGTTGTAATGGTTTCTCCATTACCGAGCATCACAGTTATTCCATCAAAATCTTTTACTGCTGTATTGGTGTGTACGTGAACCCCCATTTGTTCAAGATAATATTTAGATTTTTCTTGAGATGCTTTGCTCATCACGCCTAAAATGGCAGGCCCCGCTTCTAATAAATGTACGGTAAGTTTGGAGAAATCCATATCAGGATAATCTTTCGGAAGAATATTCTTCTTAAGCTCTGCCAAAGAGCCAGAAAGCTCCACACCAGTTGGTCCCCCGCCTACTACTACAATATTCATCAACGAATCAAGTGTTTCGGGTGATGCTGTTAATGCGGCTTCAAAATTCAATAGAATATGATTACGCAATGCAATTGCTTCGTTGGTAGACTTCATAGGAAAGGCAAACGCTTCAATATTTTTATTCCCAAAATAATTGGTCGTACACCCAGTGGCAATAATCAGTTGGTCGTACTCAAACACCCCAATATCTGTATTTACTTTATTGGTACTGGAATCAATTGATTCAATATTAGCCAATCGCACATGTACTTGCTTTTGATGTTGAAATACTTTTCTGAGTGGAAATGAAATAGAACTTGGTTCCAATCTTGCGGTAGCTACTTGGTACATCAATGGTTGAAATTGGTGAAAATTGTATTGATCTATTAAGGTAATATCATTCGAAGTATTACTCAACCTTCTTGCTATTTGTAATCCCGCAAATCCTGCTCCGAGAATAACAATTCGTTGTATACTCATATTTATTTTTTTTAAAGGTACAATTTATGATGCGCTGTGGCAACAGCTAATACCAAGATTTCTAATATATGCTATGCCAGTTTTCAACATGGGGTGAATAATATCTTTTTCAGTATCCACAATTAGGCACTTACTTTACAAAGTATGGTTGATACTGCTTAATGCAGTTCATTAAAAGGGAATCAGGTTAAAATCTTGAACTATCCCCGTAGCTGTAAGCTCCAACAATTTTGTTTATACCCACGCCACTGTCGCAATATACGGGAAGGCTTTAAACAAAGGAGCAAGTCAGAAGACCTGCCAATACAAAATAGTAACAAGGCTTTCGGGTGAAAGGCTAGTGTACTGATTGTATTGGCTACTGCTGGTAGCTTCGCTTTCTACACTATAGCTTTTATCTGCAAGTAAAATTTAAAATATTTACTATGCATAATAACGAAGAAATATTATTGAAAGAAAACAAAGATCGATTTGTGATTCTTCCCATCAATTACCCCAAAATATGGGAACAGTATAAAAGACATGAAGCCAGTTTCTGGACAGCAGAAGAAATTGATTTAAGTGGCGACATGAAAGATTGGGAGAATTTGAATGATGGGGAACGCCACTTTATTTCACATATTCTTGCATTTTTTGCTGCCAGTGACGGAATTGTAAATGAAAACCTAGCGGTTAATTTCATGAGTGAAGTGCAATTACCAGAAGCAAGGTGCTTTTATGGATTTCAAATTATGATGGAAAATATTCACAGTGAAACCTATGCCTTATTAATTGATACATATATTAAAGACCCGCAAGAAAAACACAAATTATTTCACGCCATTGATACTATTCCAGCAGTTAAGCGCAAAGCTGAGTGGGCATTGAAGTGGATTGTAAATGGAAATTTTGCCGAGAGATTGGTTGCATTCGCAGCAGTAGAAGGAATATTTTTTAGCGGCAGCTTCTGCTCTATTTTTTGGATAAAAAAAAGAGGGTTAATGCCGGGACTTACTTTCAGCAATGAACTCATCAGTAGAGATGAAGGGTTGCACTGTGAATTTGCTTGCTTACTGTATAGCATGTTGAAAAATAAGTTGAGCGAAACTGCCGTGCTCTCCATTATCAGTGATGCAGTAGAAATTGAAAAAGAATTTATTACAGAGGCATTGCCTGTTGATTTAATTGGCATGAATGCAAAATTGATGAAACAGTATATTGAATTTGTTGCGGATAGATGGCTGACTGAATTGGGCTATTCTAAACTATTTAATACAACCAATCCATTTGATTTTATGGAGATGATTTCCTTACAAGGGAAGACTAATTTCTTTGAAAAAAGAGTAGGCGATTATCAGAAAGCAGGCGTATTGGGAAATCAGGCGTCTCAAATATTTTCTACCGAAGAAGACTTTTAAATCTAAAATATAATTCCATGTACGTTATAAAAAGGAATGGCAAAAAAGAACCCGTTAAGTTTGATAAAGTAACTGCAAGATTACAGAAATTAAGCTACAGTTTAAATAATCTCGTAAGTATTATTGACGTTGCTAAAAAAACAATTGAAGGTATTTATGATGGCGTTCCTACTACTGAGTTAGATAATTTAGCCGCTGAAACAGCAGCATCTTTAACCATTCGTCACCCCGATTATGCCATTCTTGCTTCAAGAATTTCTGTTAGTAATTTGCATAAAAACACCGTGAAAAGTTTTTCAGCTACCATGCGATTACTTTACAACTATACCGATCAAATAACAAAAGATCGAATGCCGCTTATTGCAGATGATATCATGCAAATTATTGAAGCCAATGCCGATTTAATTGACAGTAGTATTCTATACGATCGGGATTATGCTTTTGACTATTTTGGATTTAAAACATTAGAAAAATCTTACCTGTTAAAAATAAATGGAAAAATTGCCGAACGCCCTCAGCATATGTATATGCGGGTTGCAATTGGCATTCATAAAGAAGATATTGAAAGTGCTATTCATACTTATCACCTCATGAGCGAGCGATGGATGACACACGCAACGCCCACACTTTTTAACGCAGGAACACCAAAACCACAGATGAGCTCTTGCTTTTTGTTGACCATGAAAAGCGATAGTATAGAAGGCATTTATGATACGTTGAAGCAAACGGCAAAAATTTCTCAAAGTGCAGGTGGTATTGGTTTAGCCATTCACCATATTAGGGCTACTGGCACTTATATTGGTGGAACCAATGGCACGAGTAATGGCATTGTTCCGATGTTGAAAGTATTCAACGATACTGCTCGGTATGTAGATCAAGGCGGTGGCAAACGAAAAGGTGCTTTTGCCATTTACCTAGAGCCATGGCATGCAGACGTATATGAGTTTTTAGACCTTAAAAAAAATCATGGCAAAGAAGAAATGCGGGCGCGTGATTTATTTTATGCTTTGTGGATTTGTGATCTCTTCATGAAGCGAGTTGAAGCCAATGAGCATTGGAGTTTATTTTGCCCCCATGAAGCACCGGGACTCAACAATTGCTGGGGTGCCGATTTTGAAACACTTTATACCCAATACGAAGCAGCGGGAAAAGCAAAAAAAATAGTAAAAGCCCAAGATTTATGGTTTGCAATTTTGCAATCTCAAATTGAAACTGGCACGCCTTATCTCTTGTATAAAGACGCTGCCAATAGTAAATCTAATCAGCAAAATTTAGGCACCATCCAATGCAGTAATCTTTGTACTGAAATAATGGAATACACCAGCCCAAATGAAGTAGCAGTGTGTAATTTAGCTTCTCTTTCCTTGCCTAAATTTGTTATGAATGGCCAATTTGATCACCAAAAATTATACGAAGTAACTTATGCTGCTACCAAAAATCTCAATAAAATTATTGATCACAATTATTATCCAATTGAAGAAGCAAAGCACTCAAATTTCCAACATAGGCCTATTGGTATAGGCGTACAGGGATTGGCAGATGTATTTATTCTACTGAGGCTGCCTTTTGAAAACGAACTCGCTAAAATATTGAATAAAGAAATTTTTGAGACCATTTATTTTGCGGCAATGACGGCCAGTAAAGACTTAGCTATTATCCATGGCTCCTATACTAGTTTTAAAGGTTCACCTGTTTCTAAAGGCATATTTCAATTTGATATGTGGGGTGTAATTCCTTCTGATAGGTGGGATTGGAATTTACTAAAACAAGAAGTACAACAATATGGAATTAGAAATTCATTATTGGTGGCACCAATGCCCACTGCTTCAACTTCCCAAATTTTTGGTAACAACGAATGCTTTGAACCATATACCAGTAATATCTATACAAGAAGGGTACTCAGTGGAGAATTTATTATTGTAAATAAATATTTATTAAAAGATTTGGTGGACTTAGGATTGTGGAATAATAAAATAAAAAATAGCATCATTGCCGCCAATGGTTCTATACAAAACATTGAAGAGATTCCTGCTGACTTGAAAGAGTTGTATAAAACAGTCTGGGAAATAAAACAAAGAAATATTATTGATATGGCCGCAGATCGTGGCGCTTATATTTGCCAGTCGCAATCACTCAATTTATTTCTCGACAACCCTACTATATCTAAACTTTCTTCCATGCATTTTTATGGTTGGAAAAAGGGACTGAAAACGGGCATGTATTATCTTAGAACACAAGCTGCAACACAGGCAGTACAATTTACAGTAGAGAAAACTTTAGAACCAGTAATATTAACCGATCAAAATCCTGTTATAAATAAAATCACGGATGCGCCAATCGACTCAAATACCGTTTGTAATATGGAAGATGGGTGCTTGAGTTGTGGTGCTTAAGTTAGCATTCACTTAAGCCCAAAGGAATTTGAACAGCCAAGCCCCCATCTGCGGTTTCTTTGTATTTGCTATTCATATCTAAGGCGGTAGTCCACATAGTAGCAATCACTTTATCTAGGCTAACCACTGCAAAGTCGGGCGTACTTTGTAATGCCAATTGAGAAGCTGTTATTGCTTTAATAGCCCCCATTGTATTGCGTTCTATGCAAGGAATTTGAACCAACCCTCCTATTGGATCACAGGTTAATCCCAAGTGATGCTCCATAGCAATTTCAGCAGCCATCAACGCTTGGCGTTGGGTGCCACCCATACACTCGGTAAGTGCAGCAGCGGCCATGGCTGATGACACCCCTATTTCTGCTTGACAGCCACCCATAGCAGCAGAGATGGTAGCGCCCTTTTTAAAAATGCTGCCAATCTCAGATGCTGTTAATAAAAATTGAACGACTTTCGCTTCTGTAACGCCCTCACAAAAGGCAATATAGTATTGCAATACCGCTGGTATTACACCGGCTGCACCATTGGTTGGTGCGGTAACTACCCTCCCGAATGCAGCATTTTCTTCGTTTACTGCCAATGCAAAACAACTTACCCAATCTAGTATATATTGAAATCCATGACCCCCACTTTTAATGGTTTGAATCCAACTATTATAGTCATTATAATCGTTTTCTTTTACCAATTTCTTATTCAAATCATAAGCCCTTCTTCTAACCAATAAACCGCCTGGTAAAACGCCTTTTGTATGGCAACCTCTGTAGATACATTCCTGCATGGTATGCCATATTGTTCGAATGCCTTTTAGCGTATCTGATTCACTGCGCCAGACGACTTCATTTTCCAATACAATTTCATGAATGGCCATGCCGGTTTTTCTACACCAGTGTTGAATATCATTGGCATTATTAATAGGGAAAGGCAGGTCAACACTGGCAGCAGCACCAGCATGCTCCCCTTCTTTTACCACAAAGCCCCCACCAATTGAATAATAGGTTTCACTTATTTGTGAGCCATTTTGCAGCGTTGTTAAAAAACTAAGTGCATTTGGATGAAAGGGAAGCGACTCTTGGTATAGAAAAACAATTTGAGTTGTGGTATCAAACGGGATTGCTGTTTTACCACCCAAGACCAATATTTTAGTATCATCAATTTGTTTTATTTTTGTACCAATTAAATTTACATCAGTCGTTACCGGATCTTCCCCAGATAAACCCATTAGTATGGCAGTATCGGTTCCGTGACCCTTGCCTGTTTTTGCCAATGAACCATACAATAAAACGGTTACGGATGCAACCTGATTCAGTCCATAATTGCCCGCTATTTTTGCAATAAATTGTAAAGCAGCTTTCCAAGGGCCTAGTGTATGCGAGCTGGAGGGACCAACTCCAATTTTAAACATATCAAATACTGAGATGGATTCGTGTGGCATGGCATAAAGTTAAAGCTAATTTGTTCATACAGCATAGGTAGTAGAATGCTACTTAAATTGGGTTTATATTTTTTGGATAAAAAATATGTATTAACTTGATTTTTATTCTACAAAACAATGAGAAAATATTTCTTTTTTATACTTTGCTTAATGATCCTTCAACCTGGTTCTACACAAAACAGTATTCGTTCTAATATCGATGATGACCTACTGCAAATATTGATGAAAGCCAATCCTTCATTGTTTAATCCTATTTTAGACAATAAAGATAGTCTCCGTGTACAAATTGTTTATACCCAGATAAATCGTGACAAGCGGAATAAGCCTTCCTTCAAAGAATATACGTTCAACCTCAATAACAATACCTATTTCTATCCTGCCAGCACCGTAAAAATGCCCATTGCTTTTTTTGCATTGGAAAAGCTGAATGAGTTAAAAGTAGAAGGGCTTACCAGAACCACCAGCATGATAACTGATAGCGGATTTGTAGCCCAAGATCATGTGTACAATCAACCCAATGCAGGTGATGGAAGCCCTACAATTGAAAACTATATTAAACAAATATTTTTGGTGAGTGACAATGATGCTTTCAACCGACTGTATGAATTTTTAGGCCCCGAATACATTCAAAAAAAATTGAAAGAGAAAGGATATCCAGATGCTATTATAAGGCATAGGCTTCAACTGAGTAGAACGGCGGAGCAGAATGCAATAACCAATCCTGTTCAATTCTACGACACCGCTGGTAAGCTTATTTACAGCCAGCCCATTCAAAAAAGCAAAGTCGTATTCCCAGAGCTAGATGCATTTATTGGTAAAGGTTATATGAGTAAAGGCAAGTTGATTAATGAGCCGTTTTCCTTCGCAACCAAGAACAGGGTTTACTTGCAGGATCTGCATCATATATTACAATCGGTTTTATTCCCAGAAAAATTTTCTAAAAAACAACGGTTTAATTTTACCAACGACGATTATACTTTTTTATATAAGTGGATGAGTAGTTTTCCCAAACAAAGTGAATACCCAAATTATGATACAGCCCATTATTGGGATGCTTATTGTAAATTCCTATTTTATGGTTCTGAAAAAGGAGATAAATCACCCCGAATTAAAATTTTTAATAAGGTAGGTGATGCCTATGGTTTCTTGATTGATGTAGCTTATATAATAGATCTAGATAAGAATATTGAGTTCATGCTGAGTGCTGCTATTTCTTGCAATACTGACGGTATTTTTAACGACGACAAATACGATTATGATGGAATTGGATTTCCTTTTATGAAAAATATTGGGGAAGCCGTTTATCAATATGAACTTACCAGAAAGAAAAAATATATTCCAGATCTTAGTAAATGGGAATAATTAAACCGGTTAGCTTATTTTTTATAAAAACTAACCATCGTTAATATAGTTTTTCCGAACTTAGCGTCCTTAAATTGACTTATTATAAAATAAATGCATGGAACTATCTTCATTATTGAATCGGTTTAGTGAACCAGAAACACTAAAAATGGCCAAAATGGGCCGCGAATTAAGGGCTCAAGGAATCGATGTAATTGATTTAAGTCTTGGCGAGCCAGACTTTGATACGCCCCAACATATTAAGGATGCTGCAATAAAAGCCATCAATGACAATTGGAGTCACTATACCCCTGTTGCAGGTTTTGCAGATTTAAGAGAAGCCGTGTGTACCAAGTTGAAGCGCGATAATAGCCTTGATTATAAACCAGAAAATATTATTACTTCTACAGGTGCAAAACAGAGCCTTGCCAATGTTATTTTAGCGTTGGTAGATGAAGATGATGAAGTGGTAATACCTACTCCATATTGGGTTACTTATTCAGAGTTGGTAAAAATTGCAAGAGGGAAAGTAGTAGAGATTAGAACAAGTCTCGAAAATAAATTTAAGCCAACACCAGCGCAAGTGGAGGCGGCTATTACACCAAGAACAAAAGTGTTCATGTTCTCCTCTCCTTGCAACCCCTCAGGTGCGGTATTTAGTAAGGAGGAGTTGAAAGCATTGGCAGCAGTATTTGTAAAGTATCCGCAGGTTACTATTTTATCGGATGAAATTTATGAGTATATCAATTTCATGGGAAAGCACGAAAGTATAGCCCAGTTTGATGAATTAAAAGAGCGGGTAGTAATAATAAATGGACTCAGCAAGGGGTTTGCAATGACGGGTTGGAGATTGGGATATATTGCTGCCAATACCAGCATTGTAAAAGCCTGTGAAAAATTACAAGGACAGTTTACTTCAGGAACATCATCTATCACACAGAAAGCAGCTGTAGCAGCACTTACGGGTGATCTTCGTCCTTCAATTGAGATGACGGAAGAGTTTACACGCAGAAGAACAAAAACCTTGGAATTGGTAAAAGCCATACCAGGTTTTAAGTGTTTTGAACCCGAAGGTGCATTCTATGTATTTCCTGATGTGAGTGCCTATTATGGAAAATCAAACGGTACAGAAACCATATCTAATGCAGCCGATTTTAGTATGTATATTCTAAATACGGCACACGTTTCTTCCGTAATGGGTGATGCATTTGGAGAACCCAATTGTGTTCGTTTTTCTTTTGCCAATAATATGGCAAATATTGAAAAAGCGTGGGCAAGAATTGCGAATGCGTTGGGAGAGTTAAAGTGATTCGTTTATAGGGTTTATAAGTATATAGGGTTTATAGCCATGTAATTTGTTTCAAACTTTTGGAAAGTTTTAGAACTTTCCAAAAGTTACCTTGCGCTTTTTGAGATAACAAAATACTACTTAACGAGCGTAAGTAACTCATCAACCATCTTTATACTATACCCACTAAAAATTTTGATAATTTTTCCTACTTTATCAATTAAAAAAGAATGAGGAATACCTTGTACATCATACTTTATTTTGATTGGACTATCATTCCCCTTTAAATCTGAAACATTGTGCCAAGCAATTCCATCTAAATTGCTGGCTTCTTTCCAATTTTTTAATACTGGATCTAGGGAGAAGCTCACAATTTGTAGCTGACCAGCTATTCGATTCATTTCTTTAGCAAATAATCTATTTTCAAGTCGGCAAGGTCCGCAGCCGCTTTCCCAAAATGTTAAGTATATATATTGCCCTTTAAGACTAGATAAGGTAAATGGCTGATTGTTAATCGTATTCGCCGTAAAATCAAAAAAATCCTGTCCCACTTTTATAAGTTCAGTTGCTACAAAAAGGGCTAGTGTTTTGCCTGTGGAAGAATTTCTTATTTTAGGCGACATCTTTTTTAGCAATTCTGCCATTTCTGGTTTGCCAATCGTTTTTCTATTTCTATAGAGAATATCAAGACCTAAAAAAGAATTCGGATTTGCTTTTCCAAATGCTACATACTTTGATTGATTTATTTCCGATTTTTCATTTAACCTTTTAACTATATCAGCCTGATGCATAGGGCTGCTAAACAGTTTATTATTCAAACTATCTCGCCCTTTTTCATATATCTCATGAAATGGAAATTCTACTACATTTAATTTGTTTCTAAACCCTTGCTCTCTTCCTCCAAATGTTCTGCTTTTGGTTAACCAATATTTTGTTGGTGCTTCGAATGTTATAGGCAGATTCTCTAATTGGATTTTCGTGTACTCATTTTTGTAAACTAACCAAGCGGGAGTTGGTTCGGCAATATTTCCTTTTAGTATAAATTTTTGATTTACAACTTCAGCAGAGTCTAAATATTGCATTTTGTTTAACTCTCTTACATAAACCTTCTCCCCATTTTTTGCGCCAACAATTTTTCCTTTAATGGTAAAGCCTTTGGATTGTGCGAAATTTAAAGGACTATATAACAATAAGAAGCCAAAGAGAATTAAATTGATTTTTGAGCCTATTGCTTTTTTCATAGATGGTATTTTTATTGGTTTTTAATCGAATTTATTGCTTTGAACCAGAACTATATTAAACGCATAATGTCCGACAGTGCTTTTTTAAGTGTCAATCAAAATTTAAACTTATGGAAAGTTTTAGAACTTTCCATAAGTTACTTTATACACTCTATAAACCATATAACCCTTTACACTCTATAAACTTTAAAAAAACCTATAACCCTTATACACTTTATAAACCCAATAACCCTTATACACTTAATTCCCTACTACCCCGCCTTTTTTGCTGTCTACTGTAACTGAAAATTTTCCTTTGCCTGAAACAATCCAACGTACCGTAACAGTTCCTAAACCGGGTATATTGTTTACTTCTAACACAGCAGGGTTGTTTTTTTGTTCTGTAGTTAAATTCAAGTCCTTGTTTTCTACCAACATACCTGCTATTATTTTAGCACTCGTATTAAGGGTGATATAATCGGGCCGCTCAATTTTATTCTTTACATCCTGGCTACTATGAGTTGGCATAATTCTGCTATTAGAAATTATCGCCGTTACTTCTGTTAATCCATCTCCCAAATCTTTTTCAGTAAGAGAAGATACCGCTAATTTGGGTGTGTGATAACAATGGTAAATAGAGAAGGCCATATTACGGTGTGCATCGGATTCTAATAAAAAACCAGGATGTGCTCTGCCAAAATTCTTTTTAAATCCTCCCACTTCTATTTTTCCATATTGAGGATGATCGTATTCTTTCCAAGGAACAAATGCATCTTGAAATAATAAGTATCGATCAAAATTATACGACGAGTTATCAAATGGATCACGGGTTGCTTCTTTCATAAACATGAGGTAGGGAGTCCATAATTCATTGGAATAAGTATATATGCCGCGTCCTGCATAAAACCAATCTAATTCTCCACCATAAGCTGAATAGAGGTCTTTGTACACAATTAAATATTTGTAACCCGGCATTAACTCCTCTCCTTTTTTGGCAATGGCATCATATACAGAAACATCCTGTGCATTGTAAGTACTTACATCTTCTGCACCGCCCGGCCCTCTTAATATCATGCCACCTGCGTTGTGAAAAGATTGTGCAGCAGCTATATTGGGATGTTTCATAACAAATTCCATCACTGCTCTGTTTTCCGGAATAGAAAATGGATATTTATAAGCCCCATTCTGTATGTAATTGGGCTGCCATCCCCATCCCCAATCGCGATTGGGGTCGTATTCAAAAGCATAGCCATCTTCATTCACTTTTCCATCTCCATCGTTATCTATTCCCTCAATTCCCAATAATTCATATTCTCCTTTTTCATCTGGTCCAACTTGAATCATATTTCTTGGATCCTTTGAATCAATTTTATACCTGCCGTTGGGGTTTTTTCTTCGCATTAAAGTAATATGACCATCGGCATCTAAATCATCGTAATTATCCTCATTAATCAATCCGTCTCCATCATTGTCAACTGGCTTTACACCTGATCTGGGTGAACTAGCATTATTGGGTTTGTGCATATAACTATCACGTGCATCGGGATTAATACTAGGAATAATATAAAACACTTTATCGGCCAATAATTCTTGTATGAATTTGGTATCTGCAAATGATTCAGTTAAATACCAAGCAGTGTACATGGCAAATTCTGATCCTTGAATTTCATTGGAATGAATGTTGCCGTCGATATACATGCCAGGTTTTTTCAATTCATCTCCCTTCTTAAAATCAGTTACGGTAAGGCACCAAAGATCCCTACCATCATAGGACTTACCAATGGAGTTTAATTTTACTAAATCGGGATATGCTGCTGCAATTTTTTTGCATATTTCTGTAATGCCTCCGTGATCGTAGTAGCGGTTCCATGGAATAGATACTTTTGGGTTTACGGGTGATCCTGATGCTTTAAATACCTGATCGGCATTTTGTGCTTTTACTGTTTTAGCAAATAAAAGAACACTTATTGTTATTGAATAAAAGAATATTTTCTTCATGATAATCATTTTAAATTTAAAGTAAAATTTCCATGCTTTTTGTTCCTGCTGTAGGGCAACCCGCATCTACATTTATTTTACCCTTTCCCTTAATTATCCAACTGAAACTCTGTTTAGCGGATGGTTCCATATTATTGATTAAGAATACTTTTTTACCCCCTATTAATACTTGGTTGTCGGATAATTTTAGGGTTACATTAAGTTTTTTTACAAAATAATTCCGGTCGGCAAATTTGCTATGTGTGGCTAATGATCCTTTGTTAATCACATCTACACTTACTCGGGTTAATCCGTTGGCCAACTTTTCTGTTTGTACATTAATTACATCAATTTCTGGTTGAAATGATGCCATCTTCACTAAAAATTCCGCATGTTTTTTTGCCAAATCTGCCACCATTTTATACGGTGGATTTATTAATACAAAAGGATCTATTCCACCTACTTCTACTTTTTGATTGGGATAGTCGGGATGTGTTACCGGTTTCCATTCGGTAAACACATCGGTTATTCCTTGTTGAGCGGACCAGCGCAAATAATTTGCGGTAGCATCTTCTACTGTAAATGCTTTTTCTTTTTTTGCTGTATCAGGCTTCGATTTAGGCACCCACCAGCCTGGTGTGCTAAAACTAAATCGTCCATAATGTTGGTAAGCCCACGAAAAAAAATCACCGCCTGCAGCAGTAGTTTTTGGGGCATCTTTTGCAGTTAAAATTTTATTGTACAAATCGCTTACAATGGTAGTGGCTTTATCATCATTGGTACTTAAATTATTATTGCTGCCAAAACTTACTACTGCATACGCATTAAAAGCATCGTACAAAAAATCCAACAAAGCCCTTGTTTCTCTTTCACTGGCAGGATAATCGCCTGCGCCAGGTGCAAATGTTTTGTGTTTGTAGGTGCCGTTTTTATTAAATTCAATTCCTCCTTCCCCATCTTCATTTAACAAACCATCTTTATCACTGTCTTTTCCTTCAGTAAGTAACAAATACTTTCCTTTATCCCCTTTGCTGGGATCCGCTTTTATCAACACGCGAGTATCATCTGGGTGCAGTTTATAGTCGCCCACAGGAGATTCTACCCTCATCAATGTTATTTTCCCATTACCATCTAAATCATCAAATGGGTCTTCATTTAACCTGCCATCTCTATCATCATCGGTTTCAGTAGCATTACCAGTACGTTCATATTTTAGTTTGGCAAAATATTGCTCCGTAGCGTCGGGACTCATATTGGGAAACAAATAATAGGTTGTTTTTTGCAGCAAGTTTTTAATAGAATCGAACGCACTGCCTTTTAGTAAACTTTCGGCAAAGCCAATTACCAGTTCAGCCCCCAATAAATGGTTGCCCTCTACACCACCTACAACTACAATTGCGGGTTTGGTTTCAGTTTTTCCAGTACCAATGGTTATCATCCAGATATCTTTCCCTCCATTGGTTTTGGTAAGAGAACTTAAAGAAGCCAATTGTGGATAGGCTTTTACCAAAGTTTGAATTCGCCCTTGCTGTTCTGCGGGGGTAGAATAATTTTGCGCATAAAGTCCCGAAATTCCAGCAAGACCGATGGCAAAAAGCAATTGTTTTATCATGTAACAGATTTAAGCTTTAAATATAAAAGAATAGTTTCTTCAAAATCACGAAAAAGGATAAATGGTGATGAAATTTGTAGTTAATTTGTCTACATGATTGATCTGGTAAAAGCCGAAATGTTTAAAAACAGGCTGAGCAAAGTATTTAAGCATAAAAATAAACTTGCCAAGCGACAGGGTATTACTTGTTATAGGGTGTACGACCACGATTTACCTGAATTTCCTTTCAGCATAGAGCTATACGAAACCAATATTTATATTGCCGAATACCTGAGGCGGCATGGTATGGAAGAAGATGAACACAACAATTGGTTGAATGAATGTATGGTAATAATTGAAACGATTATTGGCATACCTATTGAAAATATGTATTGTAAACAGCGGAAACGAATGTCGCATAGAAGTGAGGGACAATATGAAAAGCTAGCCAGTGAGCAGGAATATTTTACCGTGACAGAACAGGGCTTAGATTTCTTGGTGAACCTGACCGATTATTTAGATACTGGGCTTTTTCTAGACCATCGAATAACGCGTGAACGAATACGCCAAATAAGTGCGGGAAAAAGAGTGCTTAATCTATTCTGTTATACTGGCTCGTTTTCTGTTTACGCCGCAGCTGGAGCAGCAACTTCAGTAGTATCTGTAGATTTGTCAAAAACATATTTAGGCTGGGCAGAAAAGAATATGAAACTTAATGGCTATACAGATGAAGCAAAATATTCATTTATCCATGCGGATGTAAAACAGTATTTAAAAACGATTCCACCGAATAGTTTTGACTTAATTATTATGGATCCACCCACTTTCAGCAATAGTAAGCGCATGAAAGATATACTAGATATACAAAGAGACCATTCGGAGTTGATTAATGATGTGCTCACTGCAAGCAATGAAGAAGCAGTACTTTATTTCAGTACCAATTTTAGTCGCTTTGAAATGGATAGAGATGCCATTCAATCAAAACAAATAAAAGATATTACCAAAGTGACTACCCCTTTTGATTTTGAAGGAAAATTAAAAAGATGGTGTTTTGAAATAGTAAAAAACTAATTAGATTCAGTAGTAAGGGGTAATTCAAAGCTGATACTAGTGCCTTTCCCAAATTCGCTGGAGACCAATAATCGGGAACCTAAAATTTCTGCAAACTCTTTAGCCAATATTAATCCCAGTCCGCTACCTTGTTCTTTACTGGTGCCTTTTCGAGTGCTTCGTCTATCCGTGTTAAATAAACTTTTCTTTACATCGTCATTCATACCAACGCCCGTATCACTTACTATTATGGATACTTTATTCAATTCTATTGCAGAATTTATACTAATAATTCCCCCTTCTGTAAACTTGATAGCATTGTTGATGAGATTTCTAAGTATGAATTTAAGCATATTCTCGTCTGTAAATACATTACAATTGCTAGGAATATTATTCACCAGTTGATTGTGTTTTACTTGGCTGGCCACTTCTAAACTTTTTAATTTAGTGGCAACCAGTTCAGATAAATTTAAGTTTGAAAATTTTGTAGCTGATTTGTTTAATAAAATACTTCCCCAGTCCACCAAATTGGTGAGTAAATTAATAGTGCCATCCATCTGTTTGGCCACCATGGCTAAAAAATCATCCATTTTTTCAAGTGAAATTGCGCCCTCTTTTTTCAATTCGAGTACCTTCTTGAGGGAGGCTACTGGACTTCTAACATCATGTGCAACAATTGAAATAATTTTATTTTGAATTTCACTCAGTTCTTCTAAGTGCTTTTTCTGACTTACTACAATTGCATTCTGTGCTTTAATTTCTTGATTCTGCAACCTTATATCGAATAATCGTATTACCTGTTTGGCTAAAATACCTAGAGCAAAAATTTGATCCTCAGTAAGTTTTCTCGGAACAATATCCATTACTGAAAGCGTACCCAGTTTATCACCACTACTGGTAATTAACGGGATACCTGCATAAAAACGAATACACGGAGGATTTATTACGAGTGAATTATGGGTAAACCTTTTGTCTAGTTGGATGTCAATAATTTCTAAAACTTCATTGCCTAAGATAGTTTGTTGAAATAGATTATTTTGTTCATCAAATTGATCTTCAATAATTCCTTTTTTTGCTTTCAACCACTGCTTTTGACCATCAACTAATACGATTAATGAGAATGGTAGGTTGCAAATTCTAGAAGCAACTTCAACTATTTCATCGAACGCCTCTTCGGGCTGGGAATCAAATACCGATATTTGATTCAGTTGTGGTAGCCTGCTCGATTCATTTTCTGGTATTAGTACTACCATTATTGCGTATTTGTTGCTATAGCAATTTAATTGAAATTAAACAACTAATCCAAGAATTTTTTGGTGAATATTTAATACCTGCGGAATAAGTAGTTGTAGATCATTGTTTTGGATCACAAAGTCGCACAATTTCATTTTCACCTCATCGCCTATCTGCTGGTTTATTCTAGCCATCACCGCTTCTTTTGAAATACCATCTCTTTCCATCACCCTTTGAATCCGAACAGTCAGTGGACTGGCAACACCGATCATATAATCCATTCCTTCGGCAGAACCAGTCTCAAAAAAAAGAGCAGCTTCCTTAATGGTATATTGTCCCTTTTGTTTAGCTGACCATTTAATAGCTGCCTGTATAGTTGCGGGATGAACTATAGCATTTAAAACCGATAGCATAAAAGGGTCTGAAAAAACAATATCGGCAATATACTTTCTGTTAAGCGCTCCATTTAAGTAAGCATTGGTGCCAAAAGCAGCAATAATTGCTGATATAACTGCTTGGTCTTGGTGCATGATTTGTCGCGACAAATCATCTGCATCCAGTACAGCAATACCGAGACACTCAAAAAATTTTGCGACAGTGGTTTTTCCACTACCGATACCACCAGTTAATCCAACCTTTAGCATAAAAAAACCGATAAAATAATTTATCGGTTGTAAAAATACAGTTTTAAGATGATTTTTTATTTTTTCTCAACAGCGGCTGGCTTATTAATTGCAATGGTCCATTCCATGCTAAGAGATGATTTTTCAATTTTCAGGTAGCTACCTGGGTTTACTTCCAATTGAATTGTATTGTCGTCGTTCACTTTATTAATGGTACCATGAATACCAGCAATAGTGACGATTTTATCACCTTTTTGCATATTGTCAATAAATTTCTTTTGCTCTTTGGCTTTTTTTGCTTGGGGACGAATCATGAATAACCAGAATACCAACACAATGGCACCCATTAAAATAAGTTGGAAAGTACCACCCTGCTTAGGGTCGGCTGATAAAATTACGAAGGCTAGGGATAACATATTTTATTGTTTTTTGTATGAATTAAACTGCTTTGTTTTTAAAACTTATTTTATTGATTTTACCATCGTTCAACAATTCTTTGTGAATATTGTCGAGTATGCCATTCACAAACTGACCACTTTGTGCGGTACTGTATTCCTTGGCCAAATCAATGTATTCATTAATAGATACTTTGGTAGGAATGGTTTCAAAATAAAGTAGTTCACAAATACCCATCCTCATTAAAACCATATCTAGTTGTGCAATCCGGTCTGCATCCCAGTTTTTCAATTTGGGCGTAATTAATTCAGCGCAATATTCTTGTTTGTCAATAGTAGTTTTGAGTAAAACCCTTGCAAAATCCCATTTATCGGCATTCATTAATTGATCTAATTGAATGCTATTGGGTTTTTGAATATATGCCAATACCAACTGATCCATCATATCAGCATCATCATCCCAGTTGTTGAAATGACTTTCAATATGCGCAATAAAGTCCTCATTGGGCAATATCAATTCAGTAAAGATTAGTTTTATAATTTCCCGCTCTTTGGCTTTATCCCTACTCTGCTCTGTGATATAAATTTTGTATTCACTGGTTTCAGATAGCTGGGTATAGATTTTCTTGACTAAATCCATATCCACCAACTTTTCAGGATGATCGGTTTCTAGTGCTTTCTGATACGACTTATTCTCTAGCAATTGCCAAATAAAGTCGTTCCCAGCAATTTTAATATTCACATTCAGATCGGCTGAGGATGGAAGATTTTTATTGGCTCTTTTTTGGGCACTTGTTTCTGCATACCTAGCTACTTCTGAAAGAAAATAAATAATGTATATAAATAATTCCCGGCTTTTGTCCAGTTGCTTTTCAAGCGTTTGTAAAGGGTTTTTATATGTAATGGGGGAATCCGCAACTTCAATCATGTACAGCAACTGCATCACTTTAACGCAAATATTTCTTCTGCTAATCATTAAACAAGAACTTTTTAAAACGCTGCGAAGGTAAGGGTTTATGGCGTTACTTTTTTGCTTTCAGTGAAACCATTTTTATAATTTATTAGAATGTAAGCTTATGAAAAATTGACACGATCCGTTCTCCCAAACAGCTAGAATAAGGCATACCCTGCCAGCATATGTATATATGTACCAAAATATTCCTGCCAGACTGAAAAATTGGCTTATTCAGTCCTTTGGCATAATAATCGTGCATATGAAGAAAATTATTTTAATCAAAACAAAACAATAACGTATGGCTAAGAAACTCAACGTTACTCCTCTGCACGACAGAGTACTAGTAAAGCCTGCTGCCGCTGAAGAAAAAACAGCTGGTGGAATCATTATCCCTGATACTGCTAAAGAAAAACCACAACGTGGGGAAATTGTAGCTGCTGGAAAAGGGAAAACAGATGAACCAATGACTGTAAAAGTTGGAGATACTGTTTTATATGGTAAATATGCAGGAACTGAAGTTCAAATTGACGGGCATGATCTGTTGATTATGAGAGAAAGTGATTTGCTTGCAATTCTTTAATTGTAACAATTGTATTATCCAACGAAATTGTAAACCTAAAATTTAAAAACACAAACATGGCTAAGCAAATATTCTTCGATATTGAAGCAAGAAACAAGATGAAAAAAGGCGTTGACACCCTTGCCAACGCGGTAAAAGTTACACTAGGACCCAAAGGTCGTAATGTAGTAATTGAAAAGAAATTTGGTGCGCCACAAGTAACTAAGGATGGAGTTACGGTTGCCAAAGAAATTGAATTGGAAGACGCTATTGAAAATATGGGCGCTCAAATGGTGAAAGAAGTAGCTTCTAAAACCGCAGATATTGCAGGTGATGGTACTACTACTGCAACTGTATTAGCACAAAGCATTATTAGTGAAGGTTTGAAAATGGTTGCTGCGGGTGCAAATCCAATGGATTTGAAACGTGGTATTGATAAAGCCGTTAGAGCAGTTGTTGAAAACCTTGTTGCCCAGAAGAAAGATGTTGGTAATAATAGTAAAATGATTGAACAAGTTGCTACTATTTCTGCCAATAACGACAATGAAATTGGCAAGTTAATTGCACAAGCAATGGCTAAAGTTGGTAAGGAAGGTGTTATTACGGTTGAAGAAGCAAAAGGTACTGATACTACAGTTGATGTAGTAGAAGGTATGCAATTTGATCGTGGATATATTTCTCCATACTTTGTTACCAATAGTGAAAAAATGCAGGCTGAATTGCAAAACCCTTATATCTTAATCTACGACAAAAAAATATCTGCGATGAAAGATATTTTAAGTGTTTTAGAAAAAGTTGCGCAAAGTGGTCGTCCGTTAATGATTATTGCAGAAGACCTTGATGGTGAAGCGCTTGCTACACTAGTTGTAAATAAATTACGTGGCACCATTAAAGTTGCAGCCGTAAAAGCACCGGGTTTTGGCGACAGAAGAAAAGATATGTTAACAGATCTTGCTATTTTAACTGGCGGTACTGTTATTAGCGAAGAATTGGGTCATAAATTAGAGGGTGTTGAACTTACATCTCTTGGTCAAGCTGCTTCCATAACAATTGACAAAGACAATACCGTTATTGTTGGTGGCAAAGGTAAAAAAGCTGAAATTGTTGGCCGTGTAAATCAAATCAAAGCACAGGTAGAAAATACCACATCTGAATACGATAAAGAAAAACTACAAGAGCGTTTGGCTAAATTAGCTGGCGGTGTTGCAGTATTGTACGTTGGTGCTGCTACTGAGGTTGAAATGAAAGAAAAGAAAGATCGTGTTGACGATGCTTTACACGCAACAAGAGCTGCGGTTGAAGAAGGTATTGTACCAGGTGGTGGTGTTGCATATATCCGTGCAATTGCAGGGTTAGAAAAACTTAAAGGTGCATTAAATGCTGATGAAGCAACTGGTATTGCCATTGTTAAACGTGCTATTGAAGAACCATTGCGCCAAATCGTTGCCAACTGTGGTATTGAAGGTTCAATTGTTGTTCAGAATATTAAAGAAGGGGAAGCTGATTATGGTTTCAATGCCCGTACTGAAGTATATGAAAATATGTTTAAGGCAGGTGTAATTGATCCTACAAAAGTTGCTCGTGTTGCATTGGAAAATGCTGCGTCTATTGCAGGTATGTTGTTAACAACTGAATGTGTAATAGCCGACAAGCCAAAGCCTGAAGCTGCTCATTCTCATGGTGGCGGTGCTCCTGATATGGGTGGAATGGGATATTAATATCAATCGTTTCCGCAGTGCGGGTACTAGATGATGATTATAATAAAACAGCCTCGAAATTTCGAGGCTGTTTTATGTTTTAAAAGGTTCCCTTAATTTTATTATAAATTGTTTGCAATTGCTTTTTATGCGCGTAAATACCTAGTAAAGCCTTGCACCATTAAGCATTGCGCATAGCCATAACTCATCATTACTACCACTCCTAAAAAAGGTTCTTTGTACAAAAAATAGTTTGCGGCAAGCACCGTATCTGATAATACAAATAACGCAGCAGCAGGAACAAAAAACGAAGAAGCCAAAACCTTTAATAATTTGTTACCCAATAAATTGGATGCAGTCGCGGCCATAATGGCTACAATAGCCATATAGATTTTAACCGGTATTCGCATTTCTCCCAAATATGGGGTTAGAAATTGTAATAGTTTGACTGACAAGACAGAAACAACCACTGAAGCAACAATAAATTCGGTAGCCCTAGTAAATTTCACTTTAGCCATTCTAATAAAAATACTTGCATAACATATATGTGTAATGGCAAAACAAATCATACCAGTAAGAAAGAAATTTCTATCATCAAAAATCAGGCATAGATCTCCTGCAAATGAAGCAATTAATCCAGTGAAAATAATCAACTTGCTGGTAGGGTAAAGTTTTTTTCGGGCGTTCAAGGCTAAAAAAACAATCAGTATGGGCATCAATAGAATCTTGGTATATTGGGCATATAGAGGCTTTCCCATATAAATCATGGCACAATGTATAAACAGTACCACCCAAAAAATAAAAATACCGTGTCGTTTTATTATGAGCATTGTAATAGAGTATTGAATAAATAATCAACGATGCCAAAATAAAGGGATTTTATTCATAAAACTTGGGCTAATTTTACCAAATGAGGCTGAATGATGAGCAATTCCTTGTTTATTGGGGTAAAAACAGTGAAAAAGAAAAAAGTAGTAAGAAAGCTTTTATACTGGGACTCTCTTCAGGATTTGCTATTGGAGTCTGCGTTCTACTCTGTATTTTTTCTGGGTGGTATCAGCGAGCTACTATGGTAGCAAACAGCAAAATGAGTGCATCCGTATTATTTACAGCTATCATGGGGATTGCCATTTTCATAGCTTTCATTTATCGAAAGTTCAAATGGGAAATGCAAGACCAACGCTATAGAGAAATATTGGCCAAAAAAAATAAAATCAATTCACCCATGCAGCCTTAACCCTATAAGTTGCATCTATAAAACAAAACAATTTAAGATGAAGTATTTATTTCTACTCTCCGCAATCATTATTTCCCTTTCTTGCGGTAAAGCTACCGAAACCGGTTGCACCCCAAATCCTGTAGCCAATGAAAAAGCTGCTATGGTGGCTTTTGCCAATAGCAATAATATTACTTATACGGAACATTCAAGTGGAATACTATACGAAATCATCAATGCTGGAACGGGAGCAACACTTACTTCAGCCTCAACAGTTTCTGCTGTTTATACTGGCAAATTCATGAACGGTAGCACTTTTGAAGCAACTGCTACTCCAATCAGCTTCCCCCTATCTGGTGTAATTGAGGGTTGGAAAATTGGAATTCCGTTGATTAAAGCTGGTGGCAGAATAAAATTAATTATTCCCTCAGCATTGGCTTATAGCTGTGTGGGTAGAGGTTCAATCCCCCCCAATTCCCCACTTTATTTCGAGGTTACGGTACAGTAAGATTTATTGTATTTTGATTTTTTTCATCTATTGATTGATGGCCTGTAAAGACCTTGCTGAATTCCCCCCCATTCCCCTATCTTTGCCAACCTGAAAAATCAGGATTTAAAATACGTAAACCGTTACTAATATGCAACTGAAAGGTTTAGTGCGTTTTTTTGCCATTGCACTTACATTGATTTGTTTGTACCAGTTATCTTTCACTTGGTTTGTTCGCAACCATGAATCTGAAATGGACAAGAAAGCTACCATGTGGTTAAAGAAATTCCCCAGTGCTGAACAGCAGTACCCCGGAAACAAAGAATTACAAGCTGCTTACACCGATTCGCTGGAAGACTTGAAAAAAGATCGCTTAATGCGATTGCTCGACAGTACGAAAGATACCAAATTGGCTTTCGGCTTAACTACATATCGCAGTGCTAAAGACAAGGAACTTATGTTAGGTCTTGACTTACAAGGTGGTATCAGTGTTACCATGGAAGTGGGTCTTGACGGGTTGGTAAAATCACTTTCTAACTTTACGAAAGAAGATGGTTTTAACAAAGCCTTGAATGCCGCAGTTGCCCGCAAAGCCAATAGTGGTGCAGATTTGATTACTTTATTCTTTGAAGAATATAAGAAAACCAGTCCCGATGGCAAACTGGCTCCTTTATTCACTTCTAGGAGTAATGGCGCACTTAAAATTGACGATAGTAATAAAAAAGTGGAGGCATACCTGCGCAAACAAAGTGACGCTGCTTTCAGTAATACGTATAGAATTTTACGTACTAGAATCGATCGTTTTGGAGTTGCCTCTAACAATATCAATCCCGATGCTGCCAAAGGCAGAATCAATATTGAATTGGCTGGTGTAAGCGATAAAGAACGCGTTCGTACTTACCTGCAATCTACTGCCAATCTTCAATTTTTTGAAGTATATACTTGGGAAAATAAAGATATTCAAAGTGGTATTGTAGCTGCGGACAAATCGGTACAGGATTTCTTAAACGGTTCTGATAACAAACCTTTTGTAGATACTGCTAAAAAGATTATTACTACTAAAACAGCAGATAAAGTAGATACTACCAAAACAGCTACCATTTCTGCCCTTGCAAATAATAAAGCTGCCACTACGATAGATACTGCAAAAGCAAAAAATAATGAGAATCCTATTTTAAGAATCTTACAAGTTACCCAACCCTATCAAGCGGAAAATGGCCGTGCTGTTTATCCAGCAGCATTGGGATATATTCAATCAAAAGATACAGGTACCTTGAACGACTATCTAAGCATGGAATCGGTGAAAGGTAAATTTCCTTCTAATCTTCTTTTCATATATGGGAAAGCTGAATTAGACGATCCTAAATTCCGTGATGTATTGATGTTGTATGCAGTAAAAACACTCGACAATGGTCAAGCTGAACTAGAAGGTGATCATATCTCTGGTGCCTCTCAAGATTATGATGAGCGTGGAAGAATTGCCATCAAAATGAATATGGACAAAATGGGTTCTAATATCTGGGCTAAAATGACTACCCGTAATGTGGGCAAACCCATTGCCATTGTGCTCGATAATTTTGTTTACTCTGCCCCAAATGTAAACGATCCTATTACTACTGGTAACTCACAAATCAGTGGCAACTATACGGTAAAAGAAGCACAGGATTTATCTGAAATATTAGAAAGTGGAAAACTTCCCGCTCCTGCTAAAATTGTACAGAGCCAAACAGTAGGGCCAACTTTGGGTAAAGAATCTATTAAAGGTGGTGCTATGTCTTTCTTAATCGCTTTCATTGTGATTTTTGCACTAATGTTATTGTATTTCAACACAGGTGGCTGGGTTGCAAATATTGCTTTGATATTAAACTTACTCTTCACCATTGGTGTGTTGAGTGCATTGGGCTTCACCTTGACTGCCCCCGGTATTGCTGGATTGGTTCTTACCATTGGCATGGCGGTGGATACCAACGTTATTATTTTTGAGCGTATTAAAGAGGAACTTACCAAAGGAAAAAATTATGCTACAGCCGTTGCTGACGGATACAAGCGTTCTTTATCTCCCGTGCTTGATGCGCACGTTACCACCCTACTAACCGCGGTGATACTGGCTTATTTTGGGCTAGGTCCTGTATTAGGTTTTGCTACCACACAAATCATTGGTATTCTCTTATCTTTATTCTGTGGTATTCTTGTATCTCGTTTAATTACCGATTGGTACACCAATAAGAATAGGCATTTTGAATATTTCACAGGCATTTCTAAGAAAATATTTAAGCACGCCTCTTTCAAATTCATCGAATACAGAAAGTATGCTTATATTATGTCAGCAGTCATTTTTGTACTGGGTATTGCTTCTTTTTACAATGGATTTGATGAGGGAGTTGAATTTGCTGGTGGTAGATCTTATACCATTAAATTTGATAAGCCAGTAGATCCTGAAACCATCAGAAATGAATTGAAAACTGTTTTTGGAGAAACACCGATTATTAAAACGGTAGACACCAAGAATCAGGTAAATATCACAACCTCTTATAAAATAAAAGAAACTGGTAATAATATTGATACAGAAGTAGAGCAATTGCTTTTTACTGGATTAAAAAAGCAATTACCGGAAGGAACCAGCTTCAATAGTTTTGAAAAGAATTATAAGCAGAGTTCACAAACGGTATTGCCTACTATTTCTGATGATTTAAAAGCAGGAGCAACCAAGGCAACCTTATTTGCTATATTGGCTATTTGTCTCTATATTTTTATTCGTTTCCGCGATTGGAGATATTCATTAGGAACCATTGTTGCTTTATTACACGACGTATTTGTTACGTTGATTGTATTCAGCTTCTTGCGTGAGATTGTACCATTCCCACTTGAAATTGATCAGCATTTTATTGCGGCTATTTTAACGGTAATTGGGTTCTCTATGAATGATACGGTAATTGTTTACGATAGAATTAGAGAAGACAGTCGCCTTATGAAGGGAAATACCAATACTACCATTATTAATAGAGCAATTAATGAAACATTAAGTCGCACTATCATGACTTCATTAACAGTTTTCTTAACCATACTCATTCTCTTCATCTTTGGAGGTGAAGTAACCAGAGGGTTTGCGTTTGCCATGTTAATTGGAGTAGTAACAGGAACTTATTCTTCCATCTTTGTTGCTGCACCTATTTTGGTGGATTTCGGCGGAGGGAAAAGTCTTGGTTCTGCAGATACCAAAAAATAGATCCTCTTAAATATAAAAAATCCCGCACTTTATTTGAAGTGCGGGATTTTTATTTTCACGAAATATTTTAATCAATACAATTTTACTTTTTTCAAATTAGATATTATACTGCGAATGAAGTACCGCATCCACAAGTTTTGCTGGCATTGGGGTTGGTAAATGTAAAGCCACGACTGTTGAGCCCACCCTGCCAATCTACTTCCATTCCATAGAGGTAAAGTCCATGATTTTTATTCATGATGCATTGAATGCCTTCAATCTCGAATTGTTCATCGTCTGTTTCTATTTTATCGAAACCTAAAACATAAGTCATTCCACTGCAACCACCACCTTTTACGCCAATTCTAAGCCTTTGAGTGGTATCAAATTCAGGTTCAGTCATTAATCGCGCAATTTCAGTTATGGCACCGGGTGTAAGGGTAACGGGTATATTAATTAAAGTAGCTGTACTCATAGTTAAAGTATTTAAATGCAAAGATACGATTTACCATATTGGCCGCATAAAATGCAGTTTCGATAGGCGGAAATTTCACCTACGGTCTACGACCTTCTTCCTTCCACCCCAATCCCTTACCTTTACAAAAAGGATATTTACGATGGACATTTCCATGTTGATTACGGTTTGTATTGGTGTACTGATTGCGGGAATGGCAGGGTATTTTATTTATTTACAACGCAAGGGAGTTACCCAAGAACAATATTTAAAAAAAGAATCCAATGGCCTCCCCTTGCAAGCTTACGAGCGGTTGATACTATTGGTAGATCGGATTGCCCTCCCCAATATCATCCAGAGAAATGCTAGTGAAGGATTGGCTGCATATGATATGCAGTTTATGCTCAATAAAATTATTCGAGATGAATTTGATTATAATATTACACAACAGATTTATGTAAGTCCCGAATCTTGGAAAGCAGTTAAAAATTTGAAGGAGCAGAATTTGTTGGTATTGAACCAGATTGGTCAATCAATTGCTTCTGACGCAAGTGGACTGGATTTTCAAAAAGCAGTGCTGAACTATTTAATGCATGAGCCCAAAAGTAACTTGCACGAGTTGGTGAGTGAAGCATTGAGTTATGAAGCTAAAAAATTATTGTAGAAAAAGCATTCAATAAGATTGATTATGTCTGAGAACAAACGTATAACCGATAGCGGAATAGAAATTAAAAAATGCTATACTCCTACGGATATAGCGGCTACTGAAGACCGACAAGAAATGCCTGGAGAATTTCCATATACCAGAGGCGTACAGTCCGATATGTATAGGGGCAAATTGTGGACTATGAGGCAGTATGCGGGATTCTCAACTGCCGCTGAAAGCAATAAACGATATCATTATTTATTGAGTCAAGGTGTGATGGGATTAAGTGTTGCCTTTGATCTTCCCACCCAAATTGGCTACGATAGTAACCATGATTTGTCGGAAGGTGAAGTGGGTAAAGTAGGTGTAGCTATTGACAGTTTAGTAGATATGGAGACCTTATTCAGCGGTATTAAGCTGGAAGAAGTGAGTACTTCCATGACTATTAATGCTACTGGTTTTATTTTGCTTGCGATGTATGTAGCACAGGCAAAGAAACAAGGAGCAGATCTTAAAAAAATTACGGGTACTATTCAGAATGATATTTTAAAAGAGTATGCAGCCAGGGGTACTTATATTTATCCACCCAAACAATCGATGCGCATCATCACCGATATTTTTGAATGGTGTAGTACGGATCTGCCAAAATGGAATACCATTTCAATTTCAGGCTATCATATTCGGGAAGCTGGCAGTACGGCGGTACAAGAAATTGCATTCACCCTCAGCAATGGCAAAGCCTATGTACAAGCCGCATTGGCAAAGGGTTTAGACATAAATGTATTTGGAAAGCGACTCTCTTTTTTCTTTAACGCACATAATAATTTATTTGAAGAGATAGCCAAATTTAGAGCAGCAAGGCGTATGTGGGCAAAGATGATGAAAGAGTTGGGTGCTACCGATGAAAAAGCCATGATGTTGCGTTTTCATACACAAACAGGTGGAGCAACACTTACAGCGCAACAACCACTGAACAATATCAGTCGCGTTACCATTCAAACCCTTTCGGCTGTCTTGGGTGGCACCCAAAGTTTGCATACCAATGGATATGATGAAGCCCTTAGCCTACCTACTGAAGAAGCGGCAAGAATTGCTTTAAGAACCCAGCAAATAGTTGCTTTTGAAAGTGGTGCTGCTGATACCGTAGATCCATTGGCAGGAAGTTATTTTGTGGAATCGCTTACGAATGAAGTGGAAGCAAAAGCATGGGAGTTGGTACAGAAAATAGATGCAATAGGTGGTAGTGTAAGGGCTATTGAAGAAGGATTTATGCAGGATGAAATTGCCCGCAGTGCCTATGAATACCAGCGAAATATTGAATCGGGTGATAAAATTATTGTGGGGGTAAATAAGTTTACAGTGAGTAAAGAAAACCCAGTGCCTGGGTTTAAAATTGACGACAGTATTCGGATCATTCAATCCGAACAACTTACTCAATTAAAAGCGAAACGAGACCATGCACAAGTAGCTGCTTGCCTTGTGGCAGTTAAAAAAGCTGCGGAAGGAACCGACAATCTAATGCCATATATAGTAACTGCAGTGGAAGCCTATTGTACCTTGGGAGAAATAGCCGATGAGTTAAGAAAAGTTTTTGGGGAATATAAATGATTTAAGTTATTGGTTATTAAGTTATTGGGTTATTAAGTTATTGGGTTATAATTTTTAGGATTAAAACCTCAATCATAATTTAGGTTTATTGGCATTACTAAAATATCCTTTTATTTAGAAATGAATTGTATTTCCCTCTTTTAATAAAATGCCGTACTTCTCCTTAAATCTTTAATATTACATTTTTTTATAGCCTGTATAATTAGAACCTAGATATAAAAAAGCCATATCAGCCATTTTTAATAAAAGACGACAAGGGAAAATAAGTGCCGAAAACTACCCTAGAATTACAATTAATGCGTGAATTAATCCTGGAATAAAAAATAAAAGTGTAAGAATTAAATTCAACCAAAACTTACTGTTGATTGTACCTTCATGTAAATAAACTGCCAAAGGTGGCAAAAAGAAAGCTAAAATTACCAGTAAAATAGTGTTTGTACTTGCTTCACCAGTTGCTTTATTGGCTTTATACTCCTTCATTTTAGCTTTAGCCTCATTTATCCTCATTTTCTTTTCAACCCTAGAAAGACTTTTGAATTGAGCCATTGCATCGTTAACTACGGCATCGTCAATTACAACTTCTTTAGAAGAAGATTGAGCAGTTGTGGTAGGATCTGTAACCACTGAAGCAGATAGAAAGGTTGTGGCGAATAAACTGGTAGTCAGTAAAATGGTGGAGATTTTTTTCATAAGTAGCATTTTAAAGGTTTTATTATTTATAAATTCAAAAAGCATTTATTTGAAATGCAAATATCATTTACGAATTTACTGTATTAATTAAGAAAGGGGTATTAAATAATTGATTTGAAAAATGCAGTTAAATTCTCGTTCCAAATAGAAGACTTCCAATTCTAACCATATTGCTCCCGTTTTCAATGGCCAGCTGATAATCGCTACTCATGCCCATGGATAAGATCATAGGCTTAAGAACGTAGACAGAAGACTGTAGGCCGTTGACTGTGGGCGGTAAATCGCAGATTGATTTAAATTTTTCCGCTATTGAACTAAGCTGTTGAAACTCTGATTTTAATTGTTGCTGGTTTTCGGTAAAAGAAGCCATTCCCATAAATCCACATATTCGTATATTTTCAAGCCCTCCTATTTGTGGTTGCATTTCAGTTAATTCTTGCTCGTTCAACCCAAATTTTGTTTCTTCCTGTGCTATGTGAATTTGTAAAAGGCAATCAATAATGCGGTTGTTTTTAGCCGCTTGTTTATTAATTTCCAGTAATAACTTGAACCCATCTACACCATGAATCAGGTGCACAAAGGGAGCAATATATTTGACTTTATTGCTTTGCAAGTGACCAATAAAATGCCAACGAATATCTTTGGGCAAGACAGCTTGTTTGTCCACCAATTCCTGCACATAATTCTCTCCAAAATCTCTTTGCCCCAGCTCATATATTTCCTGTAAGTCGCTCACAGGTTTGGTCTTACTTACAGCAATAAGCGTTGTTTTGGTTTGCAATAACTCTTTTTCAATAGATAGATAAGCAGCAGTATTTACCGGCATAGAAATAAATTACTGCTAAGATAATGAATCATATTTTCGATTTTGCAAAACTTGATTTTCTAACAGTATCAGACACGTTTATTTGCTTCACACTTAGCATGATCAATAAAAAACTGGTACACTTAACCCACTTTATTTGCATCATATTTATATTGATTTTACAATATAAAGTTCGCTAAGAAATGTATAAGCAGTTAAAAAAAATCAACTCAATTAAGAAACTGTTTGATTTAATTATTTTAAAATACTCCTACTTATTACAATGCGTTGCATTTCACTGGTTCCTTCATAGATCTGTGTAATTTTTGCATCTCGCATCAATCGTTCTACGTGGTATTCTTTTACAAAACCGTATCCGCCGTGTATTTGAACGGCTTCGGTAGTGATCCACATAGCCGCTTCGCTGGCGAATACTTTGGCCATAGAAGAACTGAGTGTATAATCCATTCCATGGTCTTTTTCCCAAGCAGCTTTTAAGCAGAGTAAACGAGCCGCTTCAATTTTAGTAGCCATATCTGCCAGTTTAAATTGAATGGCTTGGTGGTGCATGATTTCTTTTCCAAATGCTTTTCGCTGCTTGCTGTATGCCAATGCCAATTCATAAGCACCACTGGCAATTCCAAGGGCTTGGGCAGCAATACCAATGCGACCGCCAGCTAGGGTTTTCATGGCAAATTTAAATCCCACACCATCCTCACCTATACGGTTTTCTTTGGGCACTTTTACATCATTGAATAAAATGGTATGGGTATCACTACCGCGTATACCCAACTTATTTTCTTTGGCAGCAACTACAATACCCGGCCAATTTTTTTCTACAATAAAAGCATTAATGCCTTTACTGCCTTTGGACGGATCTGTTTGCGCTATCACCAAATAAACAGAGGCAGAAGAGCCATTGGTGATCCAGTTCTTTGTGCCGTTTAACAAATAGTAGTCGCCCATATCTTCGGCGGTAGTTTGTTGACTGGTAGCATCACTCCCTGCTTCGGGTTCGCTCAATAAAAAAGCACCTATATGCAATTCCCCGTCTTTCTTGCCTTGTGCCAAGGGAGTCAAGTATTTTTGTTTCTGAGCCTCGTTGCCAAAAGTTTCCAATCCCCAACAAACGAGACTATTGTTTACACTCATACAAACGCTGGTACTTGCATCTATCTTACTCACTTCTTCAATAGCCAGAATATAGCTGATCGTGTCCATGCCAGCACCACCGTAATCGGGGCTCACCATCATACCCATAAAGCCGAGTTCGGCTAGTTTTATAATTTGATCCTTTGGAAAACGTTGCAGTTCATCCCTCTCAATTACACCAGATAGGCACTCGTTTTTGGCAAAATCTCTTGCTGCTTTCTGAATCATTAAATGTTCTTCACTCAACTGAAAATGCATGGGACTATTTTTTGTGGCACAAAAATAAGCTAACAAGTGTTAGGATGCAATTATTTTGGAATTTTCATCTATTAAATCTCTGCTACAGTCTATCGTCAACCATTCAATGTCTACCGTCTACCATCCACCGTCTAAAAATACTTCCCCTGTAAATTAAACAACAGCTCTCTCGCAAGAGGCGTCATCCCTCGGGTGGTATCTTGTAAAAAGTGACGTTTGAAAGCAACAATTGCTGCACTGGTATCTTTCACATCGTATCCAACAATACGTAAACCAGTGATATGGTTGAAATCAGTAGGAACGCTGTCTCTTATATCATCATACCAAAGGCCAAACCCTTTTTCTGCCAATAATTTCCAGGGAAAGCGCCAGTTGGGATCGGTTTTACGGGCTGGTGCTATATCTGCATGACCAATAAAATTGGCTGCAGGAATATTATAGTCAGCTTTTAATCGTGACAATACCACTAATAAGCTATTGATTTGTAAGCTATCGAAATTACTGAACCCATCATTGTCTAACTCAATACCAATAGAAGCGGAATTCATATCTAATTGGTTCCCCCAGCGACTCACACCTGCATGCCATGCACGCATATAATCGTTGAGCATTTGATACACTTGTCCATTCTTACCAATTACATAATGCGCGCTCACCGATGTTCTAGGTAATGTAAATGTTTTAAGGGTTTGCTCTGTTGAGTGTTGTGCTGTATGGTGAATAATTACATAAAAAGGCTTGCGCAGGTTGAAATTGGTAGTGCCTACCCAATAAGGAGAAATAGGCACTGAGTCTGACACCAACTGCGCCAGTGGTGTGTTTTTTATTTCAGCAGCAAATTGTTTGGATTGTTGTTTATATACTTTATTTGTTTCTTTATAAGGATTGCGAGAGCACGAGAGGAGGAAAACAAAAATAAATAAGGATTTGAATAATTTGATCATAATCATTGTTTATTGGTGAAACGCAAACATAAGAATTTGCGGTAGTATGAGTTTATGATAAACGAAATTTAGGACTTGAATTTGGTCATTCAAAAGTCATATTTTGTTTTCTTTTCTTCTTTATAACTCAACTGTTCTAATAATGCTTCTGGAGTGGGATTGTTGGTAATGGAAACCGCAACTTGAAATAATAATACTCCAATAACTATGGAAGCAATGAATTCACGCCAATTGAGCCAGTATCCCCAAAAGCAATATGCTTTGGCTTTTTCGGGGTGTTCGTGCTCTACAATGGCGAACAGTTTTTCATTTGCTGAATAAAGCCATCCGTCTTCTAGGGCACACTGGTATTGTTTTGCAGCAATATTATAAGATATAGTTGCCACTTGGTTTTTATTGGTTTTAACCAGCTGTATGGTAGCTGGATAAAGCTCTCCATCAAAAAAATCGGGTTGTCTTGTAAATAAAATATAACAACCAAAAATGATAAAGTATAATATGATTAATGAACGATACAGCTATTTCAGATTTTAGAAAGCGGGTGAAAAATACAAGCCCTAAAAAAAGTCCCGCTGATTACACAGCAGGACTCTTTATATTGAATTTAATATTGGTGATTAACCGGTTACTTGCTTGCGAATAATATTCAATGCACCACCAGCTTTAAACCACTCAATTTGTTGTTCATTATAAGTATGGTTTACTAGAATGGTATCAGCAGATCCATCGGCGTGTTGAAATACCATATTCAAGGACTTACCGGGCGCAAATGAAGTGAGTCCTTCAATGTTGATGGTATCATCTTCCTGAATTTTTTCGTAGTCGTTTTTATCGTTAAAGGTCAACGCCAGCATACCTTGTTTCTTTAGGTTGGTCTCGTGAATGCGAGCAAATGATTTTACGAGTATGGCACGAACACCTAGGTGACGAGGCTCCATAGCTGCGTGTTCACGGGAACTGCCTTCACCATAATTTTCATCACCAACTACAATAGAGCCAATATCAGCTACTTTATAAGCGCGTTGTGTTGAAGGAACAGTGCCGTATTCGCCATTGAGTTGATTCTTTACATTATCGGTTTTTTCGTTGAAAAAATTCAATGCACCAATCAACATATTATTTGAAATATTATCTAAGTGGCCACGGAATTTTAGCCAAGGTCCAGCCATAGAAATATGATCGGTGGTACATTTTCCTTTTGCTTTAATAAGCAATTTCAGCCCCTTTAAATCGATTCCTTCCCAAGCTGCAAAAGGATCTAAGAGTTGCAAACGTTTACTGGTAGGATCAACCTGAACATTTACACCACTGCCATCTTCGGCAGGTGCTTGAAATCCGGCGTCTTCTACGGCAAAACCACGAGGCGGTAGTTCTTGTCCCGTTGGCTCATCTAATTTCACTTGCTCTCCTTTTTCGTTGGTGAGAAAATCGGTGATGGGGTTAAAGGTTAAGTCGCCCGCAATGGCAAGTGCAGTCACCAGTTCGGGACTGGCAACAAAAGCCAATGTATTCGGATTACCATCTGCGCGTTTGGCAAAATTTCTGTTGAAGCTGTGAACAATGGTATTGCGTTCTTGTTTTTCTGCTCCAACCCTATCCCACATACCAATACAGGGTCCGCAAGCATTTGCGAAAACAGTCGCCCCAATATTATGGAAACTGGCTAAAAAGCCATCGCGTTCAATAGTATAACGAACTTGTTCGCTGCCAGGGGTGATGGTATATTCGGACTTGATTTTCAAGCCTTTTTCGGTTACTTGTTTGGCGAGGCTAACGGCTCTACTAATATCTTCATATGAAGAGTTGGTACAGCTTCCAATTAAGCCAACTTCTACTTTTGTAGGCCAGTTATTGGCAGCGGCCATTTCCTTCATTTTAGAGATGGGGGTAGCCAAGTCTGGAGTGAAGGGTCCGTTTAAATGTGGTTCTAATTCGTTCAGATTGATTTCAATAACCTGATCAAAGTATTTTTCAGGAGCTTCATAAACTTCCGGATCAGCGTTTAAGTAAGCACTAATACCATCGGCCAATAGAGCAACTTCTGCACGATCGGTGGCAGCAAGGTAACGCCCCATGCTGGCATCATATCCGAAAGTAGAAGTAGTTGCACCAATTTCGGCGCCCATATTACAGATGGTACCTTTACCAGTACAACTCATATTGGTAGCACCTTCACCAAAATATTCAACTATTGCACCTGTACCACCTTTAACGGTTAAGATACCAGCAACTTTTAAAATAACGTCTTTAGGGGCAGTCCATCCACTTAATTTACCCGTTAATTTAACACCAATTAATTTGGGCCATTTCAGTTCCCAAGCAAGTCCAGCCATTACATCACAGGCATCTGCACCACCCACACCAATGGCAATCATGCCAAGGCCACCAGCGTTAACAGTATGCGAGTCGGTGCCAATCATCATACCACCTGGAAAAGCATAATTTTCCAAAACTACTTGGTGAATAATGCCAGCACCCGGTTTCCAGAAACCAATACCATATTTATTAGAGACAGAAGCCAGAAAATCATATACTTCTTTGCTTTCTGCGTTGGCAACTTGTAAATCTTGCTTCGCTTCTACTTTTGCTGTAATCAGGTGATCACAATGAACCGTAGAGGGAACAGCCACTTTAGGGCGGCCAGCTTGCATAAATTGCAAAAGCGCCATTTGAGCGGTAGCATCTTGCATGGCAACCCGATCTGGTGCAAAGTCCACATAGCTTTTACCACGCTCAAAATCTACTGGCGCCTGACTCCCATGCAGATGGGAGAAAAGGATTTTTTCAGATAAAGTAAGGGGGCGTCCTAATGCTTTACGGGCATTATCAACTTTTGCAGGCATTTCTGCGTAAACTTTTTTGATCATTTCAATGTCAAAAGCCATTTGATGCGGTTTTAATTTATGTTAGCAGTCCAATTATTTGAGGTACTGCGAATTTACAAAAAAATAGGCGCTTTACACAAAGTGATTTAAACAAATAATATGAGTTGATATATCTTTAATTTGTACCTTCAATATATCCCCCAGAAAGAAAAATATACCATATGCAGAAGATAAGAGAATTTCTGGAATTAAAAGCCTTTGGTGTTTGCACTTCTATTGGAGAACGACTGGGTATTGCTACCACTAGAATTAGAATGTGGTTTATCTATATTTCATTCCTTACTTTAGGTTCTCCAGTAATCATTTATATGATTCTAGCGTTTTGGAAAAATATTAAAAACTATATATTGGCAGCACGTAGAAATCCATTGAAGGACTTCTAGTGCTTGCACAAGTATCCTTTGTTTTAGTTCTTCAATAAATAACTAAAGCCAAAAGAGAGATTATTGAATGGATTAGAGAAAAACCCTGCACCCATAGAAATAAAATTATTTTTACCGCTATTTACTGTATTTATATAATTAATTGAATGGGAATAATTTATGCCAGCAAAATTATTAGCGTTTACATTCACCATAAAACGACTGGTAATTTGATAGCTTAAGCTGGGTAAAAGATCAATGGAAACAGAATACTGATTGGTATTGAAATTGTTATTAACACCCGAATTAGTTTGTTTATTATTAGAATAGCCAAAATTGCCGCCAACACCAATTCCAGCAAATAGTTTACGGGCAATTTCTTTATAATATGTTTGTCGATATCCTAAATTAAATCCATTGGTGATATTACTGCTTAGGTTTAGTCCATTCTGAATTTCAGTATTTGAGAAAAAATACGATAGGTTGACTGAACTAAGAACATTTTTTTTTGTAAACTTACCATAAGAAAACATTACCGATGCATTGCTTCTATCTGGTGGGTTGAACAACAAAGCACCAGTACTTGTTCCAGCACTTGCACTAAAGTTGCCGCCAATTATTTTTTGATTTAAAGTGCCAAATTGCGCAGATAAACTCACACTAACTAAAATGGTTAAGCTTAAGAGGAATAGATTTTTTTGCATAAAATATTTTTATGCAATATCAATCTTCTGAATTTAATTTATTGTAATGCAAATGTTAAATAACAATCTCCTGATTTTTTCCCCAACTTACCACCTCCACAAGCAATGCTAATGTATTGCTTTCCTTTTACTTGGTAAACCGCAGGTGTGGCAAAGCCCGCAGCGGGCAAATGATATTCCCAAAGCAATTTACCTGTAAATTGGTTAAATGCCCTGATCTTTTCGTCGCTTGTTGCAGCAATAATTACCAATCCCCCTGCTGTAACAATGGGTCCGCCATAGTTTTCTGTGCCACTGTGAATTCCTTTTGCTTTTAATTCTGGATAATCGCCTAAAGTAGTTTTCCAAACCAAAGCACCTGTATTTAAATCAATTGCATTCAAAGTTCCCCAAGGTGGTGATATTGCTGGATACCCCTCTTTTGTAAGGAATTTATTATAGCCCGTTGAGGTATATGGCATTTGGGTTCGTTCATCTTTTGTCTGTAATTTACCCTCGAATTTTTTTGCCCATTCATGCTTTAATCCAAGTATATAAAACATTATTGCTTTTTTTTCTTGACTGTCAAGTTGATTCATAGCTGGCATCATTCTTCTGCCAGTATAAAGTAACTCATTAAAACTTTTGGATGAATATTTCTTCTCTATTCCAATTAATGATGGAAAGTTACCAGTTCCTTTTAAATCGCTGCCGTGACAACCCATACAATTAGAAGCGTATAAACGTTTAGCGGCTTGTTCATTGGTTTCTATACTATGCTTTTTTTGCTGAGGCACCATCGTTAAAATCCAAGGCATTTCACTTGCATTAATATAAATAATGCCAGTATTCGGATTCACACCCGCCCCACCCCACTCTGCACCGCCATCATAACCAGGGAAAATTACAGTCCCTTTTTTCGATGGCGGGTTAAACATATTACCTGTGTTATAATTGCTCAATTGTTTTTTTAATAATTTAAATTCTTCAGTGGATACCAATGGATTTAAATCTTTTTCAGTTAGGGTTTGGCGAACAAATGGTTTGGGCAATACTGGAATGGGCTGTGTTGCAAAAGGCTTTTCGCCAAGTAATTCAGATTGATCAGGAACTTTAGTTTCATGTATGGGAAATAAGGGTTGCCCAGTTAATCTATTGAATAAAAACACAAAACCAGATTTGGTAGGTTGTGCTACTGCGGGAATTTTTTTCCCATTGTGATTTACATCCAGTAATACAGGAGCTGTGGGCAAGTCTCTATCCCAAATATCGTGGTGAACAGTTTGGTAATGCCATATTCTTTTGCCAGTTTCTGCATTGAGTGCTACCAAGGAATTGGCAAATAAATTAGCTCCTTTTCTTTTGCCTCCGTAAAAGTCGAATGAAGCAGAGCCAATGGGTGCGTAAACAATTCCATTTAGTGCATCCAAACTGAATCCTGACCAAGCATTGGCTCCACCTATATATTGATAAGCGTTTTTGTCTTCCCAAGAATCGTATCCAGCTTCTCCTGGTTGGGGAATGGTATGAAAAATCCACCGGAGTTTGCCTGTGTTTACATCATAAGCTCTAATATGACCAGGTGCGGCAGATGCGTCTTCGGAAACCCTTGTGCCTATAATAATTAAATCTTTAAAAATAATACCAGGTGTGGTGGAAGAAACGTAGAGATCCTGTACATTTTTACCTAGATCATTGTGCAAATCAATCCTACCATTATCACCAAATAAGGCAATGGGTTTTCCCGTTTTTGCATCTATAGAAAAGAGTGAAGAACCAGCTGAATAAAAAATACATTTTTTATTTTTCCCATCGGTGTAATACGTTACACCTCGGCAAACATTAATACTAAAATATCCTGCTCCTTTTACGTCTTGATTGGAGTTATCTGAAGGATCGAATATCCAAAGTTTTTTTCCACTAGCAGCTTCTAGTGCAAATAATTTAAGTTTTGGCGAAACCCCATAAAATATGTCATCTACAACAATTGGATTTACCTGAATTTGGGTGCCATTATCTGCATCACCTGTATGAAATTCCCAAATTGGTTTTAATAATTGTACATTGTTGGTATCTACTTGTTTTAAAGCCGAATAATGGTTGTTTTCTTTGTTTCCTCCATAATTATTCCAATTGGCATAATTTGTATTTTCAGAACAACTCAAGCCAAGCATTATAGAAACTGAGCAAACTAATAAATGTTTCATAAAAAGGCATTGTCAGCAAGTTAAATATTTATCCTTTCTTTACTACTTTGGCCCATGCATCTTTTAGGGTTACGGTTCTATTAAATACCAATTTATCTGAGCTACTTTCTTTGTCGCGTACAAAATATCCTTTTCTTATAAATTGAAAAGGCTGATCACCTGCATCCTGCTGCAATGCAGGTTCTGCATAAGCATCAGAGATGATTTGTAAGGAATCTTCATTCAGATGGTCTTTAAAATCACCCTCCGCATTGGCTACATCTTCTACTTTAAAAAGTCGATCATACAAGCGTAATTCAGTTTTTATTGCGTGAGCTGCACTTACCCAATGTAGTGTTCCTTTTACTTGAATACCTGAAGTATCTGAGCCACTCTTACTTTCTGGAATATAGGTACAGTGCACTTCAATAATTTTTCCTAAATCGTCTTTTACAACACTATCGCATTTAATAATATAAGCGCTTTTAAGGCGAACCATTTGCCCTAATGCAAGTCTAAAATATTTTTTAGGTGCTATTTCCATAAAATCTTCCTCTTCAATATAAATTTCTTTACTGAAAGGAATATTTCTTACGCCCCCATTTTCATCTTCGGGATTGTTTTCACTGGCGAGCATTTCTTCCACTTTATTGTAATTGGTGATCACCACTTTTAATGGATCTAATACCACCATTCGGCGTAAAGCAGATTTATTCAGTTCTTCTCTAACACAGAATTCGAGCAGACCAATATCAATTAAATTATCTCTTTTGGCTACGCCTATTTTATCACAAAAAGCCCTGATAGCTGCGGCAGGATAGCCTCTTCTTCTCATGCCGCTGATGGTACTCATTCTTGGATCATCCCATCCTTGCACCATTTGCTCATTTACCAGTTGAAGTAATTTTCTTTTGCTCATCACGGTGTAAGTCATGTTAAGCCTTGCAAACTCATATTGTTTGGAGGGGAAAGTATCCAGCTTTTCAATACACCAATCGTATAAAGGGCGATGGGGTACAAATTCAAGGGTACAGATAGAGTGCGTGATTTTTTCAATGGAATCACTTTGTCCGTGAGCAAAATCATACATTGGATAGATGCACCATTTATCTGCTGTACGATGATGGTATGCGTGTTTAATGCGATAAATAATAGGATCTCTCAACAGCATATTGGGAGAAGCCATATCAATTTTTACCCGAAGTACTTTGGCACCATCGGCGTATAAGCCCGACTTCATATTTAGAAACAACTGTTTGCTTTCTTCAATCGATCTGTCGGCATACTCATTACGAGTGCCTGGCTGGGTAGGACTCCCCTTTTGTGCAGCAATTTCTTCACTGCTGCTGTCGTCTATATAAGCCAGTCCCTTTTCAATTAAATTCAGAGCAAATTGATAGAGCTGGTCAAAATAATCAGAAGCATAATATTCATTTGCCCACTCAAATCCAAGCCATCGAACATCTTCTTTAATACTCTCAACGTACTCAGTATCTTCTGTAATTGGGTTGGTATCATCAAAACGCAGGTTGGTAGAGCCACCATACTTTTTAGTAAGGCCAAAATTAAGAACAATGCTTTTGGCATGGCCAATATGCAAGTATCCATTGGGTTCAGGTGGAAAACGGGTCGTAATACTGGTATATTTACCATTTGCTAGGTCAACTTCAACAATCTCTTCAATAAAATTCAGGCTCTTTTCTTCGCTCATTCCATGCTTAATTTTTGCGAAGGTAAGGAATAAAAAAAGCATCTGATTTTTGCATTATATTTTCAATCTGCGCAAGGCATTCAGGTGCTGTATTAGAGCCGAAATTTGTTGGAATATTCGAGATGTTTTCCGCAGGTATATTCACCAATTTGTGCATGGCATTGGTTAAATTGGAGAGATAAATGGATAGATCTTCTTTTGCATTTTCAGTAACTGAATTAATTTTCTGCATAAATACTTGCAGGGTTTGTTCAAATATTTGTTGGGCTTCCATAAATGCTTGGGCAATGGATGCTGGTAATTGTGCAGCAGCTAATTTAGCCTGCTTTAAAATAGTTTCCGCTTTTATTAAGCAATAAATACCATAGGCACTTATATATTGCTGACCATTGATAAGCTGAAGTGCTTCATGGTTTTTTAATTGAATAGGCTCCCATTGGTATGCATTCAACACTTCGGCCGTATCCATAATTTCTCCTTGATAATATACCTTTCCCAAACCCAGTAAAGGCAGGAGTAAATGGCATAGGGCTGAGCTTTTATCGCCAGATTTACTTTGGGTGTACACCACTGGCATTATATTTTGATTGTACATATCCATTAATCGGATGACAGTAGCAATCTGGACAAAATATTTGCCGCAACTGAGCGATTTTATTTTGAGCATCAGCATCAGTTTTACAATATCTGTTGGAATAAGCTCACCAAAGCCATCAGCTTTTGAAACGATTTGGTTGTTTGTAAGTAGATCCAGCTGTGGTGGATCTGCATTTGTATGCTGCATAATTTGGTGATGCTGGGCATTATGAGCCAAAATATTTTCATGGGCATTAAAAGTGATGGAGACCAGTTGTTGATAATCTAGCAGGTCATTGAGCTGTTGAAAATGCAACAAGTTACGGTCGAGGGGCAGGTAATTATAGCTCATAAAGCATTCCTTTGGTGCAAAATAAAGTAAATGAGCCATTCAGTGGTAAAAAGCGAGACTGGGTTTGCTGGCTAAGCATTTTTTTGCTAAATTGCATCTCCAAAATGATCCTATACCAGTAAATGGGTCGTAAAAACGGAAATGGTTCGGTAGCTCAGTTGGATAGAGCAACTGCCTTCTAAGCAGTAGGTCATTGGTTCGAATCCAATCCGGATCACAAAAAAGGACAATCTATAACTATTTAGGTTGTCCTTTTTGATTAACTAATTTCTATGCTACTGGTTTTTCTTTTCTCGCCCTAAAATAAGTATATAGGTTAAGAAAATAGTCCCGTTTGGGTTGTACTGCATTAATGAACAGCCTTACTTTTTACAAGACATCGAAAAAAAAAATATTTAAGTAGAAGATTTTACTAACTTCAATTCTGAATATGAACCCTACCATTACCATTGAATACTGCCCAAAATGCAACTGGCTTTTGCGTGCTGCCTATATGGCTCAAGAACTGTTGACCACCTTTGAAGATGAACTAAAAGCAGTAAGCTTGGTTCCCAGTGCCATAAGCGGTCAATACACTATTTCTATTAATGATCAACCGATTTTTGATCGGAAAACCTACGGCGGTTTCCCAGAAATAAAAGAACTAAAACAGTTGGTTCGGGATCAAATTGCACCCGATAAAAACTTGGGGCATAGTGATTCTAAAACCCACCATCAATAGTTCAGCTATGCTTGGTGTACTTCTCTGTGGCGGCCTCAGCACTCGGATGGAATCCGATAAAGGACTCATGCATTTTAAACAAAACACTTGGGCTGAACACGCAGCGAATTTGTTTAAACAGCTAGATCTACCCTTTATTGTTTCTGTAAATAGTAAGCAAGTCAAAAACTATACATCTTTTTTTAGTGCTGATAAATTATTAACGGACAATCCCATTTTACAAATCAATGGCCCGCTCTGTGGTGTAATAAGTGCTCATATAAAACACCCTAATCAAGACTTATTGGTACTTGCTTGTGATATGCCGTTGATGCAGAAAGACCTACTCCAGATACTGTTGAACCAATACCAACTCAACGATCCATTCGGTGCCTATTATTTTTTAAACAATGGCCAACCAGAACCACTATGCGCTATTTATAAAGCCAGTGCTTTGTCAACCATTTATCAATTGTACCAAGATAAAAAACTGCTTAAGCATAGCATGAAATTTGTACTTGACCAAATTCCATCCGCCGCGCTTACACTAAATAAGGATCAGGTTGAATATTTTAAGAACTTTAATGCACGCACAGATTTAAACGGACTAGCCCCCAGCTAACTCTCTACTTTTGTGGTTCTAATCTCTTTCTTCACAAAATCAGTTTTAGGGGCTTCACAAAGGGGACAGCAATATTGCGGTGAAAGATTTTCAAAACTTGTTCCAGCAGTTATCCCCTGCTCTAATTCACCAAACTTTTCATCATACACCGTTAAGCAGTGGCTGCATTGATGCATGAATAATGGATCTTCTACTACTACTTCTTTCCCAACTATTTTATCTTCTTCACTATTGATGGTTTGCTTTTGCAGTTTGTATTTGTAATAAGCAATTACAGCACGTCGCAACTGCTCCCCTAATAAAATTTTAGGATTATTACTACTGAATACTTTTCCCGTTCTTTCATTGGGATTAAAATCTTTTGCACACAATACATCATATACAAAAAATAGCCCCCATTTTCCAATTTTTATCAAAGGCTTTCTTCTAACCAGTATGCTACTGAATACTTCACTTTTATTGCGTATTTTAATGCCAATACACAAACCAAATGTACGCAGGTCATCTTCGTTCAACTGCTTTATTAAATACTGCTTCAACGCTATGCCTTCCTTGCAATTGTCTTCTACCTGAAAATTTAATTCATTCAATGCATGTCTCACATTTACATAATGTGTTTCCAGCAACTGGTTCCACTTATATCGATCTTGCTCTTCAATGCCTTTTATAATCAATGATTTCCAAGGTGTTGAACAGAGTTGTCCTATTTTAGTTTCGAGGCTTAATAAACATATATCTTTCAATAATTTGATGGAAAACAATTCGTCTCTCTGATAAATTCCAAGCCATACTTTTCCATTATAGCGATTCAATCCCTCATAATAGGGCAGGTTAAATAAAGGCAAAACCGCTTTTGTTTCCGCAGCTTTTAAAATGAATTGTGTTTGATCTAAAGCCATGAATAAAGTCTCTGGTTTTATTTGATCATTGCCCATAAATATTTCTGGTCGATTGAATATAATTTGTTCAATTTCCTTAGATACTTGACTTACATTATTAGTATAGGTAAGCATCTCCCACTCGAATACAATATTTGTTTTTGGGAATCTGATTAACAAATGCCAAAAATGTTGTTGATTTGATGCTACCCAATTAATATTTCCGGTGAGTAATGGTGTGAAACTCTGATTGCTATCGCAGATATTCACTTTTAACTTTGGCTCATAATCAAAGGCGTCAAAAATATCCTTATACACCCCTTCTCCCAGCCAATTATTACTGATAAAAACCTCTTCTGCTGGATAAGAACTTAGAATATTTGGATGGGTTTCGTTGCTCGTTTGATAACTTACTTGTAAAACGTTTAATGCTGCCGTGAATGCTTCAATGCTGTAGCTGCTCACTTCTATTAATAGTTGTTGACGCAATCCAAAACTCACATATCGAACGCCTATATCACTTGCTGCAACTAAAATACTGTGCAACTGACCTGGAGAAATAATACCTCCTTTGAAATTAATTTTAATAGTTATAATATCTGCCATGATCTATTGCGAATTAAATTAAAAATTCATCAAATTAAACTCCTGCATTGCTTTGGGAAAATTCCTATTCTCGTGCCCCGGTCTGCACAATTTCAATAATGCAAATCGCTGTAATTCGCTCAGCGCCTTCCATTGTGCTATTTCTAGCACACAATTAAATTCTTTACATGCTTGCTTCAATTGTATCGGAACACTATCTACTCCCATAAATTCTGGTCTAGGATTTATCTCGAGTGCTGTGGCTATATTTCCTGTATGTATTTTTACCAGCCCGCTTAAATATGCATGATATATTTCTTGCTCTTTATTGCTTTCGCATTGTTTAAGTGCGAGTTCTATCCTTTCCTCAATTGAAAACCTACTCCATTCTGCTAATTTTAGTTTGATACCCACTAGATCCATTTTTAACCTTACAATCATAGGGATACAACGTATATTTTCTTCCACAAAATCTTCTTCAAAATCAAAATATTTTTTCTCCCCCAAAGAAGTATTAAGTCTATAACGATAGTTTTCTATTTCATGCTTCATAAGTGTAAGTTAACCCAATTGTACAGTTAAACCTAAACTGCCAATACTGTTTCCAACAGATTTAATTTTACAGCATGGATGCTTTTTTCCAATATATTTTTCACCTCCGAGCGACAACTTCCACACCCCATTCCTGCACCACTGAGTTGACATAATTGCAAATGATCTTTGCATCCCTCTTTAATTTTATTCATTAAATTCCCCTCCCCCACATTATTACAACTACAGATTAACCTGCCAATAACTGGCTCCGTTGTTTTACCTGATCTGAGCAACTGCAATCGTTTTTCACTAAGCTCCATCTTATTGTCAATCAAATCACGATATTCTAAAAACTCGCTTTTATCACCAATAAGAATGGCACCCACCAATCGATCGTTGTGTACAATACATTTTTTATAATAACGCCTTGCCTTATCAATAAAAACAATCTCTTCATAAGTAGGATCATCCGCTGGCACTTCTACCTGCCCCAATGAACACAAATCTGTGCCATGCATTTTTAGGATATTCATGAGAAGACTTCCTTCATAATATTTAGAAATATCACCACACAAATACCTCGCTACAATTTCAGCTTGCTGCTCTGCGGCAGCCGTAATACCGTATAAAAATCCTTTAAATTCAGCAATTTCACCAATGGCATAAATATGCTGGTCGTTGGTTTGTAAATACTCATTCACCAGCACACCTCGCTTGCATTCAATACCACTTGCCTTGGCAATTTCAATATTAGGGACGGTACCTATGGCAATTACTACGGCTTGACACTCAATGGTGGTACCACTTTTTAGGCGAATACCCGTTATCGATTGTTCTCCTAAAAAACGATCTACCTCATCATTGTAAAAAATATCAATACCTTTTGCCTTTAACTCTTCGTGAAGAATCTGGCTGCCCAACGGATCCAATTGCCTATCCATCAAACGAGAAATACGTTGAATAATGGTTACCGCTATATTTGCCTCCTGCAGTGATGCCGCTAATTCAATACCCAGCAGCCCTCCCCCTACCAGAATTACCCTTCCCTTTTTTGCATCAATATGATGCTTAAAATTATCGGCATCAGTGCGACTCCTCATGGTAAATATTCCTGCCAATGGCGGCATGTCTTTTAATACAAAAGCGCGACTACCAGTTGCCAATAACAAAATATCATATTCGTGAATATTCCCATTACTGTCCACCACTTTTTTGCCAATTCGATCAACCTGTTCTATACTTATTCCCCGATGCAGTTTAATATGGTATTCATTTTCTTCTGCATCATTCATTTTTACCAAACTATCCCATGCCAGCATCCCACTAATATAATCGGGTAGTAATACTCGGTTGTAGAACGGATAATTTTCTTTGCTGAATACTTCAATTTCGTCTGTTGTATTTAAAGCCCTGTAACTTCTAACAAAACCACAAGCCCCTGCCCCTGCTCCTATTACAATAATTTTTTGTTTGGGTTTTTTGTACAATGCAATTTGAACGGCACTGAATTTAAAATCGGGCTCTTTACTTTTAGGATCTACTAAATTATTGGTAATATTATTCACCCTATTTAAATCGCTGTTCAATACTTTACCCCAGTGCATGGGTATGAATACAACTCCTCGCTTAATATCTGTTGTTACCCTTGCTTTTACCCTTACTATTCCTCGTTTATTAAATACTTCTACCAAATCGTTTTCGCCTATATTCCTTTCTTTAGCATCAAAAGGATGTATCTCCACAAACGATTCCCCAATATGCTTATTTAATTTATTTACTTTTCCTGTTTTAGTTCTGGTATGCCATTGGTCTCTAATTCTTCCAGTTGTTAATATCAAAGGATGTATTTCATTAATGGCTTCACTTTGATTGGCATCACTGAAAGAATGAATAATTGCCCTTTGTGATGGGGTATAAAATTTTTTATCGGTGAACAACCGAGGCGTTCCTAAATAGCTATTTTCTTCGATATCATTTTCGGGTTTGATATAAGGCCATTGTACGCTTCTTTTTGATTTTAAAATACGGTAATCTAAACTACTTATATCAATACTTGTACCTTTAGTGGAAGCTGCGTGTTCTGAATATATTTCTGAACAATTATTGTAATCAAATCCATCATAACCCATTTTTTGTGCAAAGCGACAAATGATTTCAGCATCGGGCAATGCCTCTCCGGGCGCGTCAACAATTTTATTTAAATAAGTAATATGCCTACCAGAATTGGTCATCGTACCTTCTTTCTCCGTCCACGATGCTGCTGGCAAAACCACATCTGCGTATTTTAATGTTTCTGCTTTATTACTGATATCCTGTACAACAACAAATTTTGCATTTTTTAATCCTTCTTCTGCTACTCTAACATCTGGTAGACTAATTAATGGATTGGTACATAATATCCAAATGGCTTTTAGCTTGCCCTCTTTTAAAGATTCAAACATTTCAGTAGCAGTCAACCCGGGCTTTGATTGGATGGTACCAAGTGGTACCTGCCAAAATTTCTCCATCTCATTGCGATGAGATTCATTCATTAAATCGCGGTGCGCAGACAGTAGATTAGATAAACCTCCTACTTCCCTTCCCCCCATTGCATTTGGCTGCCCTGTTAATGAAAAAGGCCCTGCGCCAGACTTGCCTATTTGTCCCGTTATTAAATTCAAATTAATCAGCGAAAGATTTTTATTTACGCCTATTACGCTTTGATTTAAGCCCATCGTCCACATGGTAATAAATGCTTTTGCATTACCAATATAACTGGCTGCTGTTTTAATATCATTTGGGTCAACTCCACAAATGAATGCAGCTTCTTCTATGGTTCTTTCAAATACTTTTGCTTTATAAGCTTCAAAGCCTTCTGTATGGTTTTGAATAAAGTCAACATCTATCGCTGATTGCTCAATAATACACCTGCCGATTGCATGGTGTAATGTAATATCTGTACCGGGATTTAATTGTAAATGAATATCTGCAATTGCACAGGTTTGTGTTTTGCGTGGATCACTTACAATAATTTTAATAGCAGGATTTTTTTCTCTAGCAGCTTCTACCCTTCTCCATAAAATGGGGTGACACCAGGCTGGATTGGCACCCGCTACAAAAATAACATCGCAGAGTTCTATATCTTCATAACTCACAGGCACACTATCTTCTCCCAAACTCATTTTATAGCCCACCACTGCACTGCTCATGCACAACCTTGAATTGGTATCAATATTATTACTGCCAATAAATCCTTTAATCAACTTATTAATTACATAATATTCTTCTGTTAAACATTGGCCACTTGCATAAAAAGCTACTGAATCAGGGCCGTATTTGTGAATCAGTGTTTTAAAAACAGCCACCGTTCTTTCAATGGCTTCATTCCAGCTTACTCTTTGCAGTGGCTGATTTTTACCATATCTTATTTCAGGATAAAGTAAGCGGTCGCTTTGGTCGTTCACCGTATAATGCAGGTTCATACCCTTGCTACACAACATGCCTTTGTTAACAGGATGTGAGGTATCGCCTTCAACAGTAAGTTGACCAAGCTCGTTTTTGTGTACTACAATTCCGCAGCCCACACCACAATAACAGCAAGTAGTGTTACTGGAAGACGCAGCTTTTTGTCCTTTTTTTTCCTGTGTTGTAAAACTTTTCAAATCAGTAAATTATAGTAAGCATGATGTTTAAAATATATCGTTCATTTTATTCGGCAATAGGAGTATTCACATTTAATACCGCTTTCTTTTGTGCTGTAATTGTTCGGAATACAAATACTACTATTCCTATTACCAAAATAATATATCCAAGAACTGTAAAAGCAGCCGTATAGTCAATAAAATCCTTGGTGCTGCTTATCCCATTTGTAATTATATTTTTTTGAACGAGAACTGCTTTATGCTTAAACATAAAAGCAATCAGCATGGCACCAATATTTCCGCCAGCTCCTACAATTCCAGCAACGCTACCAACTGCAACGGGACTGATAAATGGAACAAGACTATAAGTGGCACCGTTGGCCATTTTGAGACTCAGCCCAAAAACAAACATCATAAAAATAGCCATACCAATATTACCTGACTTAGCAAACCAAATCAGTCCAGCACCTTCAATTAACAACAATACAGACAACAATAAAGTCTTTCCATCAAAACCCCAAATCTTACCAATTTTATCAGCCACAATACCACCTAAGGGACGGGCAAAAATATTAATCCAACCAAAAATTCCAGCAGCCATGCCGGCCACGGCAAGCGAAGCACCGAATGTATCTGTAAAAAAGATGGGGGCAAAATTATCTACCGTAATCTCCACGCCAAAACAGGCGGCATAAGCTACGGTGAGAATCCAAGTACGATAGTCTTTTGCAGCAATCATAAAAGAATTTTTACTGGTATCTATTTTATAACCTGTATCCTTATAATTACCTTGGGGAGTGTCTTTTGTAAAACGATGGTATAAAAAAGCACATACCAATAACATCATACCAGGAACAATCATAGCAAAGCGCCAACTATCTTCTTTGGTACAAAATCCGAGACCAACAAATCCAGATGCAATCATGGGCATAAAAAAGTTAGCCGCGCCACCACCTGCATTTCCAAAACCACCAGCAGTAGCATTTGCAGTGCCTTTAATATTCGGTGCAAACATAACCGATGTGTGAAACTGTGTAATTACAAATGAAGCACCTATAACGCCAATGGCCAAACGGAATAACAAAAAAGAAGTATAGGTATTACTCGTACCAATTAACAGCACTGGAATTGCACAAATGCAAAGTAACCAAGTGTATATAATTCTAGGGCCATACTTATCTACCAATCTGCCAATTAATAAGCGCGCAATAATGGTGGCAGAAACAGAAGCTATTTGAATATTACCTATTTCATCTTTGGTTAGATGTAATTGCTCTTTGGCTATTTTCATCAACGGTGCCATGCCAAACCAAGCAAAAAAACAAAAGAAAAAAGTAATCCATGTGATATGAAATGTTTTCATCTGCACACCTTTTAAAGAAAAGATATTCAGTTTTGCAAGAGGTTGATTGTTCATCATTAGCATGGTTATATTTAAATTCTATTATGATTGAAAAAATTATATTGTGGGGATATCATCGATAGAAAATTTATCAATCAAAAGATTCAACAGCTTGTCGTGTATAGTCATATACGCAGGATCGTGTATGATATGCTTTTTATTTCTTGGCCGAGCTAGCGGAATATCTACGATTTCTTTAATGGTAGCTGCGGGACCATTATTCATCACCACTACCCGATCGCTTAAAAAAATTGCTTCTTCAATATCATGCGTAACCATGATGATTGTTTTCTCTCTATTATCTAAGTTCCACAGCTTTAGCAGCTCTACATGCATCGTACTTTTAGTTAACGCATCCAATGCACCAAAGGGCTCGTCTAATAATAAAATAGAAGGATTGATAGCAAATGCTCTGGCAATGGCTACGCGTTGTTTCATGCCACCAGATAATTGGCCAGGAAGCTTATCTTTATGCTCCCAAAGATTCACCATTTTTAAATTTTTCTCAACAAGCTCTTTTTTCTCTTTGTTTGTTTTGTTTTTAATGGCTGCGTCTACTACTTCATAAATATTTTTATATACCGTAAACCATGGCAATAAAGAGTAATTCTGAAATACAATTCCCCTATCGGGGCCTGGTTTGGTTACTAAAGAATGATTGACCATTACAGTTCCATTGCTGGGTTTAACCATTCCACTAATTGTTCCCATTAGCGTACTCTTACCACAACCTGAATGACCTATTAAGCTTACGATTTCTCCTTTTTTTACCGTCAAAGAAATATCTTTTACAGCCGTATAAATTCCTTTAGGAGTTTTAAAACTTACCGTAACATTATTTATTTCAATACTGTTTGTAGCGAGCTGGTCTACTTTACTGGTATTGAAAAAGGGGACTGTTTCTACAATTTCTTCTGTTAATATAGCTGTATTCATAATTTAAATTGAATGGTGAATGATTTTAAGCTGCGTAACTAAATTTCTTCTGAAGCTGCATAAAAATTTTATCGAGAATTAACCCTACAACACCTATAATAATTATGGCGACGATGATTTTGGCAACACTACCTCCATTAAAGCCTTCTTCCCAAACAAAATACCCCAAACCAATTCCTCCAGAAAGCATTTCGCCTGCAACAATTACCATCCAAGCAATACCAATTGACAATCGAAGCCCCGTTAAAATATGCGGCAGCGAATAAGGCAACATTATTTTTATAAAATATTTCCATTTAGAAAACCCAAAAGCTTTACCTACATTTTTATGATCTTGCGGAATAGCAGATACGCCAAATGAAGTATTTATTACCGTAGGCCATAAGGAACAGATAAAAATCATGAATACGCTTGCAGCTGGTGAATCTTTAAACATTGCCAGCCCTAGTGGGAACCATGCCAATGGAGAAACAGGGCGCAAAATTTGGACAATGGGGTTTAAAATAGCCATGATGGTTTTGCTTGAACCCATTATAATTCCCAGTGGTATAGCAATCAAGCTGCCAATACCAAATCCAATTCCCACTCTTTTTAATGAGCTTAATAATTTAGTACCTATTCCTTTAATATCTGCATCATCTTGCATCGGTTGTTGAATTACTTCTTTGAAAGTAATCCAGGTCGTACTTGGATTGGGTATTTCATTTTTGGTAAGATGAGCAATTAATTCCCATATACCACCCACTATTGCAATGCCAATGGCAAAGTAGAAAGCCGGCAGCAATGATTTAAGTGAAATAGAATTTTTCATTTAGAAATATTTTGATGAAATAGAATTTAATTAGTGCTTTGTTGTTTTTAAATAAGCAGATGGATTATGTGGGTCAAACTGCACATCATAGGTTGTTTTAAAAGGCTGCATATCTTGTTGAATAGGAACGGACATCTCTTTTGCAACTTCCGCAAATAGGTCAGATAAGATAAGTTTATCGGCTATAGCATTATATGCAGGTTCATTTTTTAAATATCCAAATCTTACGTATTGAGCCATAAACCAAATTGCGTGTGATTTTCTTGGCGTAGTTACTACACCATTATTGTAGAAAGTCATGTAATCATCCTTGTATTTTTGCACCCCCAAATCGCAGCCTAAATCATAAGACCCTTTTAGTCGAGATTCAATTACTTGCAATGGAGAATTCACATAGTTGGGTTTGGTTAACCAAGCCGCAGCTTTAGTGCGATTACCCATAATATCTAACCACTTACAAGCTTCTATAATGGCTTTCATTACTTTCTTTAAATCTTCTTTTTCAGCAGCAGCAAAAGCAGCATTAACTACCAATGCTTTTTCAGGATGATGCTTCCAAATATCTTGCGAAGAAATATGCGTAAACCCAATATTTTGTGCAGCAGCAAGGCCATTCCAAGGTTCACCTACGCAATAGCCTTCCATATTATCTACCCGCATATTGGCCACCATTTGTGGAGGAGGTATGGTTATTATACCGACTGATTTTTGGTTGATTCCTGCGGCAGCCATCCAATTGCGCAACCATATATCATGGGTGCCACCCGGAAAAGTCATTGCAAAAGTTACTTCTTTATGGCCTTGTACATTTTTTACTGCAGCAGCGGCTTTACCAACTTCTTTAAATCCTACCAATCCACAAAAATCTTTTGACAGGGTAATTGCTTGTCCATTATTATTCAACACCATGGCAATCTTCATCTCCTTACCTGCCGTGCCCCCAACTCCAGTGTATACAGAGAAGGGCATGGAAAATAAACAATGGGCACCGTCTAATTCTCCATTCAATATTTTATCTCTTACTACTGCCCAAGAAGCCTGTTTTTCTAATTCTACGTCCACCCCATATTTTTCAAAGAGACCCAATTCTTTGGCTACAATTAATGGAGCACAGTCAGTTAATGGAATAAAACCAAGCTTTATTTTTTTTGGAGGCGCTGCATATAAGTTGAATGCAACAAAAAAAACTATTATTGAAAGAATTATTTTTGATGTATAGAAGAATGATTTCATTTGGTAATTTTTATCTGTCAGAGAATATAATCAGCTAACTTTTATTAAGGTTGTTTTATTGCAATTGGTTTGGCGTAGAAAAAATCTGGCGTAAATCTTATCATTGCATAGAACCAAGTTCCAGTTGTTTTATAAGTATTTGCTACCGCATCAGTGGTAGCTTGCCCTTTTGCAAATGCCATACTGCTTTTAGCATTCATAATAGAATAACCCAACTCAATATTGGTAAACTTGTTCATGGTATAATTCAACAAGAAATCTATTTCAGTCCCCAGTTTTTTATCTACCAATGTTCCATCTGCTTTTTTCATATCGTTTTGCAAAGAAAAAAGATGATAGTCAACGCCAGCCGTTAATACATTGCCTGTATACTTCAATTTTACAAATGGATTTTTTAATCCACCAGCAGGAGATCCTGTTCCTACATAGAAGTAGTCCATAAAACCCCAATGCCTATGTGGAGTTCCATAGAGTGGATCAAACTTTTCATCTTCTGATGTATTGGCGTCGTTTCCACTCAATACATCATATCCTGGGGTAATACTTATTTTATTTTTTTGGTAAGTAGCTGAAACCGTATAGTGATAAGCATTCTTCATAGCTACTCCGTCTCTATTTTTACCCGATTGGGCATAATATGCAGCTTGTAATGCAATCTTTCCAAATCCAGAGGCATTGCCCAAAGTATGGTTAATCATTATCCCATAAGTGTACCTACTATTTACACCTGTATAATCGAATAAGTCAGCCGTACCAGCACTTACAAATCTTTTACCGAACACATAACCCGCAGTAGCAGATCCTACTGAATCTATTTTATACTTGCCAAAATTGTCGTTAAAAAAAAGTGCTGAAAACTTAGTCTGGTTAATTTTTTTACTAATGTATAAACTGGTAAAAGATTTATAATCTTGATTGCCACCATTAGTAGTAGGTGGATTAACCCAAACAGGGGTGCCAGTTTTTGAGCTATTATTACCCGCATTACCCGCAGCAGCAGTGGGCAGAATACCCGCCGGAGTAGGGACTAAATCTCCTATTGAATTTCTAATATAAGGAGCCACATTGCTCGGAACATAATTGGTGGATGTAACACCAAATGCATCTGTATTTTGATTGAAAGCAAAACCTAAATCTATTTGCCATCCTTTGTGTACTGTTTTCAATAAAGCCATATCATGTCTGCGACCTTGTTGAAGCCAATCGAGGTTACCTATTAATCTTACATCATCATAATTCAATTCTTGCCTACCAATTTTCAAACTCATCAAATCAATTCCTTTTGTGCCAATGGTAGTATCTGCTTTATTAAAAAGCACTAGGTCTGCCCAAGCTTCATGCATCATTAGTTTATTACCATCTGCATTAGAGATGGTAGATGCATCCTGGCCCCAAACCCTTATATCTTGCATGCTAGCACTTACAGTTAACCGATCCCATTTATATCCAAAAATCAAGCGAGTACGCTGTGAAGTAAACGCTGCGGGTTTAGACCCGTTTAAAACAAGATTGCCCAAGCCGTTGCGGACTTCGGTACGGGTTCTAAGTTGACCTAATAAGGTGAACTGAGCATTTAAATTAAATGCATTGAGACAGCAAAGTAGCAGGCAAAAACGTACAACTGTTTTTTTAGATAAATTTTGCATAAGTTTGTTTTGGTTTTAGATTGTTTGCAATTTGGAATCGACTTCAGGCCCGGATAGAGCGCAATTCTTCCGGGTCATTTTGTTTGTTTTTTATTGGATCATACTTATTTTTTTTAGGTGATAAATTTGGTTTCTGTCGTTCTTATATGGCAAATATTTTTATACCCCGATAAACACTTTTCCGTCTTCTATTTTTACGGGGTAGGTTTTAATTGAACACTCGTCTCCGCTTAGGCATTCACCCGTTTGCAGCGAAAAGGTTTTTTTGTGAAAAGGGCATGCTACTTTAGGTTCATTGTTGTTAGAACCAATCATACCGCGACTCAATGCCATTTGTTTTCTATGGGGACATTCATTTTGCGTGGCATACCACTCATTTCTTCTACTAAAATTAAATAAGGCAATTTGTTCGTCTTTATACTTAATGCATACCCCACCATTTTCAGGAACATCGGTTGTATTACATGCTAAAAACCAAACTGCACTTGTTATTTCTGTCATCATGAATTTATTAATGGGTTGATAAAAAATCTATTTCCAGTCCTTTGCTTTTTTCTGTGCCCGCATTTCATCAAATTGAATGCTTGGATCTTTTTCGGCTGGTGCGTTTACAAAATGGTTAAATCTTTTGCGCAGCTCAGGTGTTTCAATAGCCGCTTTCCATTCACATTCATATGTGTCTACATGGTTTTCCATATCAGCTTCCCATGCAGCATTCATACCCAATGCATCCTCTATTACAACCGCTTTTAAATAAGCAATACCACCTTCCATCTTATTCAACCAAGTAGCAGTTCTGGTGAGTGGATCTGCAGTTTTAACATAAAACATTAAAAAGCGATCGAGGTATTTAACACAGGTTTCTTCATCAATATCACTGGCCAATAATAATGCGTGTTGGGGCTTACTTCCACCATTGCCGCATACATAAAGATTCCAACCTTTTTCTGTGGCAATAATGCCAAAATCTTTGCTTTGCGCTTCAGCACATTCTCTAATACAGCCACTAACACCACCTTTTAATTTGTGAGGCGAACGAAGTCCACGGTATCTTTCTTCAATCTGAATGGCAAAACTTACACTGTCGTGCAATCCGAACCTACACCAAGTGCTGCCCACACAACTCTTCACAGTACGCAAGCTTTTGCCATAAGCGTGGCCACTTTCAAATCCAGCATCTATCAGCTCTTGCCATATTTCGGGTAAATCAGATAAATGGGCGCCAAATAAATCAATACGCTGCCCACCCGTAATTTTTGTGTACAACTGATATTTTTTTGCAACTTCACCAATGGCGATTAACTTTTCAGGAGTAATTTCCCCACCAGGAATGCGCGGCACAACAGAATATGTGCCTCCTTTCTGTATATTGGCTAAAAAACGATCGTTGCTATCTTGTGCAGTATCGTTTCCTTTCTTTAAAATATTCTCATTCCATAAGCTGGCTAAAATAGAAGCAACAGGAGGTTTACAAAGTTCACAACCATCACCGGTACCAAGTTGACTCAATACTTGATCATAGGTTTTTATTTTTTTAATTTTTACCAGATCAAATAATTCTTGGCGACTGTAATTAAAATGTTCGCATAAAACGGTTCTAACAATTTTACCTTGTGCCTTCATGGTATAAAGCATTAAATCTTTAACCATGGGAATGCAACCACCACAGCCAGTACCGGCTTTGGTGCATTTTTTAATGGCATCAACGGTTTCGCAACCACTTTCACTAACAGCATTGCATATATCGCCTTTGCTCACACTTTCGCAACTACAAATTAATGCATCATCAGGCAGTGCGGTTATACCAGCACCCTGTTCCCCATCTCCTCCTCTTGCGCCCAAAATAATATCTTCAGGATTGGGAGGGAGTACAATTTTATTTTTACAAGTTTGCAGCAAAGCATTGTATTGATCAGCGTCACCAACTAAAACACCACCTAGCAAAGTCTTTCCATCGCTGCTTATATTTATTCTTTTATAAATGCCTTTGTGGCGGTCTTCAATTGCAATACTGCGGATACCATCACCTTCGGCAAAAGGGTTACCAAAACTGGCAACATCAATACCAATAAGTTTGAGTTTGGTACTCATATCAAAACCTAAAAATGCTTTATTACCACCTAATAGATTTGTAACAACAATATCTGCCATTTCATATCCAGGTGCAACCAATCCATATATCATACTGTTGTAAAGTGCGCATTCTCCAATTGCGTAGATACTTTCATCGGATGTTTGCATGCTCTCATTCACCAAAATACCACCACGTTCACCAGTGGAAAGACCCGACTGAGCCGCCAATTCATCGCGCGGTTTAATGCCAGCAGAAATTACCAGCATATCTGCATCAATATGGCTGCCATCACTAAATTTCATGGATTGAATGGCATCATCGCCCGCAATTTCAATGGTGTTTTTACTGGTATGAATGGTGAGGCCTAGGGCTTCTAATTTTGAGGTAAGAATAGCACTTCCAGCGGCGTCAATTTGCCTAGGCATAAGTCTCGGTGCAAATTCAATTACATGGGTATCATTAATGCCAAGATCAATCATAGCTTTTGCGGCTTCAAGACCTAGTAAGCCACCGCCAATAACTGCTCCTTTTTTTGCATGCTTGGCCCATTCTGCCATCATTTCTAAATCTTCAATGGTGCGATAGATAAAAACTCCTTTTTTTTCTACGCCTGGAATAGAAGGAACAAAAGCAGAAGATCCCGTAGCCATCACCAATATATCGTAATGGGTTGTGATGCCATGGAAAGAAGTCACTTTTTTGTTGGAACGATCAATTGCTTGAATTGGATCACCGAGGTATAGCTTGATGCCATGCTCTTGATACCACGAACTGGGAGCCATAGATAAATCATCAGCCGATTTACCAGCAAAAAACTCACTTAGGTGAACGCGGTCGTAGGCGGGTCTAATTTCTTCACCGAAAACA
>JANMOT010000022.1:0-16092 GCA_031369485.1 Sphingobacteriia bacterium
TCGCGGGTTTGAGCAACGGTAATTAATTTGCCAATCATAGAGTCGTAGTAAGGAGGTATTGTATAGCCAGCGTAAACGTGACTATCTACTCGAACTCCATGGCCCCCGGGAGTAAACAGTGTCGTGATTTTTCCGGGTGATGGCCTAAAATCATTGTAAGGATCTTCTGCATTAATTCTGCACTCAATTGCGTGCATGGTAGGCTCATAATTTCTTCCAGAAATTTTTTCGCCCATAGCAATTTTAATTTGCTCTTTTATCAAATCAAAACTCACCACTTCTTCCGTTACACAATGTTCAACCTGAATACGGGTATTCATTTCCATAAAGTAGAAGTTGCGATGCTTATCTACTAAAAATTCAATGGTACCTACACTTTCGTAGTTAATAGCCGAAGCTGCTTTAATAGCAGCATCTCCCATTTTCTGACGCAGTTCGGGCGTCATAAACGGAGATGGCGACTCTTCCACCAACTTTTGATGGCGTCTTTGAATAGAACAGTCCCGCTCACTGAGGTGACACACATTACCGTATTGATCTCCTGCAATCTGTATTTCAATGTGACGTGGTTCTTCCACAAATTTCTCCATATAAATACCATCATTCTTAAAGGAAGCAGCTGCTTCCATTTTAGCACTGGTATATGCTTTCTCAATTTCACTTTCATTCCAAACTACGCGCATTCCCTTACCACCTCCACCCGCAGTTGCTTTAAGAATCACCGGATACCCCACTTCTTTAGCCAATACTTTGGATTGCTCTATACTTTCTAATAACCCTTCCCCACCTGGCACTACGGGCACACCAGCTTTGATCATTGTTTCTTTAGCAGTGATTTTATCGCCCATTTTATTAATCATCTCAGGAGTAGGCCCAATAAATTTAATACCATGATCGGCACAGATCTGTGAGAACTTAGCATTCTCAGCCAAAAACCCATACCCTGGATGAATAGCGTCTGCATTGGTTATTTCAGCAGCGGCCATTATATGGGCAATATTGAGGTAGGAATCTGAGCTTTGGGGCTTTCCAATACAAACAGCCTCATCGGCAAATTTAACGTGTAGACTTTCTCTATCCGCAGTAGAATAAACGGCCACTGTTTTAATCCCCATTTCTCTACAGGTTCTAATCACACGTAATGCAATTTCGCCCCTGTTGGCAATTAATATTTTTTTAAACATGTAGTTGATTTAGAAATAAAGAAAGGTTAAGCCGGCTCTACCAAGAATAGTGGCTGGTCGTATTCTACGGGACTCGCATCTTCTACCAATACTTTCACTATTGTACCGCTTATTTCACTTTCTATTTCATTAAAAAGTTTCATGGCTTCAATAATACAAACCACTTTACCCGGAGCAATTTCGGTTCCTATTTCCGCCAATAACGGCTTGTCAGGTGATGGTCTGCGATAAAAAGTTCCGATCATAGGACTCTTTACAGTAATTAAATGATCTAAATTAGGTGCGATAGGCGCTGTTATAGTTGCTGAAGTTGCAACTGGGGTTGGAATTGCAGCAGTAGTTGTATAAACTTGTTGCACTGGCGCTGCAATAGCTGGCTCTTCTTTTTGTTTGATGGTTACTTTACCATCCTTGTCCTCAATACTGACTTCGCCAATATTACTTTTATTAATGATTTTGATTAATTCGTGGATTTGCTTCAAGTCCATAAATGGCAATTTTAGGGGTAAAATGGGGGTTTTGAGTCGTTTGGGAGGGCAAAATAGCCTTTTTTTACTAAAAAACAGCTATTTTAATGATTTAATCAAAATGACTTGATACAAAAATATCAGGTCATTTTGGGAATCTATTATTATTCTTTTACACGTTCTACATAATCTCCAGATTTGGTATTAATCCGAATGAGTTCATCCTGTTCTACAAAGAGTGGAACCATTATAGTTGCTCCTGTTTCAATAGTCGCAGCTTTCAATGCCCTAGTAGCTGTATCTCCTTTTAAACCTGGCTCACAATAATTGACTCTTACTACTATTTTTTCTGGTAATTCTGCTCCAATTGGCATTTCGGTCTCGGTATTTATGAATACAAATACCTCCGAGCCATCCATTAAAAACTGTGGTGCATCAATCATATTCTCGGCCAATGTAATTTGTTCGAATGTTTCATTATTCATTAGGTTATAACCAGTATCGTCTTTGTAAAGAAACTGGAATGCCTTTTTCTCTACTCTTACTGGAAATATATTTTCCCCACTATTCCAAGTCTTTTCTATGGAGCGATTATTGTCCACCCCCTTTAATTTAGCCCAGACTTTTGCAGCTGCTCTTGCCGTTTTATTTTCGCCGAACTCTACTACAGAATAAAGGTTGTTTTCTAACTTTAGAATCATTCCACGACTGATGTCGGATGTTGTTGCCATAATATACTTTTTATTTAATCTGTTAAGATCTGCGCAAAAGTAGTGAATACGAGGGAAATGGCAAATGTGCAATCAAAATCATTCTGTGGCAAAAAAATGATCGTATTTCTTTAATAAATTAAATGTAATAGCAACATGGCCAATCGTTACCACACCTATCACAAACATAGTTACGGTTACAATTCTAAACATAGAAAGCATTAGGTCTATATTTCCATAAGCTGCAAATTCAGGTTGTTGTTGCATCATTTCGTTCAAGATAACCCTTAAACCAGCTTCACTCATTAACGCTGACCCAATTGCATTCAATAAGAACATTCCAGAAATAAATAGGGTGCCATATGCATTGACTTTTATCCAGTCTTTCAACGATTTTTTACAATTTTTTTTGCCACCAACTACCAAAATTAAAAAACGGATGGATGCAATTGCATATATAACTAAACAAGCAATTGCAAATGCAACAAATAATATAGCAGGATTAGCAGAAAATCCCATCATTAAAAGTATAATGTCCATAAAACCCAGTACCATGGCAATTGGAATGAGTATGATACTTAAAACTCGGTATAAATTTATTAACTTCATATTTATTCAGCTTATTGCTGTTGAGCTGCAAAGTTATCAATAATCTGCTGAGATAACTTCTCAGAAGTTTTTTCCAACATCACGGCATTATTTTCTTCAAAAACAACCCCATCTTCATAGCCAACAGACACATATACCGAAAGAAACTGTTGTGCTGGACCTTTAAATGTTCCCTTGGCTGGGGTGCAATCAATAAAACCACGACCAACAGATAATTTTACATGATGGCTACTTACCCAAACATTATTAGTTGGATCAACCCCTACCCAACCATATTCTGGTATGTAGAATTCTACCCATGCATGGGTAGCTCCCTCGCCTCGCATTCCATTTTTATTGGGGCAGATATAGCCACTTACATATCGCGCTGGAATACGCATTGTTCTTAATAATACAAGCAGTAAGTGGGCAAAATCTTGACAAACTCCTGACTGGTGTTCAATAATTTCATCTACTGTTGTTTCAATAGTAGTAATCCCTTTTATATAACTAAAATTTTCAAAAACATAGCTACTGCACTCAAATGCAATGGCTACAATGGACTTTTTTGGATCATATATTTTTTGAATTACTGCATCAATAAATGATTGCGCAGTTATTTTCCCCTTTTGTGCATATGCCAATAGCTGAAGATCCAATGGATCAAAAATAGCTTCTCTAATTGGTGTTATAGGGAGACTAGGAAATTCCTCCCCTGTAGTTTGAATCAGTAACTTACTCTCAATAAGTAGTTCTTTGTGTGGCCTTAACAAATTAAAATTACCTACTTTATTTCCCCAATAATCGGCAAATAAGAGTACTTCGGGATTGCCAGTAATTTGTAAATGATGTTCTAATACCTGTTGTGTACCAGAATTTGCAGGATAAATTTTTATCTCGTTTACACTTTCTTTTACAGGTTGATTGTATTCGTACTTGGTGATATGATGTATTTTAAAAACGGCCATTTTATTTTTTTAAGCATACGAAAAATAAGTCTGTCCCAATAAGCTACTAAATTCATTCAACTCCTTTCTTACCTGCATTAAATATTTTTTTAATCCCGTTTCTTGTATAGTAGTTAAGTCAGCGAATTTAACTTGACTCCCCAATCTTCCAAATGAACGTTTTAATTCGTTCGTGCCTTCTACCGGATTAGCCGTAATGATATCGCTCAAGTATTTATTGGCTCGCTCCAAAGCGTAGTACAAAGAGCGTGGAAAATAATGGTCGAATAATACTTGCTTGGTCACGTTTAAATTATGGTGTTGATTGCTATAATTTTTCAAGTGCAATTCATAGCCAGAAAGCGCAAGCAGTAAACTTCTCCAGAATAAAATATCCTGTTCATCTTTCAATTCAAAATCAATTTTTCTATTGAAATTATAAACAAACTCAACCGTTAGCAAACATCGCTCTGTGTACTTTCCAAGGTTCATATAATTCCATCCCTTTCCACGCGGCATTGTACTATCAGAAATACCGCAGAACTGATCAGTACTGGCAATAAGCGCGTCAATAATTAAAATTGCGTCTGAGCTTTCAATTTTTTCATTTACACTTTTATGATTAATCAAATGATACAATTGATTCACTTGTTCCCATACTTCTTTGGTAATCTGATCTTGAACACCACGCGCATTTTCACGCGCTTTTATAATAATACATCGAAGTGAATTCTGGTTAGATGTATCGGTGAGCAAATAGCGCAATGAAGCAATATCATTTTCTTTTAGTGCGTTGATTTCATCAGGCGATAAAGCCGTAAAAATCTCAAGTGCAGATTGCCAAGTCATTCCACTGGTTTGTACCTTATCGAACGACAAAATATAACTGGTTTTTAACAAGCGAAGCATTCCATCTGCACGTTCCATATAACGTTGAAGCCAATACAAGGAGTCCGCAATTCTACTAAGCATTCCATTAAATTTTTAATTCAGTTAATCATTAATGATCCAGGTATCTTTACTACCACCACCTTGTGAAGAGTTCACTACCAGTGAACCCTCGCGTAAAGCAACCCTTGTTAATCCACCTGGAACAATATGTATTCCATTTGGCCCACACAATGCGTATGGTCTTAAATCTACATGCCTAGGTTCTAATTTTCCATCTAAAAGACAAGGCACGGTGGACAAAGGAATGATGGGCTGTCCAATAAAATTTCTTGGATTGGCCAGTATCCGCTCTTTTGCATTCACCAATTCTTCTGGGGAAGCACTATTACCCATCACCATTCCATATCCGCCAGACTGATTGGTTTCTTTAATAACCATTTTGTGCATATTATCAAATACATAAGCTCGTTCATCGGCATTTCCCAATTGATAGGTTGGAATATTGGGCAAGATGGCTTCTTCATTTAAATAATACTTGATCATTGCAGGCACATAAGCATATACAGCTTTATCATCGGCCACACCGTTGCCCAGTGCATTAACTATGGCAATATTTCCCTTTCTGTAAGCGCTCATTAAACCGGGCACACCTAGTGAGCTATTGCTGTTAAAAACAAGTGGGTCTAAGTACTCATCGTCAACCCTTCTGTAAATAACATCAACCTGTTGTAACCCAGCGGTTGTTTTCATAAATACTTTCTGGTTATCTACCAATAAATCCCTGCCTTCTACCAATTGTATTCCCATTTGCCTTGCCAAAAATGTATGTTCAAAGTAAGCAGAATTAAATACTCCTGGAGTAAGTAATACTATAACTGGATTGGAAATGAAACGTGGAGACAGTGCTACCAAATTATCGTGTAATACCAGTGGATATTGGTTAATCATTTGAACACGATTATTGGCCAAGAGGTCGGGGAATATACGCTTATTCACTTCCCTGTTTTCTAACATATAAGATACTCCAGAAGGGGTGCGGAGATTGTCTTCCAATACATAAAAAGTTCCTTCCTCTCCCCTAATTAAATCAATACCAGCAATATGCACAAAAATATCATGTGGTACTTTTATCCCTTTTACCTCATGGGTAAAATGGGGACAAGAAGCAATTAATTCAGCCGGAATAATCCCTTCTTTAATGATCTGTTGTTCACTATAAATATCTTTTAAGAAAAGGTTGAGGGCGGTGAGTCGCTGTTTAATTCCAGCTTCTACATGTGCCCATTCGGCTGAAGTAATAATACGAGGAATAATATCAAAAGGAAATATACGCTCAATCCCTTCATTGTTGTTGTAAACAGTAAATGTAATGCCTTGACTCATAAAAAGCTCACTAGATAGTTGGTGCTTCTGCTTTAGGTCGCCTAACGGTAATTTGATAAGGGCATCGTAAATATTTTGGTAAGGCATTCGGATACCTTCTGAATCCTTCATTTCATCCCAAATACCTTCTCTACCCAAATAAGCTTGAAACATTTTTTTTACTGGCATAAGCGAATGATCTGTTTGATATACACAAAAAAGGTTGCATACTCCCATAAGAGCAGCAACCGTTTGGAAGGTAGTAAAAAATCAGCCCTCTGCCAAAATAATTATTTAAGGTTTAGCTTAATTTGTAATTCATCAAACTGCTTATCATCAATGCCACTAGGTGCATCTAGCATTACATCTCTTCCACTATTGTTTTTAGGGAATGCAATAAAATCTCGAATACTTTCACTACCGCCAAGTATAGAACAGAGTCTATCAAAACCAAATGCAATACCACCATGCGGTGGAGCTCCATATTCAAAAGCGCCAAGTAGGAACCCAAATTTATGCAATGCTTCTTCTTCCGTCATCCCCAATGCAGCAAACATTTTTTCTTGTAATGGGCGCTGATAAATTCTTATAGAGCCTCCTCCAATTTCATTGCCATTCAATACCATATCATAGGCATTGGCTTTGATATTAGAATAAGGATGTTCTAAATACTTGTCAGCATTTTCAATCAATGGATTGTTGTTGATCATCACTTCAATATGATCTGGCTTGGGCGACGTAAATGGATGGTGACGAGCAACCCAGCGATTGTCATCTTCTGCATATTCAAACAGCGGAAAATCCATTACCCACAATAATTTAAATTCATCTTCTTTGCGCAAGCCCAAGCGTTTACCCATTTCTAAACGCAGGTCAGATATTGCTTTACGAGTCCGTTCTTCTCTTCCAGCAAGTATTAAAACCAGATCTCCTGCACTTGCGCCAGCGGAATCAGCAATAGCTTTCAATTTATCTTCCGAGTAAAATTTATCTACACTGCTCTTGTAAGTTCCATCCGCATTGCATTTAATATAGATTAATCCCTGCATACCAATTTGGGGACGCTTTACCCACTCTGTTAACTCATCGGTTTGTTTGCGCGTATATTCTCCGCAACCGGATGCTGCAATGGCCAATACCGTTTCAGCTTGATCAAATACGCCAAAACCTGCGCCATTAATCAATTCGCCAATAGCTTCTATTGATCCTCCTTTTAAGAAAGCCGACTTTAAATTGGCGAGTTTCATGCCAAAACGAATATCTGGTTTATCGTTTCCAAACTGCCACATAGCTTCTTCCCAACTCATGCGTTCTACCTGTTCGGCGTAATCAATATTTTTTACGTCTTTAAAAATTTGTTTCACCAACCCTTCAAACATATTCAGAATATCTTCTTGCTCAACAAAAGCCATTTCGCAATCTATTTGTGTGAATTCTGGTTGGCGATCGGCGCGTAAATCTTCATCCCTAAAACATTTTACAATCTGGTAGTAACGATCGTATCCACTTACCATAAGTAGTTGCTTAAATGTTTGCGGCGATTGTGGCAATGCATAAAACTGACCCGCATTCATTCTTGAAGGCACTACAAAATCACGTGCTCCTTCGGGCGTAGATTTAATCAAGAATGGGGTTTCAATATCCATGAAATTATTTTCATGCAAATAATTTCTTGCAGAACGATTTACTGCATAACGAAGCTCTAGATTTTTCTTTACTGCATTTCTACGCAAATCAAGGTAACGGTATTTCATACGCAAATCATCCCCACCATCGGTATCATCTTGAATGGTAAAGGGTGGAACGGCAGATTTGTTCAATACTTTAAATGAGCTTACATTAATTTCAATATCACCAGTTGCAATATGCTTATTCTTACTGCTGCGCTCCTGCACTTTTCCAGTAACTTGCAATACAAATTCTCTTCCCAAAGGATTGGCGTCTAACTCCAAATTCAGGGTTTCTCCAAATAGCAACTGGGTAATGCCATAACGATCTCTAAGATCTACAAAAGTAATGGCACCAAATTTCCGGACGGTCTGCACCCAGCCAGCTAAAGTAATTTCTTCGTTTACCGCTTTAATATTTAGTTCACCACAAGTATGAGTACGATACATATTGTTATTTCAATTTTAATAATCCTTTAAAAATTCTAGTCCGCAAATATAACCTAAATGGGCAAAGTAGGCAGATTGCAGTATTTTTGATTAATACAGTCAATTTTTCGCATGATACCATCCCTACAAACTCCCAAAGCCCATCGAATAGCCATAGCCAGCTATTTCTTTATTGCTGGTATTAGTTTTGCCAGTTGGGCAAGTAGAATCCCAGATATTAAAGCATCCCTTGAACTGAGTGATGCTGCTTTGGGAGGCGTACTTTTTGCGTTACCAGTAGGCTCCATTTTTAGTCTCCCTATTTCGGGTTGGCTGGTAGCACGTTGGGGAAGCAGAAACACAATGTTATTAGCATCCATCTGTTATCCGCTGATATTAATTTTATTGGGTGGCAGCAGTTCAGTTGTGCAATTGGTTTCGCTTTTACTTTTATTTGGCTTTTTTGGCAATATGATGAATATTTCGGTAAACACCCAGGCAATTGGCGTGGAAGCATTATACAGCAGGTCTATCATGGCTTCCTTTCATGGCATTTGGAGTTTGGCTGGTTTTATGGGTGCTGCAGTTGGAACATTACTTATTTCCTATCATATAAATCCATTTCAACATTTTGCAATAATAAGTGCCTTGATGATTGGCTTATCCTTTTATATGCGATCAAGCACTTTACCCAAAGATGCGGTAGGAGGTGATCAACCTATTTTTGCGCGACCAGATGCTGCATTACTAAAGCTGGGATTAATTTCATTTTGCTGCATGGCTGCGGAAGGAACCATGTTTGATTGGAGTGGTGTATATTTTCAAAAAGTGGTGAAAGCCCCGCCTTCGTTGGTTACTTTGGGTTATGCATCTTTTATGGGTACGATGGCTATTGGTAGATTTATAGGCGATAGGCTGGTATTGAGATTTGGAAAGAAAGAAATTTTACAAGCAAGTGGAATTACGATTGCAGTGGGATTGTTATCAGCAGTTATTTTTCCCAATATTTATATGGCTACTATTGGATTTTTGCTGGTTGGTTTTGGGGTATCATCGGTAGTCCCATTGGTGTACAGTGAGGCAGGCAAATCGGAAACATTATCACCGGGAATGGCGCTGGCAGCAGTGTCCAGTATTGGCTTTCTGGGATTTCTAATGGGACCTCCCCTTATTGGATTTATAGCTGAAGCCTTTGGATTACAATGGTCATTTGCCATCATTGCACTACTGGGTTTTGGAACAACTTTATTGGCAAAGATTACGAAGTTTAAATAATAATAACCCAATAACTTAATAACCCAATAACTTAATAACTTAATAACTTAATAACTTAATAACTTAATACCCCACATGTCTACTACTCCTTTAGCTGAGAGAATGCGCCCAACAATATTAGATGATATAGTGGGGCAAGAACATATCACAGGCAAGGGAAGTATTCTTAGATCTGCTATGGAGCAAGGCAGTATTCCTTCCATGATTTTATGGGGACCACCTGGTGTGGGTAAAACCACTTTGGCCAATGTAATCACACAAACACTTCATGCTCCTTATTTTCAACTAAGTGCTATCAGCAGTGGCGTTAAAGAACTAAGGGACGTGATTGAACAGTCAAAATCAATGACGGGCACTGTGCTGTTTATAGATGAAATTCATCGTTTTAATAAAAGCCAGCAAGACGCATTATTAGGTGCCGTAGAAAAAGGGTTGATTCGATTAATTGGAGCTACTACTGAGAACCCATCTTTTGAAGTAAATAGTGCCTTACTCAGTCGGTGTCAAGTCTTTATTTTAAAAGCACTGGAAGAAGAACAACTCATTAGCTTATTGCAGCAAGCAATAACAAAGGATCCGATACTTCAAACAAAAAAAATTGAGCTGCAAGAAACAGCCGCATTGATTAATATTAGTGGCGGTGATGGACGAAAATTATTAAACTTACTTGATCTGGTGGCACAGAGTGGCAATAGAATTATTACTGATGCTTTGGTAATGAAAGTAGCTCAGCAGAAAATTGCCTTGTATGATAAAAGTGGAGAGCAACATTATGATATTGTTTCTGCTTTTATAAAAAGTATGCGTGGCAGCGATCCAAATGGTGCGGTATATTGGTTGGCTAGAATGATAGAAGGAGGTGAAGACGTAAAATTTATTGCGCGTAGAATGTTGATTTTTGCGAGTGAAGATATTGGCAATGCCAACCCCAACGCAATTTTATTGGCCAATACTACATTTGATGCAGTGAGCAAAATTGGGTATCCAGAAAGCAGAATTATTTTATCGCAATGTGCCACTTATTTGGCCTCATCTGCCAAAAGCAATGCTGCTTATGAAGCCATTGCAAAAGCTCAAAAAGCGGTGAAACAATTGGGCGATTTATCTGTCCCCCTTCACTTACGCAACGCGCCTACCCAGCTAATGAAACAATTGGATTATGGTAAAAACTATCAATACTCGCATTTGGGTGAAGGTAATTTTATTGAGCAAGAGTACCTTCCTGATGCCTTAAAAAACAGCTCATTTTATATACCGGGAAATAATGCAAGAGAAAATGAATTGCGTAAATTTTTAAAAGAACGCTGGAAAGGCAAATATGGTTACTAAGATTATGCCTATTAATTACTTTCCCAATTTCACCAAATAAGAAGGTGTTAAAACGCTTGCCCTTGTAGATTTATTAATGAATTCACCAGTAAGCATGGTTACATGAAATCCGTGAAATTTCTTGATGATTTTTGTAGGCAAATGAAAGGAATTTATTTTCGCCAATCCTGCTTCTGATGTGAAAATATATTTATTGGCAATTGCGCTCCTAGTTACGTTGTTTAATTCATAAGCTGGAATTGCAATATTCAATTTAAAGCTGGCTCCAAACTCTAAAAAATTCAATGTAGCGAGACTATCAACAGGAAGCTGTTCTTTTAAATAAAAATCCGCAAAAGCAGTCTCCGACTGGTATTTGGTTAGCTCAGGATAAAATTCTCTGTTTAAATAATAGTTAACACTCAGTACAATTAGTGCTGGCATAAAAATTAATCTAGCAAATGGTATTTTATTTTTTTGTGTAAATACAAAAATTCCCAATGCAATAAAAACCACCATTATCAACAATGTATCGATATGCAGCATGGATAGTTGAAAAAAGTAAATCAAACAGCTTGCAGCCAATAATAACAAGGCCATAGTTGCCACTTGAAACATGGTAAGTATCCGGATTACTTTTTCACTTGCTTTTACAATTGCATCGGCACAGATGATAGCTAGTAAAGGAAATATGGGATTTAAATAATGAGCCAATTGAAATTTAGAAGCGGAGAAAATTAAAAACATAACCATAAAACCAAAATAAGTATAGTGCTCTGTTTCTGTAGTATGTTTTATGAGTTGTCGCGTTTTTTGAAACAAGGCATAATAAGCAATAAAAGCCCAAGGCAAGAAAGCCCATAACAATGTATGCACAAAAAAGAACGGATCACCAGAGCCTTTAATGGGGCCATTGTTGAAGAAGCGACCGAACTGACTATCGTATAAAAAAAATCGAATACCCGAAACATTTTGCTGTTCAAAAACTATTTTCTCTGGATGCATATCAAATTGCTGGTAGTATGCATAGAGAGCGGGGATGGTGCAAATAAAAGTGATAATCATACATAGCAGCCATTGCCAATGAAAAATCGACTTCAAATCTTTTTTATATAAAAGCGAACAACCAACACCTGCGGCAATGGGTATAATTGTGAATACCCCTTTTGTCATAATTAAAGCAGCCAATACAGCACTGCAAATAAATAAATGAAATAATTTTCTGGTATCGAGAAACACCGCAATATGGTAGAGCCCCATTATAGTAAAAAGTGTAAGATAGGGTTCAGCACGAACGTCCATATTGGAAGTAATAATATGTTGAGCCGTGATTAGTATCAGCGCCGCAAGTGTGGCTTGTTTGGCGGCATAATATCGAGCAGCAAATTGATGCGTATACCAAACGCTAATTAGAACGGCTAAAATGGCTGGTAATTTGTAGCCTATTAATGTATGGTGAAAAAGATGGTAAGCACCAGCAGTAATCCAGAATTGAAGATGGGGTTTATCTAGCCAATCCACTCCCCGAAGCATGATATCCCAATAATTTCCTGAGACAAATATCTCACGCGATAATTCGGCGTAAAGCGAAGCATCAGGTTCTAAAATTTCGACAAATAAGCCAACCCCATAAACCAATAAGGCTAAATAAAAACAACAATCCCATAAAAAAGTAGGGGTCAAATTTATTTTTTTTATCGGCATCATGAGTAGCTATTAATACACTTGCAAATTAAGGCATTTATATTTATTCAGTATTTGCCCTTATCGACTGATTTCTTTTATTTTACAATCAAATAACCCCATATACTTTTAGCAAAAGCTTTTAATTTTGTGCAGATGACGTATAAAATCAACCAATGTTAGAAGCCCCACATTTTTCCATCCATTCGTTTGAATCATTGAACCCGCATGAATTGTACGCCATTATGCGTTTGAGGAATGAGGTTTTTGTGGTAGAACAGAACTGTATTTTTCAGGATGCGGATAATAAAGACCAAAGCTCATTCCATTTAATGTATTGGCAGGGAGAAAGCTTATTGGCATATTGTAGATTACTACCGCAAGGATTGGCATATACTGAAATGAGTATTGGAAGGGTTGTAAGTGCTCCATTCGCAAGAAAAACTGGTGTAGGCAAAGCATTGATTGAGAAAGCCATTCAATATTGTTACGAACAATTTGGTAAAGGGCCTATTAGAATAGGAGCACAGTTATACCTGCTTCGTTTTTATGCTTCTTTTGGGTTTCGAGAAATAGGTGCAATTTATTTAGAAGATGGCATTGAACATATAGAAATGGTCTTATGAATTATTTCCACTTATCTACTGCCATCTGAGCCAATTCAAATCCTGTTTTCATAAAATCAAAACCTTTGTCGCCCGTTATTGCGCCGTATCCACTGCTTAAATTGGTAAAGAAGATTACACTGATGTCTTCATCAATAAAGTGCAAGGCAAATGTACCCGAGTAGCCTCCGTGTAAAAAAGCTTTATGACCACCAATGTCTTTCAAAAACCATCCCAATCCAATAACTGAGCCATCTTTAGACATGGCATAATTTCCATTAGCTAATTTAGTGGGGGCGATCATTTTAGTATAATTCTCCTTAGAAAGCAATAATTGCTTGGCGGTGGCTTGCAAAAATTTTTCATAATCCATTACGGTACTCATGGCACCTCCAAATCCGTTTGCATCCATCGATTGAGTAATGGCTTCTAGACTGCTTCGAACCCATCGTCCTTTGCGTTTGGTATAACCTTGGGCCCGGTTCAGAATAATAGAATCCCCATTTATATAGGAACTATTGTTCATCCCCAGTGGTTTGAAAATAGTATTTTGTACAAATTGATAAAAGGAAATGCCTGTGACTTTTTCTATAATAGCGGCCTGCATAAAAAAAGCAGCGTTGCTATAAAGATAAGCAGTGCCAGGGGTTGACTTCATTGGTAGTTTATACAGGTCTTCTAATTGTGCCGTAACAGAATACCGTAGTGGAGTAGGTCCCATTAATTTATAGTAATTATAATGATCAGCGGGCATGCCACTGGTATGGTTCATGAGTTGACGAATGGTAATGGGTTGATAGGCTTTGGGAACACCACTTAAATAAGCAGTGATAGAAGAATCCAATGATAATTTCCCTTGTTCAACCAGCAACATGATGGCAGTGGCAGTAATGGGTTTTGATACAGAAGCCAATTCAAAAATGGTATTAGGTTTTGTACTGGTTTCTTGTTCTAAATTGGAGATTCCGTAGCTGGCGGTTTTAATTGGCTTACCATTTTTTGTAATCAGCAGCACAGCACCGGGAAAACTATCTGTTTTCATTCTGTTTTGAATGTAGGAATCAAAATTATCTGTTGTAAGTTTTTGCGCAGAAACATTGCCGAAAAAAAAGAAGGAAAATAATAAAAAAGATACTCGCATCACTTTATTTTAAGTTTGAATATAGCAAAAGAAAACTAAACTAATGGCAATTGAACAAAAAACCGTGATCCTTCGTTTTCATTGCTTTCAACATTAACAGTACCTTGATGCTGTTCCATAATTTGTTTGCAAATAGACAAGCCCAGTCCATAGCTTTTTTCACCAGCCGTTCCTTTTCGTTTTACCATTGTAAATGTGTCGAATATCTTTTCTTGATTTTCTTTTGCTATACCAATTCCATTATCCTTAATAACCAAAAAAGCTTGTTTTTCTTGGGTATACACTTGCACTTGAATGGTTGAATTTATATAGCTGAATTTAATTGCATTGGTGATGAGATTATTAACCACTCTTTCAATTTTATTGGGCACAATGAATACCATTACTGGCATTGGGTTTAATCCCTTTTTTATTTGAATGTTTTTTTCAGAAGCTTTTATTTGAAGTGCTGGTAAGCAATGTTCAATAAATGCATTCAAGTCAGTTTTTTTAAACGTCGATTGATCCAATGGGCCTTCATTGGTAAGCAATAGGTCGTTTATGAGATCAAGTGATTGAGTTGCAGCATCTTTTATGAACTGAATTAATTCACCCTGTTCAGTATCTTGTACTATTTCATTTTTAATAATATTACTAATTCCTAAGATACTGCTTAAAGGGCTTCTAAGATCATGAATAACTATATTGAGTAAGTGATCTCTGTATTTTTTTGCTGCTGATATTTCGCTTATTGCTTTTTCTAATTTAAACTGATATTCGAAATATATTTTTTTGAGGTAAAAAAGACAGATAGAAAAGATGATTAAGGGAAATAAAATTTTGATTGTTTTTTCAGTCAATTCCAAATAAGACACTTCTAACAAATTGAGTTCATTTAATCGGATGGCAACAAAAGCTGCGGAAATAAAAAAAGTAAATAAGGCATACTTCCATTTATTATCGAACAATACGATTCCAGCAATAATCCATAATAATAAGCGGTATTCACTCCCGTTTTTAAAGAACCATGCTGAAAGAACACCAATCAAAACCAATATAATTAGAATTAGTGGAAGAAGGTTAAGGTGTTTAGATTTTTTGGTTATCCAAAACGCAAACCAAAAAATAATTAACTGAAGTGTGTTGATGAGGGAGAGTATATACAAATGACTAAAAAAATTAATCACCAGAACGATAAAGGCAAATGGAATTGCAAAAAGAAAGATGAGATTAAAGAAATAAATTTTTTGTACCTCATAAAATGGCGTATCACTATTAATGCCAGATTGCAAATAGGAACTAAGTAGCTGCTTAATTGATTTTTTCATGCTTTTTGCAACTGCAAATTACACCCAAAGAGTGAAAGCAAATAAAAGAAATAGTCAATAGCTAGTCAAATTAAATTGAAAGGAGTAAAACGGTTTGGGTTATGGGCATAAAAAAACCTCGATCAAAAGATCGAGGTTCAATAAATATGGCAGCTACCTACTCTCCCAGCTAGATGCGAGTACCATCGGCCATGGGGGACTTAACTTCTCTGTTCGGTATGGGAAGAGGTGAACACCCCCGGCAAAACCACCATAAAGAGTTCAAAGGTTTAGGTTAGAAATTAAGGATAAAAGCGGTAGCTGGTATCTTAAATCATTGGCCATAGACCTAAATAAGTTAACATATTGGAAAAGAAAACAAAACATAAAAAAATAAAGCTTACGGGTAATTAGTACTACTTGGCTTTAATGTTACCATTTTTACACCTATAGCCTATCAACGTCGTAGTCTTCGACGACCCTTAAAAGTAAACTCATCTTGTGGAAGGTTTCACGCTTAGATGCTTTCAGCGTTTATCCTTGCCGTGC
>JANMOT010000023.1:0-1812 GCA_031369485.1 Sphingobacteriia bacterium
GCCAAATAGAACGGCAAAGGTAGGTTTTGTTATCTTTTTAACAAATTGTTTCATTTTACGATGTAAGCTCCCCCGAAGTTCGGCCATTTGCGAAGAAACTCAATCTAATCTTTCATTGTTTTGAAAGTGGAACGGAAAGAGCAAATTGATGCTGAAATTGATAAGAACCAGCAGCGTATTCAAAATGCTCAACAACTGATGCTTGATGGTCAATTAGAGCCTTCAGATTACAAAGAAATAAAGAACAGGTTTGAGAGGATAGTTACGGAACTCAACAATAAGAAAAGAGATTTATCCTTACTGGATTTTAACCTGCCGGAATATATGACCGTATCACTGCAAATCGTAGAAAATCTGCCGAAATACTTTGCCAGAGCGGATTTGAAAGCAAAACAACAGCTTATTGGTTCGATATGCCCTGAAAAATTGATTTTTGAGAATAATTCGTATCGAACCAAAAGAGTAAACGAAGTGCTTTCTTTGATATGCAGTGCTGGCAATACTTTGAGCGATACTAAAAAAAGATTGGCTCCCGTTTTTGGGAGCCAATCCTATCAGGTGCCCAGAACAGGAATCGAACCTGCACATCCTTACGAACGGCAGATTTTGAGTCTGCTGCGTCTACCAATTCCGCCATCTGGGCGTCTCGGTACCGATATCAATCGGAAGGGGTGCAATATTACGTCATCCCTCCAATCTGTCCAAAATACGTTGCAGGTATTTTTTCTTGAAATAATATTCTTTTAGTTTTAACAAGTCAGCCGTGCTGGCGGTTGAATCATCATAGTTTTCAATAATGGGCTGTACTTCATTGTAGAGCTGGCTTTCCAGTTCATTTATTTGTTGTGCAGAGTTTTCAGATAATTCTTCATTCAGTTCCATTATGTCCATTAAAAATGCCGGGGGTAACTGGTATTTTTCTTCTTCTTCCAGCAGTTCTTTTAACTGTAGTACATATTTAATGGTTTGGTCCGGGTTCTTAAATATTTTTAAGGCTTTGTTGAGTTGAGAGGAAATTTCCAATGCCTGTTCCTGCTCATGCTCAGTGCCCTGTGCAAAAAAATCGGGGTGGTATTTTTTTTGTAACTCAAAATACTTTTGTGCAAGTTTGTTCTTATCAATTTTAACAGAAACGGGCAGTTCAAAAAGTTCAAAATAATTCATGATGCAAATGTAGACCCTTGTATATAAAATCTAAAATGTAAATTGCCGCATAATTAATGATTGATGCTTACAATTGGATTAATACGCGAAGGAAAAATACCAGAGGATAACCGGGTTGCGCTGACTCCGGCACATTGCAAATGGCTGCACATGAATTTTGATGATATTAAAGTAGTGGTGCAACGATCTGCCAGCCGATGCTATACAGATGCTGAATATGAAAAGGCAGGTGTGGAAGTAAAAGAAGACCTGGACGATTGCAATCTTTTACTTGGGATAAAAGAAGTGCCTGTAGATATGCTGCTGGAAGGTAAGGCCTACATGTTTTTTTCCCACACAAAAAAAATGCAACCTGCCAATCAAAAATTATTCAGGACGATACTGGATAAAAAAATTACGCTGATCGATTATGAATGCCTGGAGCATGATGATGGCACCCGTATTATTGGCTTTGGTTTTTTTGCAGGTATTGTGGGCGCTCATAATGCCATGATGGCTTATGGTAACCGTACAGGGGCATTTAAATTGGAAAGGGTTGGTTCGGTTAACAGCTTTCACAAACTGGTACATACCTATTTTGGATTAAAACTGCCTAACATTAAAATTGCTGTAACCGGTACCGGGCGTGTGGCACACGGGGTTTTAGAG
>JANMOT010000013.1:0-9377 GCA_031369485.1 Sphingobacteriia bacterium
TGTAATTAGCTTTTCGCAAAACTTATATCCCACCATGCCATTACCAATAACAACAATCTGCATCATATAATCGTATTTAAAGTTATATGAGCAAGCAATCGAATATTAATAAAAATAATATAATAATAAAAACGTGTACCAATGATTATTAATATGTAATAATATTATTTATATAATGAAATTAAGAGTATTTAGTCAAAAAAACAAGTAAAATAATAATATTAAACAGATATAATTTATTTATATATAATATATTGATTTAAAAAATTGAACAAATTCATAAAAATATATTGCAATCGACTAATTTTAACGGGCATAAATTAGATAATGAAAACGAAAATAAACAACTGTAATCTACTGGTATGTGAAATGTGCAAGGGCTGTAAGCCAGAATGGTTGCCTGCCATACATGCGCATCGTAAAATAATTCACTTTAAAAAGGGACAGCAATTATTTAAAGAGAATGAGCCTGTAAAAGGCATGTTTTTTATTAATGAAGGATTGGTAAAAGTGCATAAGTATTGGAATGATGAAAAAGAATTAATCCTCCGCTTTGCCAAAGCTGGTGCCATTGCCGGGCATAGAGGTTTAGGCGCAGACACCATTTATCCCGTTTCTGCCACAGCCTTACTTCCTACTTCCGCCTGTTTTGTAGAATTGGATTTTTTTATTGCCACCCTTAAAGTAAATCCCGATTATTTATTTAATCTGATGCTTTTCTTTGCAGCTGAACTAAAAGAAAGTGAAAAGCGGATGCGCAACCTAGCCCATATGTCCACCAAAGGAAGAATTGCAGACGCCTTATTAAGGTTGCAAGAAAAATTTGGACTAGATGAAAATAAATTCATCCATATCAATCTTTCCCGACACGATATGGCAGCTTATACTGGCACTACTTATGAAACTTTATTTAGAATGATGAATGAACTTTCTGAGGAAGGCATCATTGAGATGAATAGTAAGTTGATGCGCATCCTCGACTCAGAAAAACTGAGCCAATGCATTAAATAAAACGCCATTCGATTACGCAATCGAACTAATCAGTAGTTGTTGCTTGCTTATCCACGCGTTTTGTACCCGCATAAAGTTCATATTCCAATAGCCTACAATCAATGGTAGCATTGTAAAATTCTATTCTTCTACTGGGCTTCAACCTGATTTTTTTTGCAAGGTCAAGATTGCCCGTAAATACATAACCCAAATATCCTTTGCATTTATTTTTAAGAAAATCTCCCAGCCTTGAATAGGTAATATTTAATTCTACTTCATCGCCCAATCTTTCCCCATATTCTGGATTAAACATGATTACCCCATTCAATTCCGGAGGTATTCTTGTTTTTTCAAAATCAACTACACCATATTCAATTAAGGCTTCTACGCCTGCTGCTGCTGCATTAAGCTTTGTTACGGCAATGGCTTGACTGCTAATATCCGTCGCTATAATTTGCAGCCCCTCCACCACTTTCACCTGTTCTTCCAGTCGCTTTTTTTCTTGCAAATACACCGAAATATCATATCCTTTTAAATGCATAAACGCATACTGCTGCCTCAATAATCCAGGGCGCTGGTTGGTTGCTATTAATGCTGCTTCAATAGCCAATGTACCTGAGCCACACATGGGATTTACAAATGGCGCTTGCTGATTCCATTTAGTAGATAAAATAGTAGCAGCAGCCAATGCCTCAAGCATAGGCGCTTTCCCTGGCAACTTTCTATAACCATGCTTGGCAAGGGTTTCACCTGATGTATCTAAAAATATTTCAGCTTCCTCGTGCTTCCAAAATAAATATACTACAGCTCCGGTTAACTCTGATCCAGTAGATGGCCTATTCCCAGTTTGTTCCCGCATACGATCTACCACCGCATCTTTTACCCTTAAATTGGCGAATAAATTGGTTTGAATGGTTGGATGATATACATTGCTTGTAACCGAAAAATAACCCGCTGGCTCAATTATTTTTTCCCATTCAATAGACACCAAATTTTTATACAATTCATCGGGATCATTACACACAAATGCTTTTAATGAATACATTACTTGACTAGCAGTTCGCAGATTCAAGTTCAGCCGAATACAATCTGTGGCAGTTCCTTCTAATTCTACCCCTGTTTGAAATACTCGAATTACCTTAAATCCCAACTCAGTAACTTCGTTTGCCAATACAGCCGATAACCATTTATGACAAGTGATGATGATGCGACTGGGGGTAGAAAATATTTGCATAAATGTAAATTTACTCTATTATTTCAGCAGATCTAATTTTCTGCTTTAAACCACTCAAATTTTTTCTAATAAAACGAGTTAACTTGCCTTATGAACGTACAAATGGAACCCCAATGGAAAGCTTTACTGTTTGACGAGTTTAGGCAGCCTTTTTTTCAACAGATTGTATATCATTTAAAGTCAGAAAAAGCAACTCGGTCCACCATCTATCCACCAGGTTCTTTCATTTTTAATGCGTTTGAAAAAACACCATTTCAGCAATTAAAAGTGGTGATTTTGGGCCAAGATCCTTATCACGGAGCAGGGCAAGCACATGGCCTTAGTTTTTCGGTACCTGATGGAGTGAAGCCTCCACCCTCTCTTGTAAATATTTTTAAAGAATTACACAAAGATATTGGTATGCCTATTCCAACTTCTGGCAACCTTACTGCATGGGCTGAACAAGGAGTATTATTACTGAACGCTGTATTAACGGTTCGGAAAGACGAGCCTGCCAGTCACGCTAAAATTGGTTGGATGGATTTTACCAATGCAGTGATTCAAAAAATATCAGACGAGAAAAAGGGAATTGTTTTTTTGCTTTGGGGCAAGTTTGCCCAAGAAAAACAAGTATTAATTGATGAAACCAAACATCATGTATTAAAAGCCGCACACCCCTCTCCTTTTAGTGCGGATAAAGGCTTTTTTGGATGTAAACATTTCAGCAAGACCAATGAATTACTGATGAAACAAGGGCTTGAACCCATCAATTGGCAGTTGTAAAAAAATAGGTAATATTTGCAATATGAATTCAGCCAAAAGATCGCATTTCTCCTCCCTTTTTTTAAATGTATTTGCACGAGTATGGGCAATTTGGGGCTTGTTGAGTTTTGCAGTTAGTTTTCTAATTGTATTAATTCCTTCTTTATTAACTGCCTTTATTCCTGATCCAAAAGGAATGGCTTATTTTATTAAAATAGCGAAGGTATGGATGAAGATCTGGTTGAATTTGGTGGGTTGCCCTGTAATAATAAAGGGTGCTAACTATTTTGAAAAAGGGAAAACATATATTGTTACTTGTAATCACACATCATTGTTAGATGCGCCATTATCTTCCCCATTTATTCCAGGTGCAAACCAGACTATTGCCAAAAAAGAATTTGCCAGTGTTCCACTATTTGGATGGTACTATAAAAGAGGTGCGGTAATAGTAGATCGGAAAAGTGATGCCAGTAGAAGAAAAAGCTTTGAGCTGATGAAAGCTGCGCTGAATAAAGGATTTCATATGTGTATTTATCCTGAAGGTACTCGAAACAAGACTGGTACTCCACTAAAAAAATTCTATGATGGTGCTTTTAAACTGGCTATAGATACTGGCTATTCCATTATTCCTACTGTAATTTTAAACACCGGGAAAGCCCTTCCATCCAATCGTATTTTGTATATGCTTCCTCACAAACTGGCCATTCATTTTCTTGCTCCAATTAGTTCAGTTGGCAAAACTACTGAAGCATTAAAAAATGAAGTGTATAATACCATGTATCAACATTACGAAAATTGTAGCGGAAAGATTACTAATTAGAGAATGTTCTGCTTCGATTGATTCGTAGATCTCTTAAAATACCAGACTTGGGACTAACCGTAATATTGAAAGATCTAAATAACCCAACTGGGTTTACATTAATAGATAATTGCCAGCAATGCATTTCACGAGTAATAAAAGTACTCAATTGCTGTAAATTACCTCTGGAAATATCATAAAACCCAGTAGCACCTACCTTCCACTTATCTGTCAAGCTAAAATCTCCATTGAAGTTAAGTGCAGAAAAAGTCTGGGTAATAAAACCACTGTAATCGGGCGCCATTACCCTTGTAAAATTAAAAGAATAAGAGAAAGAAATATTCCAAGGGATATTAAAATCTGTAAACTCTGCAGGGTTGGCTCTAGCAAATTGAAGTTGGCGTTGTTGTTCGTCTGGAGTCATAAAAGGATCAAGTGGCATGGTGGTAGCTTCTTTCTCTGCTTTACCATCTTTCGATTTACTTTTGAATGAGGTAGAGATTGCAATATTACCTCCAGTTATTCTACCAAACTTAAGTCTTGAAGGATCAAATAAAATCTGTTTAGAGCGAAACCCTTTACTATCTATATTATATGGATCTAAAAAAGCACCAGCCGTAATATTTACTTTTTCAAATAAAGTACTTCGTACATAAAAATTAAAGTTGCCCAATTGAAAACTATCTGCTAAAAAGTTATAGGAGGAGTTAAATCCGAATCCATCAATAAGTTTTACTTTTTTACCTGCTTTATCTGCACTATCGGTCTTGTTTTTTACTTTCATTTCAAGTAGGTTATCAATTCCAAATCCCATACCACCAAATACGCCTTCCCCAAAAGAGCCATTTACAGCTCCGTCAAATTGCGAAAAACGCATTACCCTACCTGCTGTATCAACCTGTGTATTATAATGATATTTAGCCGCAAAATCGGGCTTATAGTTGATAGAGATATTGGGTCTAATTTCATGCCTAATGGCAATTAAATTACTAGATGGTTTGAATTTATAGGTCCCGAAAATCCGGGTATTTGCAGAAATGCCAAAACTCATTTCTCGAGCAGTATAAAATCCTTTTTGAATGGTAGTATCTACTTTGCCTTTTGTATTATTCCAATTTCTAAAAATTCGTTGTCCATACCAACGCTCATTGTACGACACGCTAGGAGCCAATGTGATAGGCCCTAATGATGGCAAGGAGAGTGTAATAGGAATACTGTGTTGCGCTCCGTACTGCAAAGTATCTAGGAGGCGTTTAATATTAAAAGCAGTATCATAAAAGCTAATTTGATTTTGAAAATTTCCGCTGTAACCAATACCAATTTTATCGTACCATCTCCCCGAACCTACTTGTTCTTTTTGTTGAAAAGGATAGAAAGTAACCATATTGAAATTTACCGTAGGAAGGTTAAGATTCACTAGGCGTAAGTTGTTATTTTGACTATGGTTTAAATTCAGTGATAAATTGTATTTCCCCTTCCAATCCTTGCTGTAGCTGATAGAGGAACTGAGCTGATTTTGGAAATTAGCGAATGGATTATTGAGTAAAGTCTGATTAAAGCGACTACTACCAAAATTCACATTTGCTGAAAAACTAGTTCCTGGCCTTGCCCTTGAATCGCGACTATGCGACCAGTTGATCATGAATGAACGGAGGTTATTGAATTCGTCCTTACTGGTTGTACTTCTATTAAGCGTTTTGGTATTTTGAAACGTGATATTCAAGTTGCCTGTATATGAATATCGCTTAATGTATTTTGAATTGATATTCAAATTCCATCCACCAAAAGAATAAATATTGGTTCTAGCAGTAATATCTACATTGTCATTTACTACATAATAATACCCCAGACCCTCAAAGCCTAGGCCAAAGTCGGGACTAGCAGTGAATTGTGGAGGTAGTATACCAGCACTTCTTCCTTTGGTTAATGGAAAAATTCCAAATGGAAGCCCGATTGGCATAGGCACACCTTCAAATTCAGGAAAAGAAGGGCCCGCAATTCCCATCTTATTGTTGATGATTTTCATTCTGCTGGTCCTAAAATTAAAATGCGGTGTATCTAAATTACAGGTAGTAAAACGGGCTCTTCTTGCAAAGATTTCAGTGGCACTAATTTTTTTAAGATCGGCCGCATTTACATAAATTTCACCTTCCTGAAAAAAAGTATTTTTGGTTAATCCCTTACCCGTTTTCATATTGTAGAAAATGGTATCGCTTACCGATTTCATTTCGCCTTGAACAAACTGGGGTTTACTCATAGGGTTGCCGGTAGTATCTAATGCCCCATAAGCTTTCACCATTTGTGTTTTTTGTTCATATTTTATGGTAGCAGCATCCAACTTTAAATCGCTGTAATCAACCTTTGCTTTTCCATACAAATAAAATTCTTTGGTAGACACAATCAGCACTCCTGAATCTTCTGCTTGGTATTTAATGGGTGCATCAATAGAATCTTTTGACATTTTTAACGTATCAGTTTTAATTCGCATACTATCATTACGTATAGCAATAGAAGTATCTTTAAAACTGTTTGATAGCAAGGGTTTTTTAGTAGAATTGGGCAATTTAGCACTTTGTAAATTGCTTTTAACTTGAGCATTTAGTGCTTGAACAGGCAATATCAATAACCCTAAATAGAGAAACAGAACAATAGTGAGACTGGTTTTTACGTTAATTTTAAGGGTTCTGTTCATGATTACGCAACAAAATTAAGGCCAAAACTGTGTAAATTATAATTTAGGTATTATTCGTTTAATGAAATGATATGATGAAAAGAGATATTGCTGCATTGAATTTGTTAAGTTTAAGTTTATTTGTGTTGGTGTCGTTCACCAATCATACCCCTAAGCCCATTCAGAAACAGCCTTTAAAGCGTATTGTAATAGATGCTGGTCACGGCGGAAACGATATAGGTGCCAAAGGTGCATATTCTACAGAAAAAGACTTATGTCTCGCTATTTCATTGAAACTGGAAAAAATGATGCAAGATCAGCTTCCAGATATTGATGTATTCTTGACCAGAAAAACAGATGTTTTTGATAATGTTACCCGTAAAGCAGAGATAGCCAATCAAATTAAAGGTGATTTGTTTTTGTGCATCCATGTAAATAGTGCAAGATCAATTAGGCAATCAGAATTTATTGGATACAGAGATGAAGTGAGATACAAAGGTCGCGGTAAAAAGAAAAAAAAATATACGGTAAAAGTAAAAGAGTACCGTCACTACAATCTTCCCAACCCTGCTAAGGGAACGGAGACTTTTATCTACAATGTAAATAAAACCAATGGTAGAATGAATGCATTGAGTCAAGATGAAGACTTTAGCATGGATAGTGCAACACAGCAGGAGATGAAAGAGTTTGAGCGAAATGATCCAGCTAAAATGATGCTACTGAGTATGAAAACACAGACTTATTTTCAGCGAAGTGCTGATTTAGCCCTTACTATTGAAGATGAATTTAAAAAAATTGGTCGCATCAGCCGTGAAGCAAAGCAACGGAAAGAAGGTATTTTTGTGTTACATGCAGTAAATATGCCCGCAGTTTTGGTAGAAACTGGATTTATTTCTAATCCAGAAGAAGAGGATTATTTAAACAGTGAAGATGGCCAGCGTGAAATTTGTGAAGTAATCATCAAAGCCATCAAAAGATATAAATATTCATTGGAAAAACAGTTGACAAACACTGGCAGCACCCCTCCTACGAAACGTAAATAAGCATTTAACGCTGTTTTTACAATTCAACCGTTGAAGAAACCTTAATTTTGTGTTCTAAACGAACTTTACTACTGTTTCGTTTAATCATTTTCTGAACATAAGCTTTACACGAATGAAAATATCGAATGAAACAAAAGTGGGAGTTTTAACCGCTATTGCCATTACCTTTTTAATTCTCGGCTTCAATTTTTTGAAGGGGAAAACCTTACTAAAAACAGGGAATTATCTTCATGCTAAGTATCCCAATACAAAAGGAATAATGATATCTAATCCAGTTTATATTAACGGATTTCAGGTAGGCGCAGTAGCAGATATTGAAAATGCCGATGAACGGTTGTCATCTATTATTGTCTCTATAAAACTTAAAGGGAATTATTCAATTCCAAAAAATTCTGTAGCAGTAATCAAAGAGAACCCGTTAGGCCCACCAAGTATTGAAATTAAACTGGGTAATGAACAACAGTTTTTTGCTTCTGGGGATACAATGGCAACAGCAGAAAATCCGGGACTATTGGCAGGCGTAATGGATAAATTAAGTCCCGTTACTGCACAACTTCAAGTCACCATCCACACTTTAGATAGTGTACTTAAAAACATCAATACAATTTTTGATCCTGCCACAAAAAACAGTTTACAGCAAGTAATTGCCAACGTAAATAAAACTACTTCCAGCCTTGTAATTTCTTCAGCATCGTTACAAAAAATGTTGAATGATCAAACGGGTACAATTACTAATTCAATGCAAAACGTAAATAGGTTTACGAGTAATCTCAGCAACCAAAATGATAAAATAAGCCAAACACTTAATAATATAAGTAAGGCATCCGAAAATTTTGCTAAGGCTGATATTGGTGGCTCAGTAAATCAATTAAAAACTGCTATTACACAACTGAATGATGTAGTAGGGAAAATAAATTCCAATGAAGGTTCTTTGGGAAAATTAATTAATGATAAATCGTTGTATAATAATTTAAATAATACCATTAGGAGTGCAAATATTTTGGTGGACGACCTGCGCGTTCATCCCAAGCGCTATGTAAATATTTCTGTTTTCGGTAAAAAAGATAAAACAGGGCCCTTAGTTACCCCACTGCTAGATTCGGCAAAAGCCAACTAAATATGGCAATAAAGAACTGCATATACTTGGTCTTGTTTTTTTTACCTCTCTGCGTAATTGCGCAACAGCCTACAAATGATACGCTTGAAATAATTGCTGCTGCCCGATATAATTATAAAGTAATTGATTCTGCAAACACTTTTGTTTCGCTTGCGGGTAAGGTACAAGTGAGGCAAGGTAAAACACTTTTTTATGCAGATAGTGCTGTACTGAACAGACAGTTAAATACTTTGGAAGCATTTGGCAATGTACATATTAATGATGCGGATAGTATTCATACTTATTCGCAGTACCTTCGTTATTTGGGTAAAGAAAAAAAAGCCTTTCTGAAAAATAAAGTTCGGTTAACGGATGGAAAAGGAGTACTTACTTCAGAAGAATTGGAATACGATGTTACGGTTAAAATAGGCACCTATTTAAAGGGAGGCAAAGTAGTTAATAACAAATCTACCCTTACCAGCCAAGAAGGCTATTATTATGGTGAAACAAAAGATGTTATTTTTAAACGAAAAGTTACCATGATTGATCCTGAAAATAAAATTACTGGCGACACTTTACAATACAATACAAGTACAGAATTAGCAACTTTTACTTCACCCACAATCATTTATAATATTAAAGAAAAAAGAACCATCAGAACTAAAAGCGGATTTTATGATATGCGTGCAAAAAAAGCGGAACTCTATAAGCGATCTGTTATTGAAGACAGTAGTGCCGTGTTCACAGCCAATGAAATGGCATTTGATGATTCAACAGGGCTCGGAGAATTTAGGGGCAATGCG
>JANMOT010000037.1:0-160572 GCA_031369485.1 Sphingobacteriia bacterium
GCCGAGCCTGAAGATATTTTGCAATTTTGTACGGAGACTTTTTTTAGAGGCGTATCATTGAGCGGGAAGAAAGTATTGGTGACTGCTGGGCCTACTTATGAATCTATTGACCCGGTTCGTTTTATTGGCAATTATTCCTCAGGCAAGATGGGTTTTGCCATTGCTGAATCATTTTATATGGCAGGCGCAGACGTGCTGTTGATTACAGGACCTTCTCAAGAGCAATTGCTGTACAAAGGCATAAAAATTTTGCGCGTAATTTCTGCCGATGAAATGTATGAATCCGCTGCTCCATTAATGGGGCAAGTTGATATAGCTGTTTACTGCGCTGCGGTTGCTGACTTTACGCCTTCCATAAAACATATAGAAAAAATAAAAAAGCAATCGGATCACTTATTACTCGAACTACAGCCTACAATAGATATTTTAGCAACGGCTGGAGCACAAAAAAAAGCAAATCAATATATATTAGGGTTTGCATTAGAAACGGAAAATGAAAAAGAAAATGCATTGGCAAAACTCAAGCGTAAAAATATAGATGCCATTGTGCTCAATTCATTAAGAACAGTGGGGGCAGGTTTTGGAGTGGATACCAATGATGTTACCATTTTATCGGCGAATGGAGTAGAAAAAAATATACCATTGCAGTCGAAAAAATCTGTTGCTGCATCAATTGTCTCATTTATAATTGATGAACTTCATGCGTAAGTTATTAATCATAAGTCTACTTTTAATTGGGTTAACTGTTGATCACTTATTTGCTCAGGAACTACAAGCAAAAGTAACGGTATTAGCTGCACGGGTAAATACTACAGTAGACCGAAAAATCTTTACAACCCTACAAACACAATTAAATAATTTAATGAACAATCGTAAGTGGGGTAATGATATGTTCAAGCCAAATGAAAAAATTCAATGTAGTTTTATATTGAATATTGAAAGCATTATTGAACCTAATTTGTACAAAGCATCGTTGACTGTACAAGCAGCTCGACCTGTTTACAATGCCTCTTACCAAGCTGCATTGGTGAATTATGTAGATCAGGAAGTGACATTCAAATACGTTGAATTTCAACCCATTGAATTCAATGAAAATAGGGTACAAGGCACCGATGCGGGAGCGGCTAACTTGACCGCCATCTTCGCTTTTTATGCGTACACAATTTTAGGGCTGGATTACGATTCATTTGCCCCAAAAACTGGGGAAACTTATTTTAGAAAGGCTCAAAATATTGTAAACAACGCTCCAGAAGGCAAGAGTATAAGTGGATGGAGGGTTTTTGATGGATTGAGAAACAGGTATTGGCTAAATGAAAACATGATCAATTCTCGCTATAATATTTTACACGATATTATTTATACTTATTACCGTTCGGGACTCGATAAAATGATTGATAATGAAAATGAAGCAAGGAGTAATATGTTGCAAGCATTAACCCAACTGCATGCATTCAATCGAGAAAATTCCAATACCATGATGCTTCAATTTTTTATGCAAGGCAAATCAATTGAGTTGATTGGCGTGTTTAAAAAAGGAACGATGGATGAAAAAAATAAAGTCGTGGAAATATTAGCTGTACTTGATGTTGTAAATGCATCAAAATATAAACAAGAGTTACAATGAAGTATTTGAAATTTGGGTTATTCATACTACTATTTTCTGCTTGCGGAGTAAAAAAAATGCCTGCTGAGGTATTGCCCATAAATAAGATGAAATTTATTATGTGGGATATGATGAAAATGGATGAATATTATGTAAGAATTACTATACGTGATACTTTGCATAAGCTTGATCAAGAACAATTTCGTTTATATGAACAGGTATTCAATGCTTATAATATTACCAAACAAAAATTTTATAAAAGTTATGACTACTATCAAAGTAATCCAGTTGTTTTTAAAACACTACTCGACTCAATAGATGCACTTTCAAGTAGGCAAAAAACAATAGGATACAACAAAAAATACGCAAAACTCAAGTAGGTGCCTATTAAATAAAAATTTTATTTGTATCATAATAACAGGGTACTATAACTATTTTTTACGCGCTAATAATAATTCAAATAGTTTATAAATGAATAAAGTTTTTAAAGATGCTTTGTCTGCTACAATTGATATTCAAAATGGTGCAATATTAATGGTGGGTGGATTTGGATTAAACGGTATTCCTGAGAATTGTATAGCAGCATTGGTAAAGCATGGTGTAAATGAGTTGACCTGTATTTCTAACAATGCAGGTGTAGACGATTTTGGGTTGGGCTTACTGTTAAAAACTAAGCAGATAAAAAAAATGATCAGTAGTTATGTTGGAGAAAATACTGTTTTTGAAAAACAATTGTTGAATGGTGAATTGGAAGTTGATTTGGTGCCTCAAGGCACATTGGCAACCAGTATCCAAATGGCTGGAATGGGTATTCCAGCTTATTTTACCCCTGCAGGCTATGGTACTGAAATTGCAGAAGGAAAAGAAGTGCGCGAGTTTAATGGTAGAATGTATTTAATGGAGAAAGCCTTGCAAGCAGACTTCTCCCTTGTAAAAGCTTGGAAGGGCGATAAAGCTGGTAACTTGGTATTTCGTAAAACCACTAGAAATTTTTCTACATCAATGGCTAAAGCAGGTACCATCACCATTGCTGAAGTGGAAGAACTGTTAGAGCCAGGTATGATTGATCCTGATGATGTGCATGTTGCTGGTGTTTATATTCACCGAATATTTCAAGGAAGTAATTATGAAAAACGAATTGAACGGAGAACAGTGAGCATGGATAGGCCGTAGACTGTGGACTGTGAACCTGGAACGATTAGGAAATTTCATTCAAAAAAAGAGTAGTATGCTGGATAAATTTGGAATAGCAAAAAGGATTGCACAGGAACTTCAGGATGGCATGTATGTTAATCTTGGAATTGGCATTCCCACGCTGGTTGCGAATTATATTCCCGAAGGAATGTCTGTTATTTTTCAAAGTGAGAATGGAATTTTAGGAATGGGGCCTTATCCCGAAGAAAGTTTTATTGACGCAGATTTGATTAATGCAGGAAAAGAAACGGTAACCTTAATTCCTGGTGGTGCTTTTTTTGACAGTGCTGAAAGCTTTGGGATGATTCGGGCTGGGAAAATCGATTTGACTGTATTGGGAGCCATGGAAGTAAGTGAAACTGGAGATATTGCCAATTGGAAAATTCCAGGTAAAATGGTCAAGGGTATGGGTGGTGCTATGGATTTGGTGGCTGGTGCAAAAAATATTATTGTCGCCATGATGCATACCAACCCGAAAGGAGAAAGTAAATTATTATCGTCCTGTTGTTTACCTTTAACCGGAATTGGGTGTGTGAAAAAGATAGTGACGGATCTAGCAGTGATAGATATTACCCCGCAAGGATTTCTTTTATTGGAGCGTGCGCCGGGAGTAAGTGTTGAGACTATTGTTGAGATGACCGCTGCTAAATTACAAGTGCCTGATTACGTTCCTGAAATGCGATTATAAAAAATTCGTTCTTTTGTCTTTTATTTTAAATTAAAATATACCTTTTATGAGTATTCAAGTTGGCCAAAAAGCCCCAGATTTTGCACTGTTTAATACAGCCAAACAAAAAGTAACCTTGTCTGAGCAACAGGGTAAACCCGTTGTGATTTTATTCTTTCCCCTAGCTTTTACAGGGGTTTGCACTGCGGAGCTTTGTAATGTTCGCGACAATATTGCGTTGTACAACAATACCAATGCACAGGTATTTGGTGTTTCTGTGGACTCATTATTCACGTTGGAAAAATTCAGTACTGAACAAAATCTTAATTTTCCATTGCTCAGTGATTTTAATAAAGATGCTGCAAAAGCATTTGATGTGCTGTATGAAGTATTTCCTGCTTTTGAAATGATGGGTGTGAGCAAGCGTGCTGCCTTTGTGGTTGACAAAAACGGAATTGTTCAATATGCCGAAGTTTGTGCCACTCCGGGTGACTTACCCAATTTCGCTGCTATTCAAGAAACCCTTACTGGTCTGTAATTCATTTATGCTTGCTGGGAAGCCTTACCTCCTCAAAATAGGGGGGTAAGGTTCCCTAGTTTTGGTAATTATGAACCATTTCGCTAGCTTTATCCAATAATTAGCTACATGAAGCGGGCTGCATTGTTGTTTTTATTTTTTATAATTTTCTTTGGTGGAAGTTTTACTGCCGACGATTATATTTATTCAAATATAAATAATAGTGGCAGTCAACACAAAATTGAACGCTTTTATCCCAACCCCGCAATCCAATACATTCATTTTGATTTGAATGAATCGGTAGATAAGTACAACGTTTTAGAAGTGTATAATTTTATGGGTCGAAAAATGAGCAGCGTTCAAGTTTCTTCTAGAAAACTCACTATTTATTTCGATGATAATTTTACCCGTGGTCTCTATATATTCCAACTTCGTGATAGAAGTGGTAGAATTATTGAGTCGGGCAAATTCCAAGTAATTAGATAATTAGTTGTTCGTTACTTCTACAATTAAAAATTTCAAGTAATTGGTATTGTCAATACCTCTGATTATTGGATGATCGGATGATTGACTCTGAAACACTACCTGCCTTAATCTTTTATGTGCATCTTTTGCGGCTGCTTCAATGGTTGCTAAAAACAAATCTGGAGATACCAAATTTGTGCAGCTGGAGGTTACCAGAAACCCTCCATTTCTAATTAATTTCATTCCCCTTAAATTAATTTCTTTGTAGCCAGTCAACGCATTTTCTATATTCCCCCTGCTCTTGGTAAACGCAGGTGGATCAAGCATCACCACATCATATTTAGGTCCTTGTTTGCCCCACTCCTTCAATACATCAAAAGCATTCATTGCTTCAAACTTACAAATATGATCTAGCTTATTCAGCGCAGCGTTTTTATTGGCCTGCACAACGGCCTGATCCGAAATATCAATTCCTAAAACTGACTTAGCGCCATAATATGCTGCGTGTATTTCAAAAGTGCCAGTATAGGTAAATGCGCCCATCACTTCGGCATCTTTTACAATGCTTTTGATGGCGCTGCGGTTGTGTTGTTGGTCAAGAAAATAACCTGTTTTCTGACCGTTGGCTATATCAACATAAAATTGTAATCCATTTTCGTTGATTATAATATTGGTGTCAAATGGGGTGGATAGAAATCCTTTTTGTTGCTCTAGTCCCTCGAGACTTCTTACGGGCACATCGTTGCGCTCATAAATTCCTTTTGGTTTAAAAATTTCGTTCAACGCATCCACAATGGCAGGCTTCCATTTGTCAATTCCTAGTGAAAGGGTTTGGATTACAAAATAGTCGCCGAATTTATCAATAATCAATGCAGGCAAGTAGTCGGATTCTCCAAAAACCAATCGGCAATTCTCAGTGTACCCCAATTTTTTCCTATAATTCCAGGCATCGAGTATTCGGTTGAAAAAAAATTTTTCATCGATGGGTATGGCTTTTCTTGAGAGTAAACGGACTAGAATTTGCGATTTAGGGTTGATATAGCCCAGCCCCGTGATTTTTCCATCCGAATAATGAACTTCAACAATATCACCAGCTTCTGGTTGGCCAGCAACCCGATCTACTTCATTGGCATATATCCAGGGGTGTCCATTGGCAATTCTTGGTGCGATATTTTTTTTGAGGTAAACCTTAATCATTCTGCAAATATAGCTTCCTACTCAATCTGTCAATTTTTCCCTTTTCTTTGCGTGGCAAAATTATTGCCTAATAGAGATTTTAAATATAACCTATTATGGAAGCGCAAGAAATGACGAATAATACAGAAACAACGGAAAAATCAGCAGCAATGGACAGCCATACTGACGAAAGTGCAGCCCAATCCTCGCATTTGGAGGATCCCGCAGTAGAAATTTCCGCACAGGAGCAATTGCAAACTGCCTTAGACGAACAGAAGGACAAGTATCTTCGTTTAATGGCTGAATTCGATAATTTCAGAAGAAGAACTGCCAAAGAGCGACTCGATTTAATTCAAACTGCGGGTAAAGATGTAATTGTATCATTATTAGATGTATTGGATGATTGCGATAGGGCAGAGAAACAATTACAGGGTTCTGACGATATTGCCGTTCAAAAAGAGGGTATTCAATTGGTATTTAATAAACTCAGATCTGTGATGTTACAGAAAGGGGTAAAGGCCATGGAAAGTGTGAATACTGATTTTGACGTAGAATTGCACGAAGCTATAACTGAAATACCAGCAGCTTCAGAAAATCTTAAAGGTAAAGTAGTAGATGAAATAGTAAAGGGGTACTATTTAAATGATAAGTTGATTCGATTTGCAAAAGTTGTTGTAGGAAAATAAATATTATGGCTAAAAGAGATTTTTACGAAATATTGGGTGTGGCTAAATCCTCATCTGCTGATGAAATAAAAAAAGCATACCGTAAAGTTGCAATGCAGTATCATCCGGATAGAAATCCTGGTGATAAATCTGCTGAAGATAAATTTAAAGAAGCCGCAGAAGCCTATGAAATTTTAAGCGACGCTGATAAAAAAGCAAAGTACGACCGCTATGGACACGCTGCATTTGGACCTGGAACCAGCGGCGGTGGTGGACATTATGGCGGCGGTGCTGGAATGAATATGGATGATATATTCAGTCAGTTTGGGGATGTGTTTGGAGATGATATGTTTGGAAGCTTTTTTGGAGGAGGAAGAAGCAGGGGCGGAGGCGGTGGAAGATCGAGGGGGCAACGCGGCAGTAATCTTCGTATAAAATTAAAATTGAATTACGAAGAAATTGCTAAAGGAGTTACTAAAAATGTGAAGGTAAAAAAACATGTTAGTTGCAATACTTGTGGTGGAAATGGCGCAAAGGATAAAAATAGTATGCAAACTTGTGGTACTTGCGGCGGTAGCGGTCAAGTTAGAAAGGTAACCAGTACGTTTTTAGGTCAGATGCAAACGGTAGCTACTTGTTCCACTTGTAATGGAGAAGGTACTACCATCACCGCCAAATGTAATACTTGCAAGGGCGAGGGAAGGGCATATGGGGAAGAAACCATCAGCATTGATATTCCAGCAGGTGTTCAAGACGGTATGCAGTTAAGCATGGGTGGAAAGGGCAATGCGGGTGAAAGAGGGGGCTCGCCAGGCGACTTGATTATTCAGATTGAAGAAGAAACGCACGAAGAATTATATAGGGATGGATTGAATGTTGTATATGATTTACATATCTCGTTTCCTGATGCGGTATTCGGCACTCAGATAGAAGTTCCTACCATTGATGGGAGGGCTAAAATTAAAATTCCTGCGGGAACGCATAGTGGTAAAATCTTCCGCTTAAAAGGAAAAGGATTTCCAGAAGTACAAGGATACAACCGAGGAGATCAATTAATTAATATTACTGTATGGACGCCCCAACAATTGAGTGGGGAAGAGAAAGCCGCATTAGAAAAATTCAACAGCAGTAGTAATTTCAAACCCAATCCAGTAAAGGGGGAGAAGAGTTTCTTTGATAAGGTAAGAGAAGCTTTTAGTTAATTGCGTTATTTTTTCTTTTCTTTTTATCGCCTGACTGATATACTTTAATTGCTTTTTGTATCAGCCTTAAAAACTCATTGTGCAAAATATTTGTTGTGTTGATAGCTGATTCTGCCAGTGAATAGGTTTCTTCAAGACTAAAGTCTTTTGTATAAGGAGATTTTTTTAGTACAGATGCAAATGCTGCAATGCTGGCCGAAAATCTATAGGAACTATCAACAGTATCTATAGAGATAGGGTTGAAGTTGATTGAAAAATTTTGTCGCCATACAGGTAATTCAGTTGGTTTTTTATAGCTGATAGTAATGTTGGCAAAAGGTTGACCAGAAAGTAAAGAGTCGCTTTTTTGCGGAATGATCTCTAGTATTGCCATGGTAGCGTGACCACTCCCAACTTCACCACCTTCTAATACACTACTGCTGTCTGCTATTGCATCTTTTTTATTATCAAATCCTATGAGGCGAAATTGTTCTACAGTGTTTTTATTGAATTTAATATTTACAGAAACGTCATTGGCAACTGCATAAAGTGTAGCGGTAAATTCTTTTACCAGCACTTTCTCTGCTTCCTGAATTTGATCGATATAGGCAAAATTGCCATTTCCTTTTTTAGCAAGTGTTTCTAATTTACTGTCTTTATAATTACCCATGCCAACACCTAGGCAGGTAAGGTAAATACCTGTTTGTCGATAACGGGTAATCAGGTCTTCCAATTCTTTTTCGGATGAAATGCCCACGTTGAAATCACCATCTGTTGCAAGAATCACCCGGTTATTTCCTTTTGGAGAGAAGGTTTTTTGGGCAAGATCGTATGCTACTCTAATTGCATTTTCTCCGGGTGTATCACCGTTTGCAGTTAATGAATCAATGGCGTCTTTAATTTTTTTCTTCTCAGCGCCACCAGTTGGCTGTAAGGGTATGGCTATATTGCCACCGTAAGTAACAATGGTTAAAGTATCTTTCTCCCTAAGATTGTCGACCAATAGTTTAAAAGCAGATTGTAAAAGCGGCAACCTATTTGGATGATCCATTGATCCGGAAACATCTATTAAAAAAACAAGATTAGACGGAGGGATGCTATCGAGATTTATTTTAGGCGCAACAATATTTACGAAAAATAATTTATGGGTGCTGTTCCACGGGCAAGAACTAAGTTCCGTTCTACAGTTAAAGGAAGTATATAAAAAATCGTCGTCTTCTTTTTTAAAATTAAAATAGTTCAACATTTCTTCGGTACGAACTGCATCAACTGGAACGAACATTTCATTCGATAAAAAACGCCTAATATTACTATAAGCAGCTTTGTCAACATTCAAAGAGAATCCCGTTTCTGGGTATTTTTTTACATCTATGAAACCGTTCTCAACTACACTACTATAACTTTCTCCGAGTACTGAAAAACGAGCAGTTTCTTTGGGTTTAAGATTGGTAATTACCGAAGCAAGATTTTGGGTATAGCGTTGCGCTGTAATGGGCAACATCTCTAATAAAATTACTTGGTAAATACGGGTGTCTACCTTTACAACTTTATTTTCGTAACCATTTAGTTGTAGGGTAATACTGTCTGCATTCAATGCCAAAGGAATTCCAAAATCGCCTTTTCTTCCACTGCGGAAGGGAAGGGTGCCTTTTGATTGAAGTGTGATTTTTACCCCTTCAAGAGGCTTCCCACGCTGATCTTTTATTTCGCCACGCAAATAGAATTGACCATGCACTGGAAGTGCAACAGTAACTGAAAGGAATAATTGAATGATCCATTTCATCTACAAGCAATAATTGATATATACTAGAACGAAAAAAAATTGACTTTAATATGAACACACCATAAATCAGAATTTATTCAGCTCCTTTTAGTTGATAAATCTCTTTAAGATTTCTTCCAAATCCATCATAGTCGAGACCAAAGCCGAGTACAAAACGATTGGGTATAGAGAAGCAGCAATAATCAATCTGTATTGGAAAAATAGTTGCATCGGGCTTATGCAATAGAACAGCTACTTTAAGTGATGCTGGCTGTTGATTTTGTAATTGAGGCATAAACTCATGCATCGTTTTACCAGTATCAATAATATCTTCTAGAATAATAATATGACGGTTAGTGATATCTATATCTAACCCGATGGCAGTAATAACTTGACCTGTAGATTTACTTCCTTTGTAGGAAGCCAGTTTAATAAAACATATTTCTGCTTCAATTGTAATTGATTTGAAAAGATCAGAAGCAAACATAAAAGAACCGTTGAGTACTGCAATAAACAAAGGTTTTTTTCCTTCGTAATCGGTATTGATTACTTCTGCAAGCGCATGTATTTTTTCTTGAATTAATGATTCGGGTAAATACGGTTCAAAAACTTTATTAAATAGTGTTATTTCCGGCATATTATTTTTTATTAGCGGTGGGTGATGATTCAGTAGGAGTATTTAGCCATATTTTGCTACCAGTAGGTACTGTAAGCAACTTTCTAAACTTATTATTGTACGCTAAAATATTTTCAATACGTACACCTGTGATTTGTGCAATCTGGTAAATTGATTCACCCGATTTTGAAATATAAAAATCAGTGATTCCTTTCTTTTGTTTTCGCTCTAAATAGATCAATTGATTGGTACACAGAATGTCTATTTCATCCATATCATTGAAGCTAAGTAGCTTGCTCAGTGTGATATGGTATTCATTTGCTAAGGCCAACATGGAAGTGCCCTTACTTGCATAAATTACTTTCAGTTCGTTGTTAAGAAATATACCAGATGGGTATGGAGAAGGGTTGCTGTTGGAGGCAATGATATTTTTTTTTGTAGTAACTATTTTTAAAGGCACTTCTTCTCGGTCATCTGTTAATTCAGCAGCATCAGGCTGAGCAATAGCATTAATATTATTATTGATTGGTTTGGATGCAGCTACAATAATTTTTACATCCTGTGTTACAGGCGATTGTTCTTTTGCTTTTGCAATTGCAATAATATTGTATTGGTTGAGGTTATAATCGGTAATTACTTTGATTAGTTTCTGCGGATAAGTAGGCGCAGTAGCGTAGCCAGCTTTTTTTAAACCGTATGCCCAAGCTTCATAGTCCATTGGGCTTAGGTAAAATAGAAAAGCATAGTGTGGCCTTGTTTTTAAAAAATCAGAATGATCTTGAAATGATTTTTCTGCTGAAGTGTATGCTCTGAAACATTCTCCTTTAGCGTCATCGTTATGATACACTTTTGCACCAGTCCATTCGACTTTACATTTAATACCGAAATGGTTATTCGATTTTTTTACCAGTACGCTTTCTCCCGATTGCGATTCAAGCACAGCTTGAGCAAGTGTAATGGATGCAGGAACACCCGAACGGCTCATCTCTTGCATTGCAATTTCTTTATACTGATTTATATAAGCAACCGTTTTTTCATTTTGTGCATTGCACCAAAAAAAACCAATCAACCCCAGCATTGTGTACAAAATTTTCATCTGTGCTACTGTCTTTTTAATAATCATAATACCATCTCTTACCGAAAGTAATACCTGCTCTGTTCTAGGATCATTTTGCACGTGCTGGTTAAAAGCATGTATTGCTTTTGCATTTTTTCCAGTAATAGTTTCTTCCAAAACTTGACCATGAAATAACACATTGTCTGCAATGATTATTCCATTTTTGGATAAGCGTGGCAGTACCAATTCATAATAATCTATATACCCTGTTTTATCTGCGTCAATAAAAACAAGATCCCATTTATGCGGCAACTGTGCAATGATATCCTTGGCATTGCCAATATGCAAAGTTACCTGCTTATTTTGATTGAATTTGCTAAAATTTGAAGCCGCAGTGGCTGCATCATCGGCTCTTAATTCAATGGTATGTAATTCTCCATTTTCTGCCAATCCCTTTGCCAAGCAAATAGCACTATAACCTGTAAATGTGCCAATTTCTAAAATAAATTTTGGTTCTAATAGACAGCTTAGAAAATATAAGAGTTGACCTTGAATATGCCCACTAAGCATATGTGCTGCGGGGTGATCATTCTTGGTTGACTGGCTGATAGCCGCCAGCTCTGCCGATTCAGGTGAACTGAAAGCCGTAATATATTTTTCAACTAAAGGTGAAATCATACTCATAAAGAATTTAAAGTAGGTATTTTATCTAATCTCATTTTTTTAGAAATGAATAATAAGCCTATAAAAGTAATCATACCATTAATTAAGAGTAATTCTAATCCAAGTTCAAAAGAACCGAATATGATTTTCTGGTACTTGTCTAGCAGAAAACAAATGATGGGAGCGCTAATACAGATATAGGGTACCAATGAATCGTTTACTGATCTCTTTGTTAGAATGCCAAACGTAAATAAGCCGAGGAGGGGGCCATAGGTATAAGCTGCAATTTTTAATAAGAGGCCAATCATACTTGGGTCATTGATCCATTTAAACACCATTACAAATAATAAAAATATGGCAGCAAATGATAAGTGTACTTTTTGCCTGATTTTTTTTTGCTGTTGTTCAGATAAATCTGCTCTTCTATGTATGCCAATAATATCTATGCAGAAAGTAGAAGTAAGGGCCGTAATTGCTCCATCTGCACTAGGGAATAGCGCAGAAATAAGTGCAATAATGAAAATGACAGATACAAAAGGAGGCATATGGTTGAGTGCAATGGTTGGGAATATTTTATCCCCTATTGCGGTAACGCCCAGTTGATCTGCGTAGAGGTAGAGCAGTCCACCAAGAAACAGAAATAACAGTATAACTCCAATTAAAACTATTGCCATAGAAAGAACGTTTTTCTGTGAATCTTTCAATGTTTTTACCGATATATTTTTCTGCATCATTTCTTGATCCATTCCTGTCATAGTTGCCGTAATAAATGCACCAGCAATAATTTGTTTTAGGAAAAAAAGTTTGCTATTGGGATCGGTAAAGAAAATTTTGGTATAACCTTTTGCACCCATGGCAGTTAAGCTTTCTGTAAAGCCAAGATTCATTTGAGTTAAAATATATACTACACAAATAATGAGTCCCAGCAACATGCAACTGGTTTGTAAAGTATCGGTATATACAATCGTTTTCACGCCTCCCTCATAGGTATATAATAAAATCATCACCAAAATAATTAATGTAGTGGCCCAGAAAGGAATATCAAAACTGTTGAGGATGGCTTCTTGTAAAATATTTACCACCAAATATAATCTTGCGGTAGCGCCAAGCACTCTTGATAAGATAAAGAAAGAGGAGCCCGTTTTATATGATTTAAAGCCCAAGCGAGTACTCAGGTAATGATAGATGGAAGTCAAGTTTAGTCGGTAATAAAGCGGCAATAGAATATAAGCTATGATTAAATATCCAATCAGGTAGCCCAGCGTGATCTGAAAATAGGCAAAGGATTCTTTGGCCACTGCACCCGGTACGCTTACAAAAGTAACGCCGCTTAACGAGGTACCAACCATACCAAACGCAACCAGCATCCAATTGCTGTTTTTATTACCAATAAAAAAAGAATGGTTGTTGCTGTTCTTGCCAGTATACCAAGCTACAGCAAGTAAAATTAAGAAATAGCCAATAACAAAAGAAAAAAGGAGTAGTGGTGACATATGGGTTGATTAAAGCGTTCGATAAAGAATTTTGTAAAGTAGTAAAAATATTTGAGCTATTTTGCTGTTCTTAATCAATGGAATGAAAATTAAAAAGCTTGCTGTTTTTTGTGGGTCAAAATCGGGAAATAATCCATTGTATATGGCTGAGGCCACTAAGTTGGGAAATTTAATGGCTGCCAATGGAATTAGCTTGGTGTATGGCGGCGGCGGAAAGGGATTGATGGGGGCAATTGCAGATGCGGTAATATTAGGTGGAGGAAATATTATAGGAGTAATTCCAAAGATTTTACTAGAATGGGAGGCGCAACATACTGGCGTAAATGATTTGCGAGTGGTGAACGATATGCACGAGCGAAAAAAGTTGTTATATGATCTTTGTGATGCTGCCATCATTTTACCCGGTGGGAATGGAACACTAGATGAGTTATTTGAAATGCTTACTTGGAATACATTGAAAATTCACAATAAGAAAATAGTTTTACTAAACTGTGGTGGATATTACAATCACCTAATAGCACATATCAATACCATGTTTGAACAGGGGTTCTTGTATGCCGATTGGCAAGAACGTTTAATTGTTTGTTCAGATGCCGCAGAAGCTATTGCTTTTTTGGTTTGAGGTAGATGCCAAACCCGCCACGAAAAATGGGCTGTGGATCCCCAAATCGGTCTCTATAGGGTGAATTAAATGCTTGATTAAGATCAATCATAATGGTGAAATGCGAAAATCGACTCCCGATTTCTCTACTGCCATAACCAATGCCTGCCAATAGGCTGGGCGCCATCAGTTTAAATTTACTGGTCTGGTTGGTATTAACGTCTCTCTCGGTTGAATTGATCCAGTTATATTCAGGTTGAATTTGCAAATGCAGAAATGAAATGGGCCAAATGCGCAAAAAAGCCCCACCACCGTAATTAAAATTTTTAATATTGAGACTGCTGAAATTAGATTCTTTTTGAGAGTAGTAATTTAGGTTGAAGGCAACACCCATATCCAGCCACTTATTAAAGCTGTAACCGATTTCTGGGTTCAGTCCAATATTAAAAAAATTGTTCGATAACCCAAGATTCAAACTGCTTCCAATAAATACCTTATTTCTATCAAACCCTCTAATTTCTTCGGGCTGGTCAAGTTGCGCTTTGGCAGCAAAGGATACAAACCACAGAAGTAGTACACACAATATATTTTTCATTTGTAATTTTTTGTAAAGCTAGTTCATCGTGCTAGTCAAATATTTTTCCTGCATTTAAAATATTGTTAGGATCAAATACTTTTTTTATTTCACGCATTAGATGGAGGTTGGTTTTTTTAAATACAGTATCCATATATGGTTTTTGAATTAATCCAATTCCATGTTCACCGCTAATGGTTCCTCCGAGGCTATTCACAAGCTGAAACAAGGCAGTAAGTGCTGTAGTCATTTCTGCATTACCGTGACTGTTTTTTATGGTTGGGTGGTTGATGCGAATATGCAGGTTTCCATCGCCAGCATGGCCATAACAAACCGCTTTAAAACCATATATTTTTCCAAGTTCTTTAACACCTTTAATTAATGCAGGCAATTCTGCTCTAGGAACAACGGTATCTTCTTCAATGGTATAGCCATTAGTTTTAACAGCTTCGGCGGCTCTTCTTCTAAGTTTCCACAGTTCTGCTTTTTGCTGTGCATCATCTGCAAAAAATATTTCTCCAGATCCGAATTGGGTAAGGAGTTCGGCTATAGATTCCATCTCACTCATCAGCACGTCCATATTATTTCCATCCACTTCAATAATTAAATGTGCAGCAATGGAGTCATTCACTGGCACTGCAGTACTTCCAACCATTTCACTTACTATCATTAATGCATCAATCTCAATCAGTTCAAGGGCGCTGGGTACAAAACCAGCACGAAATATGGCACTAACTGCTTCACTTGCTTTTTCTAGTGAGGAAAAAGGAACCAGCATAAGTAAATCAAATTTTGGATAAGGAATCAGTTTCAAAACAATTTTTGTGACAATACCCAATGTGCCTTCACTTCCTACCAATAACTGGGTAAGGTTGTATCCAGTAGCATTTTTTAATACATTCGCCCCTGTCCATATAATCTCACCATTTGGAAGTACCACTTCTAAATTCAGCACATAATCTTTAACAACACCGTACTTAACGGCCTTAGGGCCGCCACTGTTTTCTGCAATATTACCGCCAATAAAACAGCTGCCTTTGCTGCTGGGATCGGGTGGATAAAAAAGTCCTTTTTCTTTTACTGCGTTTTGAAGCACTTCCGTAATAACGCCTGGTTCGGTAATAATCTGAAGATTGCGCTCGTCTATCAATAAAATTTTGTTTAGTTTTTCGGTTGAAAGCAATACACCACCCAAATGAGGTAAAGCCCCACCACTAAGTCCCGTACCAGCACCTCTAGGAGTAACGGGTATAGCATTGGCATTGCAGATTTGCATGATGGCAGAAATTTCGGCAGAATCCGATGGTTTTAATACTACTTCTGGTAAAAAACTGAGATGCTCCGTCTCATCGTGTCCATAATGGGCAAGTTGTTCTTCATCTGCTAAAATATTGACTATCCCAACAATTGATTTAAACTGTTCATAGATAGCTGGTGTGATTTTTCCTCTTGTAACAACTGCGGACATACCTTAAATTTTGGTAAAAATACGTCTTGCCCACAAAAACCTTTGGATAGTAAGGGTTTTATCCCCTTTTTTTTAAATAAATTCAACAAAATGACATATTAGCAACAAATAATAAAATAATTTCACTTGTTTTTTAAATAATATTTAAACTTATCCCCTTTTTTTAAGATGAATCTATCGTTATGTAAGTCAGAAAATCAAGTCGAATTCGTTAAACCTTGTACTTTTGTAAACTAACTAACGATTGTTCGCATATGTCAATACCTACTATTAAATTCAAAGAATCCAAATTCTTAGCATTGGGGTTAACAGGTGAAAATGGTATTCATTACCAATTATCTCCTGAAGCATTAACAGAGCAAACCCTATTAAAAAAACAAGGTGAATTAAGTAATACGGGTGCATTGTGTATTTGCACGGGTGAATTCACTGGCAGAAGTCCCAAAGACAAATTCATTGTAAAAGATGCGATTACTTCAGATACGGTTGACTGGAATAATTTTAATATTCCCATTGAAGAGAAATACTTTTTACAACTGCGTAAAAAGGTCTTGGATTATTTAGGTGCTAAAGAAGAAATATGGGTGAGAGACGCATATGCCTGTGCGGATCAAAACTATCGATTGAATATTCGGGTAGTGAATGAGCATCCTTGGAGTAATTTATTTGTTTACAATATGTTTCTTCGCCCCGAAGAAAAGGACTTAGAAAGTTTTAAACCAGAATGGCATATTATTCAAGCACCTGGCTTTAGAGCAGATCCTGCTGTTGATGGAACTAGGCAACACAATTTTGCAATTGTATCTTTTACGCACAAGACCATATTAATTGGTGGTACAGGATATACTGGAGAGATGAAAAAAGGAATTTTTTCAGTCTTGAATTATATTCTACCACAGGAAAAAGATGTATTAAGTATGCATTGCAGTGCCAATATGGGTACTGATGGTGATGTGGCTATTTTTTTTGGATTAAGTGGAACTGGTAAAACCACTTTAAGTGCTGATCCAAACAGAAAATTAATTGGTGATGATGAACATGGTTGGACAAATAAATCTGTGTTCAATTTTGAAGGTGGTTGCTATGCAAAAACCATTGGGTTGACCGAAGAAAATGAACCTGAAATTTTCAGGGCTATCAAACCGGGTGCATTGGTAGAGAATATTAATTTTATTAGGGAAACCAATGAAATTAATTTCAATTTTAAAGGTATTACCGAAAATACTAGGGTGAGTTATCCATTGCATTTTATCTCTAATACCATTGAACCAAGTATTGGGGGGTTGCCTAAAAATATTTTCTTTTTAACCTGTGATGCTTATGGTGTATTACCTCCAATTAGTAAGTTGTCTGCGGGTCAGGCCATGTATCAATTCATTAGTGGATATACTGCAAAAGTAGCAGGAACTGAAGCAGGGGTTACAGAACCTAAATCTACTTTTAGTGCCTGCTTTGGTGCGCCATTTTTGCCCTTACATCCAGGTAAATATGCTGCCATGTTGGGCAATAAAATGCAAGCGCATCAAGTAAATATTTGGATGATTAATACTGGATGGAGTGGGGGATCTTACGGAACAGGAAATCGCATAAAATTAGGTTATACGCGTGCCATGATTGAATCGGCATTGAGTGGCGCATTAAACCAAGTGGAATTTGAACCCCATCCTGTATTCGGCATGATGATACCTAAATTTTGCAATGGTGTACCAACTGAAATACTCAATCCACGTAATACATGGGAGAACAAAGCCGCTTATGATGCGATGGCTAAAAATTTGGCTTCCCAATTCATTAAAAATTTTGCGCAATATGCGGCTGGTGTTTCACCAGAGATTTTGGCTGCTGCCCCTGTTTTTTAAACTTAATAAAGGAGATCAGAATTCCATAAAAATATTATATTTGATTTTTTCATTCTGAGATTTTGTTAAACTCGCATTTCAATAATCTCATAGTATTCTTTTCACCATGAATACATCAAAAGATTAAATCGAATGGAAACAGGTAAAATAATTGATGACTATACCCTTAAAACACTAGAGTCTGTTAACAAAAGATTTGCCATAAATAGAGATGGAATATACTTTGCCCATCAACCTATTTATGGTTACAGAACTCCATACGCAGATGTGAGTAATATATCGAGGTATATGGTCACATTTTCAATTCTGAAAACATTAAATGAGTACAAATTTGAAAACTTTGTAGACATCGGTGGTGCAGAAGGGTATACGGCCAATTTGGTAAGAACGCTTTTTAAGGCTCAAGTAAAGTCGACCGATTTATCTGATAATGCCTGTAAAATGGCCAAATCAATTTTTAATATTGAGGCTGTTGCTTGCGATATACATGAACTTCCATTTACCAACGAAGAATTTGAAGCGGTTCTCTGTAGTGAAACCATTGAGCATGTTACCGATTATAAAAAAGCAATACAGGAATTACTTAGGATTGCCGCTAAAGTACTGGTGATTACCGTACCTCATGAAACCCCCGAAATAGTTGCAGAAAATATAAGAAATAAAGTGCCACACGGGCATATTCATTATTTTGATACTCAAACACTTGACTATCTCAAAGCCGAAGGATATAGTGTTAAATTTAAAAAAACGTTATCTCCTTTCTTAATTATCCCAAGAGTATTTGTAGAAGGTATAAATAAAAAAAGCAATCAAATTCATTACAGGATATACAATAAATTAACGCCAATTTTTAGAAAAATATTTGGAATTAATACAGCTAATTTTCTCACAAATGCAGATATGATTCTGTGTAAACTTACTGGAATATATGGGGGCATTACTTTTACGATTGAAAAAAAATCGGTTGTTCACGAACGCCAACTAAATAAATTAAGTGCAGCCGATTTTACCAATATTACGGTCGATTTTTTTTATACAGCATGAGTTAGTATCAGCGTATTCTAGCGGAAGATCGAAGTGCGCTGATGAGTTTAGGATCGTTGCGTTTGTCCAATGCTGCCCAACCATCTACTCGGTTAAATTCAATTCTCAATTCATTGTTTATAAAAAACATATTGTCCATTGTGGCCATCCCAAATATCATTGAGCTCAAGTACCAAGAATGAATTCTACCATAATAAATAACCTGCTTGTTAACCGCCACAGCAAATATATTTCCATTTTTTAATTTTTGCAAAGCGGGTTTAATATCTCGCTTTATCTTAAAGCTATTGGTAGCAAGAGTGTAATACGCTATGTCTTTATTCTGAATCAAGGGTTGATCCTCCAGAACAGCGTTTGTGATTTCCAAAATATAAGTGGGTGATGCAGTTAGTGGAGTTGAGGTATAACTTTTTAGCATGTAAAACTCAACAAGCGGCTCGTCTGCTTTCTCGCATCCTACAAATAGTAGCGTAAATAGGCTCAAAAAAAATATATTTCTCATGTTTTTTTTATCGTGACACACCTTTTCTGCCAAACGTTGCACCCGCACTACCTCGATAAAAAATTTCCAGAGAGCCGCATTCCTTTTTCATCATCTGCCACTTTGCGCATTACTTTTTTCAGCCCTTCGGGAAGCTGGGCTATTTCTGCCTCATTTAATAGATGTACCAATTCATGAAACTCGTCTTCATCATCATAATAACCTAGGAATAAATCAAAGATTCCATTGGGATGAAGTCGCAAAGAAATCTCCAAATCTTCTTCATATTGGTGCATGGATATAATGGCCCACTGGTCGTTGTCTTCAAAATTAAACAATACTTCCACCGGATCCTTGCTGATGATATGACCAACCAATTTATCTATTAACTCACCAGAATGGTGCTTAATCAGTTCTTCGTATTTCATAGAGGGGATTAATTGTTTTAAAATAAACCGAACAACATACTGTCTACTTTGCTAATGATTTCTCCAAATTGTTCTTCATTCTCTGCAAACTTATTTTTATCGCAATCAATAATCAACAACTGACCTTCCTTATAACCATCAATAAATTTATTGTAGTATTCGTTGAGTTTTTTTAAGTAGTCGAGCCGAATATTTTCCTCATATTCTCTTCCTCTTTTTTGAATTTGCGATACCAAAGTAGGTACCGATGCTTTCAGATAAATCAACAGATCTGGTGGCTGCACCATTGTTTTTAAGGTCTGAAAAAAATGAAAGTAATTGTCAAAATCCCGCTTACTCATCAAGCCCATTTCATGCAGATTGGGAGCGAATATATTAGCATCTTCATAAATGGTGCGATCCTGTATTACAGTCTCGGTGCCATGTTGAATATCTAACAACTGATTGAGGCGACTATTTAAAAAATAAATTTGAAGGTTTAAACTCCAACGTGGCATATCCTCATAAAAATCCATTAAATAAGGATTGGTATCCACATTTTCAAATTGTGGAATCCAGCGATAGTGTTTACTCAGCATTTCTGTGAGGGTGGTTTTACCGGCGCCAATATTTCCGGCAATTGCTACATGTTTTGGTTTTTTGGGTTTTGCCATCTCTTTCTGCTGATTTAAGCTGTGCAACTTAATGAAACTAATCTGATTTTGGTTGTTTTAATACTAATAATTCAGTCCCACCGCATTTCTTACCATCTTTAAGGTTTCTGCGGCCCTGATTCTGCCCTTATCTGCCCCCTGTTTCATTAATTTATGTAAAAGATCTTTGTCGCCAAGTATTGCATTAGCCTTTTCTCGAATGGGCGTAATAAACTGTACCATATCTTCCGCCAATTGCTTTTTCATATCTCCATATCGAATCACACAATTACCAGTGCTGCTGGCATTAAAATCGAATTCAAATTTAGCTACTGCTTCAGCGTTACTCACTAATTTCATCAGGGTAAAAAGGTTTTGAATATAATCGGGTTTCTCCGAATTGGGCGTTGCAGGACCTTGGTCTGTTTTGGCTTTCATAATTTTTTTGCGAATGGCATCATCCTCATCTGCAAGATAAATGGTGGACTGCTGGTTCTCACTCTTACTCATTTTACCCATTCCATCCAGTCCCATTATTTTAATCAATTCGTCGCCATAATTAAATGCATGAGGAAGGGGCAGTATATCACCATATCGGTAATTGAAACGTTCTGCGAAATTGCGAGCCATCTCAAGGTGTTGTTCTTGGTCTTTTCCTACAGGTACTTTAACTGCCCGCTGGATGATGATATCGGCGGCCTGTAAAACGGGATAGGTAAGCAGTCCCGCATTAATATTGTCGGGCTGCGCTCTTGCTTTTTCTTTAAAAGTTACTGTTTTCTCCAGCTCTCCTTTATAAGCCAACATATTTAGGTAGAGATAAAGCTCTGCAATTTCAGGTATATCACTTTGTACGTATAGTGCTACTTTATTGGGATCTAATCCACAAGCAATATTTTCTGCAATTACTCGGTAAACACTGTTTTGTAGTTCTTTGGTATCAGGATGGGTGGTCAAGCTATGCCAGTTGGCCACAAAAAAATAACACTCAAATTCATCCTGCATCCGCACATAATTGCGCATGGCACCAAAGTAATTTCCAAGGTGCAGAAACCCAGTAGGGCGTATTCCACTTACAACAACCTCTTTTTGCATGAGGCGAAGATAATATTAGTGATTGGTAATGCTTATTGGTTTTTTTATGGTTGGCATCAAAAGAAATCGGAAATTCGCCCTTGAAACATAATTACTATTTTATTTCAGTCGCGCAAAATATACTGGCTTCACCCATCGAATACCTTAAGGGGGTTGGCCCTTTAAGGGCCGATTTATTGAAAAAAGAACTCCAAATTTTTACGTTTGGTGATTTACTCGAACATTACCCTATAAGGCATATCGATAAAACAAAATTGAATCTGATAAATGAAATTAATTTTCAGACCGACTATATTCAGGTGGCAGGTAGACTGGTACAGTTTGAAGTATTGGGCGAAAGCAGGGCTAAAAGATTGGTAGCCATATTAAAAGATTCAAGCGGAACACTGGAGTTGACTTGGTTTCAAGGTATAAACTGGGTGCAGAAAAGCTTGTATATTGGATCTGATTACCTGATTTTTGGAAAGACAGGTTATTTTAATGGGAAAGCCCAAATGGTACATCCTGAAATAGAACCTTATACTCCACTAAAAGCGGGTGGAAAAGTTTTTTTAGAACCCGTGTACCCTTCTACGGAAAAATTAAAGGCAAGGGGATTGAATGGGCGGCAATTGGCTAAATTCACTTTTACATTATTAGAAATATTATCACCCCAGCATTTAACAGAAAATATTCCAGCAGATTTGGTGAGTGAATTGAAATTGCAATCCCGCTTTGAAGCGGTAAAAGGGGTTCATTTTCCTGCCACAGAAGCCGTATACAAAAAAGCGGTGGAACGATTAAAATTCGAAGAATTTTTTATTGCTCAAATCCGGTTACAGTTGGTGCGATTACAAAGAAACAATATAAGTAAGGGAGTAGTATTTGAAAAAGTAGGCAGCAACTTCAACGATTTTTACAATCAATATTTACCCTTTAAATTAACAGGTGCGCAAAAAAGGGTGTTGAAAGAAATAAGGACAGATACCGCACGTGGGCGACAAATGAATCGCTTACTACAAGGAGATGTAGGAAGTGGAAAAACCATTGTTGCACTATTAAGTATGTTGCTTGCAGCAGATAATGCTTTTCAGAGTTGTTTGATGGCACCTACAGAAATATTAGCACAACAGCATTATTATAGCTTGACTGAATTGCTACAACAAATGCCCATTGAAATAGCGCTCCTTACGGGTAGTACTAAAGTGGCGGAACGAAGACGCATTTTAAAGGGTTTATTGGAAGATACCATACATTTTGTGGTAGGCACTCATGCGGTAATAGAAGATAAAGTACAGTTTAAAAATTTGGGACTGGTGATTGTAGATGAGCAACACCGATTTGGGGTGGCGCAGCGAGCGCGTTTGTGGGCCAAAGCTGCCATACCTCCCCATGTGTTGGTGATGACTGCAACGCCTATTCCTAGAACGCTTGCAATGACGGCCTATGGTGATCTTGAATACAGTATTATGGATGAATTGCCGCCGGGTAGAACCCCTATTACAACGGTTCAAAGAAATGAAATGGCAAGGGCTAGTGTAATGGGTTTTGTAAAGGAGGAAATTACCAGTGGACGGCAGGCTTATTTTGTTTATCCGTTAATAGAGGAAAGCGAAAAATTGAGTTATGAAGATTTGATGCAAGGGTATGAACAAGTGAAAAGTTTTTTTCCTGAACCAGCATACAAAATAAGTATGTTACATGGGAGGCAGCCAGCAGAACAAAAGAAAGCCAATATGGCAAGATTTGTAAGTGGCGATACCAATATTATGGTCAGCACAACCGTAATTGAGGTAGGGGTGAATATACCCAATGCCTCCGTAATGGTGATAGAAAGCGCTGAAAAATTTGGCTTGTCTCAGTTACACCAGCTTCGTGGAAGGGTAGGAAGGGGTACAGAAAAAAGTTTTTGCATTTTATTAACGGGAAGTAAAGCAAGCAAAGAAGCCAAAGAACGTATCAATATAATGTGCGCTACCAATGATGGGTTTAAAATTGCCGAAAAAGACCTTGAAATGCGGGGGCCAGGCGATATTGAAGGAACCAGACAGAGTGGGGCACTGAACTTTAAGATCGCCAGCATCGTTAATGATAAAGCATTACTAGAACTGGCCAAGCAAAAAGCGGAAGAAATTGTGGAACAAGATTTGTACTTGAATAATTTATCCAATGCAACGCTGAAGCAGTTTCTTCAATCACAGAAAGTAGCATATGGTTGGGGTAGAATTTCATAAAAACATTCAATGGTAGCACATGAAAAGAACGGGATTGATATTGCTGTTTGTGGTTTTCGGATTATCGCTCTATTCCCAAGGCTATTTAGATTTTATTGAAAATAAAGGCCAGTGGGATGCTGCCATTAAATTTAAGACCGAAATTCCGGGTGGGGCATTGGTTCTTCAAGCCAATAGTTATCGGGTATTACAATATCATCCGGAAGACTTTCAAAGGGTTACAGGAGGTGAGCACGACCATTCAATGGTGGTAAATGAATCAAAAAAAGGCAAATCTATAATTACAAAAGAGAATGCCAACCCAATTGCAGCAGCTGAAGAAAAAGGAGTTCGTTCTCATACTTACGAAGTGAAATTTTTAAATGCCAATCCCAATCCTCAAATAGTTCCAGATAAAGTGCTTACTAGTTCGAATAATTATTTCTTTGGGAACGATCCTAATAAGTGGGTATCTGATTGTAAAATCTATCAAGCGGTTACCTATAAAAATATGTATCCGAATATTGATATTCGATTTTATACCAACAATGCAGCACTCAAATACGATATTATTGTTCATCCAGGGGGAGATCCATCAAAAGTGATTTTATATTTTGATGGTATTGATGGGTTGAAAGTAAAACAAAATATTTTACAGATTAAAACCTCCGTTGCGCTCAATAAAGAGACCATACCCTCTACTTATGTATTGGGTAAAACCGATAGAAAAGAAGTTTCATGCAGCTATGCCGTAAAGGGCAATTTTGTGTCGTTTAAATTGAATGAAAAGTACGACCATACTGGTACTTTAGTAATTGATCCTAGTCCCGCATTTGCAAGTTATTCTGGCAGTAGACCAGACAACTGGGGATTCACTGCAACCTATGATGGTGCTGGTAATTTGTATTCAGGAGGTGTGGTTTTTGGAGGGGGATTTCCGGTTACAAATGGGTCTATTTATAAAGGTGGATCTGGTGATGCACCATCAGATATTTGTGTAATGAAATTCAGCAATACAGGTGCTAGAATTTACGCTACTTATATTGGCGGAGCCACCAATGAACAGCCCCATAGTATGGTTACGGATAGGGCTGGAAATTTAATTATTGCGGGCAGAACCAATTCTGCTGATTACCCCACTGCTGGTAATTTAAAAACATTTTTTGGTATTGAAGGAGGAGGTTTATATGATATTGTACTTACCAAATTAAACAGTAATGGGGGTATTATATCTTCTATTGTTATTGGTGGAAAGGGCAATGACGGCGTAAATATTGCACCCAACTATGAAAGTGTGGGTGGTATTAGTTCTACCAGAAGAAATTATGGGGATGATGCAAGAAGTGAAGTGATACTAGATGGTAATGAAAATATTTTACTAGCATCTGTTACCCAGTCAGAAAAATTTCCGACTACTACAAATACATTTCAGAGAACCCATGGAAGTTTCACTACTGGCTTTAAGCAAGATGGTGTGCTGATTAAAGTAAATCCAGCACTTGATAATATTATATTTAGTTCCTTCTTGGGCGGTAATGGAGATGATGCGCCATTTGTATTGAGTGTAAATCCTACCGATGGAAATATTTTTGTTGCAGGCGTAACGGCTAGTGATAATTTAAGTGGAACGGGTGGGGGAGTTGTTTTCCCTGCAAAATTGGGTGCAAAAAATTCTTTAGATGGGTTTATCATGAGCATTAAAAGCGATGGCTCTGCTATTAATAGAACCACTTATATTGCTAGTACTGGGGAAGATATAATTTTCGGAATTCAATTCGACAAACTGGGCTTTCCCTATATAACAGGCACTACTACAGGTAGTTTTCCTGTAATAAATTCACCATTCAATACCAAATTTCCCGATCAAGCCGCCGGCAAACATTTTATTGCCAAGCTAAATCCTGATCTTTCTGGTTTTATCTTTTTTACCAATTTTGGTAATGGGAGAGCCAATGCAACGCGACCAAGTCTTTCTATTACTGCTTTTCTAGTGGATCGGTGTGAGCGGCTTTATGTTTCTGGCTGGGGTGGAACTCGGTTTAATTTTAGGGGCTACGACTTTGACCCTTTAACAGGGTTGCCACAATCAAGTGATAGTTACCAGCGGAATACCGATGAAGGTGATTTCTATTTTATTGTGTTGGAAAAAAATGGGACTGACTTGTTATATGGTAGTTATTTTGGACAAACTGGCGGCTTCCCAGATCATGTGGATGGTGGTACCAGCCGATTCGATCCTAATGGTGCTATTTACCAGACCCTTTGCTCTTGTGCAAACAGAGAAAGTCCCGGTATCAGCGGTCAAATTATTGGCACACCAGGTGCTTGGTCGCCTTTGCGGGGAAATACTGCTTGTAATATGTTTTCTGTGAGATTTGATTTTAATAAAGCGGGTGTTGCTTCTGGTGTACGATCTGCTATTAACGGAAGATCCAATGATTCTACGGGTTGTGTTCCATTAACGGTGAATTTTGAAGACACAGTTACCGAAGATAGTCGCGGTAAAAAATTCTATTGGGATTTTGGCGATGGTTCTCCCGAAGTAATTACTACAGTGCCAAAAGTGAGTCACACTTTTAATATAGTAGGTAATTATAGGGTTCGGTTAAAATCTGAAGATTTAACTACCTGTAATGGGAGCGAAACTTCTTATATCACCATTATAGTAAAAAACAATGCAGTTCAGAATTTGGCATTCAATTATACCGTAGTGCAACCATGTGTGAATCGTATTTATGAATTCACCAATTTGTCGTTGCCACCTCAAGGTGAATCATTTGCAGCCAATTCTTTTGAGTGGGATTTTGGGGATGGATCTCCTAAAATAACTACAGATGGGCGGTCGGTTCGGTATCAGTACAAAGCAGATGGATCTTATATAGTTAGGCTTACATTGAAAGACAAAAGGTTTTGTAATGAGGATGACTTTATTGAGCAAACCATTCGAATATCTGCTGCCCTTGATCCAAAGTTTACTGCTACTACTGCCTGTTTGGGTTCACCTACTAAATTCACCTATACTGGAAATGGGGGTGCTAGTTTTGTCTGGGATTTTTTTGGCGATGGTTCAGCAACAGATACGAGAGCCAATCCTGAATTTACTTACCCAAGTGCAATAACGTATCAGGCAAAACTAACGGTAACAGATCCCAATACTTGTGATATAAATAAGTCAAAAAGCATTGTCATTCCAGTAGTAGTGAGTCCAATTCCCATTGCTTCATTTGATTATACACCAAGGGGGTCAACACAGCCAAATCAGTTTTTTCAATTCACCAATTTGTCAATTGGAGCCACGCAGTACCAGTGGAATATGGGGGATGGAAAATCTTTTATCACCAATAAAAAAGACACGGTAATTCGATATATATTTCCTGCAACGGCCAAGTATTCAGTCTGCCTTTTTGCATCAAATGCAGCGGGCTGCATTGCAAAAAAATGTGAAGATATAGATGCGGTTGTAGATCCTTTATTCAATGTGCCCAATGCATTTTCACCCAATGGTGATGGCGTAAATGATCGGGTATATGTAAGGGGATTTGGTATAGCTAAAATGACTTGGAAAATTTATAATAGGTGGGGGTCAGTAGTATATATTGGCACCGATCAATTTGAAGGATGGGACGGAAAATTTAATGGTAAATTACAGCCACAAGAAGTGTACAATTACACATTAGAAATTGAATTTTCTAGTAAAGAAAGGCAAACACAAACAGGAGATATTACTTTATTGCGATAGATTATGTATAAAAAAAATAGTTATATATTTTTATTAAGCTTATTATTCTGTGGCAGAACTGTATTGGCGCAGGATCTTAATTTTTCTCAATATTTTAATGCGCCATTGGTGGTGAATCCTGCAAATACAGGTTTTAACCCCGACTATGATTATAGGGTAGGGGGCAACTATAGAAACCAGTGGTGGGCGGCCAATTCAACGCCTTATAAAACCATGAGTGTATGGGGTGATACCAAACTGTTTGCCAATCGTTTTGAAAACGGATGGATGGGCATTGGAGGGTCTCTATTAAAGGATGAAGCAGGGCGCGGCAGCTTATCTAGAACCACTGCAACGGTATCAGTTGCATATCATCAAATGTTGGGATATAAAAGTTTATTGAGTGCTGGTTTTGGTGTAGGGTATACTGCTAAAAGAGTAGATATTTCAAAGTTTAGTTTTGACAATCAGTGGAATGGTAAATTTTTTGATGTAGGCATTCCATCCAATGAGCCATTTGCTTTTAGTCAAGTAGGCTATTTAGATTTACAAATGGGATTAAACTATGCTTATTTTGCTTCGGAGAATGCTTATTTTAATGCGGGTATTTCTGTTATGCACTTAACAAGGCCTAATGAGAGTTTTTTTAGTGCCGGAATATCAGATGATCGCTTGAATCTTAGGTACACTTTTTTTGCTAATGCAAGTATTAAATTACAGGATCTTTGGATTGTAAATCCCAATATTTATTATAGTCAAGTTATTAATAAAAAAGAACTGGTAATGGGCTTTAATGCCAACAGAAATTTAAGTGGTGATGGAATGCAGCAGATGATTATTGGTTTGTATGTAAGAAATACAGAAGCCGTAATCCCAATCATGGGATATCAAATAAACGATCTTAAAATAACGGTGAATTACGATGCCACTGTTTCAAAACTCAGTAACCCTTTGGGTACTCGTGGAGCTTATGAATTATCCATTGTTAAATATGGTATTTTTCCCTCCTCAGCCGGCAAGTCGGTGAAATGCCCTACCGTTCGGTTTTAAACGGTGGACGTTTTTTAAATAAAGACCATCACTTTGGAGTGCATATGAATATGATATTGTTGAAGCCCAACAAATCATCCGATAGCAGATAGAGGATCACCAACCCCAAAGCTACAAATACACCTACTACAATCCGAACCATATGCCAGTGTGAGCTTAACACCCTCGAGTTATTGGGGCAGGTATCGCAGCAAAAATGCCCCAGTATCAACTTGATAACGGGGCATTTTTAAAAGGCATTTCTACTACTCCGCTTAATGGTGTACGTTCGCTTTTTTTAATCGTTAATTCTATTCTTAATACCCATTTTTTCGTTCAAAATTCTCACAACTTCCATTTCAGTATTGTCAACTCGTTTGCAAAATATCAAATGTGATTTCGCTTTTGAATAGCTGTAATCTTTTCTAATACTTCCAAAATCTTTAGTTGTTTCAAAATTTTCAGCAACAAATTCTATCTCGTCGATTATTGTCAAATTATAATATCGGTTCGCTTGTTCAACCGACCAATTTTCAGCCGTGTAGATCCAAATATTATTCAAATCGTCTAACGCTTTTTCACTAATTATATATTCCGCCTTTACTTTTGGAAATTTTCGTTCAACTGGGTTAGATTTTCTGTTCGGTTAAAATTTCGGATTTTTCCACTTTGTTCTCCAAGTTCTAATTCCGCAATTAGAGATTTAGTTTGAATTTCTTCCTGTTCAAAATGTCTCAAAGCAGCTCTTACAACTTCGCTTACCGAATTATATTTTCCCGTTGCAATCTGTCTGTTAATAAAACTTTCGTAGTATTCTCCAATTAAAATGGATGTATTTCGTGCTATAATTTCTTATTTTCTATTAACGTATCGATTTTCTGTCGCTCTAAATCAATATGCTTTACTAAAAAAAAGAGCAGATAAATGCCTAATCCACTGCTGAAAAAAATGATTAAAAAAATCCTATCCTACTCTTTCGTTGGCAAGTAACAAGTTGCAAAACAACAACCCCATAATAAACAACCACGCCAATAATTAACCAGTTACGTTCAATCCCGAGTACTCGGGACTGGTGCTATGCACCCAACGAAGTCTTAGTTATTATGTGCTGGCGGATTTGTCGAACGAAATGGTTTTAATTGTGTCGAGGGGTTTTGGAAGCGTTTGCAAGCGACACTCTTTTACAAAGGGTTGCTTCTGTGTCTGGGCTTGTGTGCCTTTGTAAATGTGTGGGGCTTTTGTCGAGCCGAATAGTTCTTTGAAATAAATTATTTTTTAAAAGAAGAAGGAGACACTATTGTATCCCCTTAATTTTATTATTAAAACTAATTTTTTTAACCAAGGTCAGTGTCGTTGCAGAATGAGTTCATTTTTTTCATTGTTTTGTGTTTTAATAATTGACGTAAAATAAGTCATTTTAGTTTATAGAACCAAATTTTAAGCCATAGTCAAACTTGCCGTTCTTTATTTGAGTAGAGTCCGTGTACTCTTTTGAATGAACTTTTACAAGTCCAGTAAGCCCATGTCTAAGACTTACTTTTACCATAACTGACTTATAATCATTAGTTAAGATTTTGTTAAGTTCTTCCGTTGTTCTTATTCTAACAGCATAAGGGGCATTTTTCCGTAACCAACTTGGTCTGTAACCTGGAATATGTGAAACATGACTTAAGACAAGAGTTAATGGTCGAAATCTATTATTCATTTGACCGTTTGGTGTTGGGTATCTATCAACTTCTAATAACTCAATAGAAATATCATAAGCACTAAATAAGGATATGTTAATCAGTTTGATAAAATAATAATCTATATTATCACCTTCCATGTATTTTCCTTTACAAATAAATGGACTAATTATCAGTTTTGGTTTAAAAAATATTAGAACAAGGAATAAGAAAATGAATGATGCAATTACACTGCATAATATACTGTAAAATATCGCCTCTTTTGTCATTAAGTAAGTTTTGGTAAATTAAAAATAAGTTATTTAGAATATACTACAATCACATACTAAAAATTAGATGCCCTAAGAAGTAGCACCCTTTTGTATTTCACCTTAGTTATAACTTTACCTGCTTTTTATACACCAGCCCTAAAATAGCTGAAAAGGGCTGGTTTAAATGTGGGTTTTAATATATATTTTTCTTAAATTACTTTTCAATTTATACCATCCAATAAATTACCAATGCATGAAAAATATAGCCAATTCAGTAACAGCTTATTTAGAAGATTTAAATGTAGAAGAGCGGGAAGTGATGGAATATCTGCGTAATGCTATTTTAAATAATCTTCCTGATGGTTTTCGGGAGGAAATAAGCTATAGTATGATCGGCTATATTGTTCCGCATGAGCTTTACCCTGCAGGCTATCACTGTAATCCCAAATTGCCGCTGCCCTTTCTTGCCATCGCTGCTCAGAAAAATTTTATTGCCATTTACCATATGGGTATCTATGCAGATGAAAGTTTATACTCTTGGTTTACTTCCGAATATGCCAAACAATGTACTTCAAAACTTGATATGGGTAAAAGCTGCATTCGGTTAAAAAAAAATGCTATTATACCTTTTAGTTTAATTGGACAACTGGTTACAAAATTGTCCGTTCAACAGTGGATCCACCTCTATGAATCAAAGTTCAAACAGAAATAAATTCCCCCACTAAAAAAGCCTTCCTTTTTACAGGGAAGGCTTTTCAATAACTTAATAACTCAATAACTTAATAACTCAATAACTCAATAACTTAAATAATTAAAAGTGCATCTCCATAACTGAAGAAGCGGTATTTATCTTTAATAGCTTTTTTATAAGCTTCTATTGCTAAGTCATATCCTGCAAAAGCACAGGTCATGATTAACAAACTGGTTTTTGGAAGATGGAAATTGGTGACCAAACTATCCGCCACATTAAATTTATAAGGTGGGTGAATAAAATGGTTGGTCCATCCTTCACTTGGCTTTAATAATTTTTGCGCCGTAAAAGTGCTTTCCATTGCCCTCATAGTAGTAGTGCCAACAGAACAAATGCGTTTGCCGCTCTCTTTTGCTTTGTTTACAATGGCACAGGCTTGCTCATTAATTTGGTAGTACTCTGCATCCATTTTGTGTTTGCTGAGGTCTTCTACTTCAATAGGGCGGAATGTGCCAAGTCCCGTATGCAGCGTTACTTCCGCAAAACGAATGCCTTGAATTTCACAACGCTTTATTAACTCTTTACTAAAATGCAATCCAGCAGTGGGAGCAGCTACTGCACCTTCATACTTAGCATATACCGTTTGATATCTTTCTTTGTCTTCTTCGTCTGGTTTGCGCTTAATATATTTTGGTAGTGGAGTTTCTCCTAAAAATTCCAGCATTTTTTTAAAGCTGGCATCATCATCATCCCAAAGAAATCGGATGGTTCTACCTCTGCTGGTAGTGTTGTCTATCACTTCGGCTACCAACTCTTCATTGTCTCCAAAATACAATTTGTTACCCACACGAATTTTTCTTGCAGGATCTACAATTACATCCCATAAACGGTTGGGTTTGTTCAACTCACGCAATAAAAAAACTTCAATTTTTGCACCTGTCTTTTCCTTTCTTCCGTACATACGTGCAGGAAAAACCTTGGTATTATTCACTACAAAAACGTCTTTGTCATCAAAATAATCCAGAATGTCTTTGAAGTTGCGGTTCTCCATATGTCCGCTTTTACGATCAACCACCATAAGGCGACTGTCCTCCCTTCTTTTGGTGGGGTTTTGTGCAATTAAGTTAAGGGGCAAATCGTACTTAAACTGGGATAGCTTCATGTGTTGGTATTTATTAATTTTCGCCACATGAATTTGCACCCCAATAAATGAGGTAAGCACTGATTTCATGTTACGGCATGAATATTTTGAAAGTCGGCGAAGGTACGAAATCAAGCGCAATCAGCCAATTTAAAGAAGAACTTACCTGTTTTACCACCAGCTAATACACCAATTTGGGGCTTTTTGGAATTGCCGCTATCAATTCTTGGGTATAAATATCTTTTGGCTGGTTGTAAATGGTCTCGGCATCTCCTATTTCTACCATCCTGCCTTTTTTCATCACCAAAATCCGATCACTAATATACTTTACTACCGATAAATCGTGCGAAATAAAGACGATTGTAAACCCCATTTCTGCTTTTAGCTGGTTCAATAAGTTAAGTACCTGAGCCTGTACGCTTACATCCAAAGCCGAAACACTCTCATCGCAGATGATAAAACTGGGTTTGAGTGCCAATGCCCTGGCTATTACAATCCTTTGTCGCTGTCCCCCGCTGAACTCATGCGGATAGCGGTTGAAATGTTCCGGGGCTAGTCCCACTTTTTGCAACAATGCCACCACTTTTTCCTTTGCCTCAGCAGGATTTTTTGCCAGTTGATGAACCAGCAATGGCTCGGCAATGGCGTTGCCAATGCGCATCCTAGGATTTAAAGAGGAATAAGGATCCTGAAAAATAATTTGTATTTCTTTGCGTAGTTTTTTAAGTGAGGTTGCGTCTGCTTGCACCAAGTTGATGCCTTTATACCATATTTCACCTGCACTGGCCTTAATTAATTGCACAATTGCCCTGCCTAAAGTGCTTTTGCCACATCCCGATTCGCCTACTAGTCCCAAAGTTTCTCCTTGGTAAACATCAAAACTAATATCATCTACTGCTTTTGTAAAGGCAAGTGGTTTGCCGAATATGTTTTTTTTGTTGGGGAAATATACTTTTAAGTTGGCCACCCTAAGCAGGGGCTGACTATCTTTTATTATTTCATGGGGAAGGGATGATAGGGCTGGTTCTGCGGGAATTTCATCGCCATTTATCTCCATAAAATCACTCACAACCGGAAGGCGAGTACCTTTTGGATGAAGGCCAGGCCTGCATGCCAATAATGCTTTGGTATAAGCGTGTTCGGGGTTTTGGAATAAGAGGGCAGTCGCTTTTTCTTCAATCAACTCACCTTTGTAAAGCACTGCAACTCTATCGGCTATTTCGGCCACTATGCCAAGGTCGTGCGTTATGAAAATAACGCCCATATTTTTTTCAATCTGAAGGCTTCGGATTAATTCCAGAATATTTTTTTGCACGGTTACATCCAGTGCGGTTGTTGGCTCATCGCAAATGAGTAGGTCGGGCTCGCAGCTCATGGCCATGGCAATCATCACCCGCTGTTTTTGTCCCCCACTTATTTCATGTGGATAACGGTGTAAGAAACTCTCCGGATCTGGAAGTTGCACCTGTTTGAAAAGTTCAATCGTCCTTTTTTTTGCGACACTACCACTCAATTTGAAATGCTGCTGTAAGGCCTCCATTACTTGAAAACCACAGGTAAAAACGGGGTTAAGTGAAGTCATCGGCTCTTGAAATATCATGGCAATTTTATTCCCCCGAATATGTGAAATTGCTTTTGTAGAGAGTTTTAGTAAATCTACCGTTTGATTGTTGTTGGTAAAATCAATAGAACCACTGGTGTAGACTGCAGGCGGCGTTGCCAGTAGTTGTAGGATGGATAAGGAAGTGATGGACTTGCCAGAACCCGATTCGCCTACAATAGCCAACATTTCGCCCTTATTTACTTCAAGAGAAATACGGGTAAGGGCGGGACTCAATTTTCCTGCCGCAGCAAAGGAAACTGAGAGTTGATTGATCTTTAAAAGCCTTTTCAACATATCCTTCACAAGTTAAGTGGAAAAGCTATTTTGATGCGTAATTTTTACATATTCATTCGGTTTATTGGGGTGCTTTCACCTAATTTTGCAGCACCCTATTGAATGTTTGTAATTATGGGGGATATAAAAAGTATTCAATGATTCGAAAGTCCTGGTGGAAAATATTGTCTTTTTTATTACTCTTTTATACCTGTACTTATGGTTTCTATGTAAAAGTACCCAAGCTAGATGATCGGATGAAAGAGTCAATTCGTAATTTTTTCTTTCATGTGCCCATGTGGTTTACCATGATGATACTCTTGCTGGTATCCGTTATTTATGCCATCCGTTACTTGCGCAATCCTTCTCCAAAAAATGATGCTTATTCTGTAGCATTTGCGGCCACTGGTGTTGTTTATGGTGTGCTGGGATTGATTACAGGAGCCATCTGGGCCAATTACCAGTGGGGTAGCCCTTGGAGTGGAGATCCCAAACAAAATGGGGCTGCAATTGCATTGCTGATTTACTTGGCTTATTTTGTGTTGCGGGGAAGTATGAATGAAGAAGATAAGCGGGGTAGGATAGGGGCTGTATATAATATTTTTGCTTTTTTTATGTTGTTTCCTACGCTGTGGATTTTACCTCGACTCACAGAATCTTTGCATCCCGGTGGGGAAGGCAGTGATGGTAATCCGGGTATCAACGGAAAAGATATGGATATACAAATGAGAACAGTATTTTATCCTGCAGTATTGGGGTGGACCTTACTCGGCGTTTGGATCAGCACTTTGAAAATTCGGTACCAATTGTTAATTGAAAAAAAATTATCATTATGAGTAAATATTTCCGTTTTAGTTTGATTATAATAGCGAGTTTATTTTCATTGGCAGCAAAGGCGCAAACTGAGTCGTCCACCGATTTAATGCGCAGCAATGGAAAAATATTTGTGGTGATGGCAGTGGTGGTGCTTATTCTAGTGGGACTGTTTATTTATCTATTCAGCATCGATAAAAAAATTACTCGTCTTGAAAAAGATATACATCAATAATATTTATTCTTTTACAGTAGATTTAAACCTATAAAACGATTGCCAATGTCAAGTCAACAACCGTACAGTTTTTTTCAAAGTGTCGAAAAAAGTTTTGATAAAGCGGCTCATTTTACCCAATGGGAAAAGGGCTTATTAGAACAGATTAAAGCGTGTAATAGCGTGTACAGTATGCATTTTCCTGTAAAGATGGACGATGGCCGTATTGAAGTAATTGAAGCCTATAGGGTACAGCACTCCCAACATAAGTCGCCTTGTAAAGGAGGTATTCGTTTTAGCGACGAAGTGAATCAAGATGAAGTGATGGCATTGGCTTCATTAATGACCTATAAGTGCGCTATTGTTAACGTTCCGTTTGGTGGTGGCAAGGGTGGTATTAAAATCAACCCTAAAAAATACAGTGTATATGAGTTGGAAAAAATAACACGCAGGTATACCAGTGAATTGGTTAAGAAAAATTTTATAGGACCTGGCATTGATGTTCCAGCTCCTGATTATGGAACGGGAGAACGCGAGATGGCTTGGATTGTAGATACTTATACTTCTTTAAAGCCAGGTGAAATTGATGCTGCTGGTTGTGTAACGGGTAAGCCTATTACGCAAGGTGGTGTGCGTGGTAGAAAAGAAGCAACGGGTCTTGGTGTTTTCTTTGGCATTCGGGAAGTCTGTAATATGCCCGATGTGATGGAGAAATTAGGATTGCCAATTGGGGTTGAAGGAAAAACAGTAATTGTGCAGGGCTTGGGAAATGTAGGATACCATAGTGCTAAATTTTTTCGTGAGCATGGTTCTAAAGTGGTGGGTATTGCTGAGTATGAAGGTGCTATTTATAATGCGAATGGATTGAATGAAGAAGAAGTATTCCAGCATCGCAAAGCAACAGGAAGTATTTTGAATTTTCCGGGGGCTACCAATATTGAAAAAAGTACCGATGCTTTGGAATTGGATTGTGATATTTTAATTCCTGCTGCATTAGAGAATGTAATCAATGGCAGCAATGCACAAAAAGTAAAAGCTAAAATTATTGGCGAAGCAGCCAATGGTCCGCTTACACCTGAGGCAGATGAAATTTTTGCAGCCAAAGGAGTATTGGTGGTTCCTGATATGTACTTGAATGCGGGTGGTGTAACGGTATCTTATTTTGAGTGGCTTAAAAATTTGAGTCACGTTCGTTACGGAAGAATGGAGAAACGATTTACAGAGAATATGAATACCCATATTTTAAGTCAGATAGAAACCCTTACCGATAAAAAAGTTACAGATGCAGAACGTAAATTTATTATGCATGGCCCAGAAGAAGTAGATTTAGTACATAGTGGATTGGAGGAAACCATGATTACGGCTACCCATGAAATAATGGAAATTTGGAAGCTCAATCCCACTATTCCTGATATGCGTACTGCTGCTTATGTATGTGCTATTAATAAAGTAGGGACTTCTTATACCGAGTTGGGAATATTTCCATAAAGCATGATATTCTTATAAAGTGAAGTCCGAAAGTATTAGTTGCTTTCGGACTTTTTATATGCTGGAACTATTTCTACTTGTTTTATAGTGCTATTTACTATGCTAAAACATTCGGTTTGATTGCCGTTGGTGATTACCAAATAATTGGTTTGTAAAGCAGAATAATAAGAAAGTATTTGTTTGATAATAGTTTCTTTGAGCATGGCATCTTGTTCTTTACATTCAATAACCATCCAAGGTTGATCGTTTTTGTACACCAATATATCGAATCGTTTTTTTAGTTCTCCTACTGTAATTTCTTTTTCAACGGCAATGAGCGATGCAGGATATTTTTTTATTTGAATAAGGTATTGTAAAAAATTTTGTCGCACCCATTCTTCTGGCGTAAACCGTATCCATATTTTCCGAAGCTCACAAAAAATAAGTTGTCTGCCGTTGGTGGTTTTGGTGCGGGGTGTATATGGAGGGTAGGGTATAGTCAAGATTGAAAGTTGAATGGGCAAAAATACTCCTAATATAAACTTCATCATTAGCCCTTTCTAGAGAAAATTTCTTTTTCCTATATTTACTAAATAAAATCAAGGTGTTGCTTATTTCTTCAACCTCCCTCAAATAATTATGAAAACAAAACAAGATATCGTAAACAACTGGCTTCCTCGCTACACTGGAGAAAAGCTAGAGAATTTTGGCAAATATATTTTGCTCACCAATTTCAGCAATTATGTAACCATGTTTGCACAGTGGAATAAAGTAAAAGTAGTAGGCACAGATAAACCCATGCAATGCGCCACGGCCAACGGCATCACCATTATTAATTTTGGAATGGGTAGCCCCGGTGCGGCTACTGTAATGGATTTGTTGACTGCCATTGAACCCGAAGCAGTATTATTTTTGGGTAAATGCGGAGGGTTAAAAAAACGCAATAAATTGGGCGATTTAATCCTACCCATTGCAGCCATTCGCGGGGAAGGTACTTCCAATGATTATTTCCCACCTGAAGTGCCTGCTATGCCCGCATTCGCCTTACAAAAAGCCATATCTACTACCATAAGAGATTATGCGGTGGATTATTGGACGGGCACGGTATATACTACCAATCGGCGTGTTTGGGAACACGATGATGCATTTAAAGACTATTTAACCAAAGTAAGGGCTTATGCTATTGATATGGAAACGGCTACAATTTTTACAGTAGGGTTCTATAATAAAATTCCAACAGGTGCGCTACTATTGGTAAGCGACCAACCCATGATTCCCGATGGCGTAAAAACAGAAGCCAGTGATTCTAAAGTAACGGCTCAGTTTGTGGACAAACACCTTAAAATTGGCATCGACTCATTAAAACAATTGATTAATAAAGGAGTTACTGTAAGGCATCTTCGCTTTTAGCATGGATAAATTCAATCGTTAATTTACCCCACTTTAATGGATGGGCACCTTTTTAATCCTTCCATAGAAATGGAAATAAAATAATGGCAAGAGCAATTATCATGATGTCTAATGCCGCTAATAGCCCCACCATTTCCCACCACCCAGCTTGAATAACAGATGAAAATGCTGCGGAAGATATCTTCATCAATAATAGTAGTTGCGGAATAATGATTGGAAAACCCATAATGGCCATCATTGCAGCCTGTTGCTGTGCTTTTGCAGCAATAGCTGCTAGAAAAGTAAAGACCAAACTAAGGCTGATTCCCCCTAAAAAACTAATGAGCATAAAAGTCCCCATTTTTGTAATGGGATTGCCCAGTAATAAAGTAAAAATGGCGAGACTCAATCCATTCATCAACAGCATTAAAATAGCATTGAAAATAAGCTTGGATAATACAAAATCTACTGGCCCGGTGATTGAGAAAAAGTAAAGCATTCTTCCCCTGCTTTCTTGTAGAAAACTTTTAGCAACTGCGTTGATGCATACAAATAATTGGAGTACCCAGAAAAGGCCATTCCATACTTTATCTTCTGGTTGCCCCATAGACAAGTACACCACAAAACTAGTAGAAGCGATATACAATAATACCCCATAGAAACCATGCTGCTGGCGGGTTTCCAGTAGAATATCTTTCTTAATTAGCGATAATATGGTGGATGCACTACTCATGAAAACATTTTCTGCAACGTGGTTCATAGGTTTCTTTTTCTCCCAATAAAACCTGGCCTTCTGCAGTAGTTTTGCGGTAAGAGATATTGGCAATATTGCCACATTTCATACAGATGGCGTGCAGCTTGGTAATAAAATCGGCAATGGCCAATAATTTGGGCATTTGTCCAAATGGCTTACCCTGATAATCCATATCAAGACCCGCTACAATTACCCGAATGCCTTTGAGTGCCAAAGTTTCACAAACGTGTACAATTTCTTCATCAAAAAACTGGGCTTCATCAATACCCACTACATCTACGCCCTGCGTCATGAGTAAAATGGTCTGGGAATTATCAATAGGCGTGGAGGTAATGGTATTTGCGTCGTGACTAACTACGTCGTTTGCATCATACCTAGTATCCAATGCAGGCTTGAATATTTCGACTTTAAGATTGGCAATTTTGGCTCTTTTTAGTCGCCGTATCAGCTCTTCAGTCTTGCCACTGAACATGCTCCCACAAACAACTTCAATCCAGCCTCTGCGCTCACCCGAAAAATTTGGTTCTATAAACATGTAACAATAAAATATAAGTTGTAGCGTTTATTATGGAGTAATAACGCTCATTTGGTAATCCTCAAATGTATTGCTTCCTATGGAAAGAGTGGGTACTTTAATAAATAAATTAAAAGAACAGTACGACCAGCAGGTGGGTGCTGATAAATTGGCATTTACAGTGCAACTGCTATTGGCAGAGTTGCAATCTTTGCATTATACTGCTGCTGTTACGGGTAAAGTATCTGTGGTAATGCCCAATATTATTTTCAATTCAGCATATGAAATCCCTGTTGAAGGGGTAAAGGAAGTATCAAAAGAAGCAGCGCCCGAAGATACAAACTGGTTATACAATACCAATATTGAAATACCAACCTTGGTGCACCAAGATAGGGTTGCAATTCCGCAGCTTAATGATATGTTGACCAAACCTTTTGTAAATATAAACGAGCAACTGAAAGAACAAAAAACAGAAGTAGCTACCATGTTAGATGATAGTCCTGTAAGAGATTTAAAAAAAGCAGTAAGTGTAAACGATCGCTACTTATTTGTAAATACCCTTTTTAGGGGTGATGAAAATATGTATGAGCGAAGTATAAAGACCATTAATGGGTTTGATATTTTTCCAGAAGCGCAGTATTGGATTCAACGTGAGCTTAAAGTGAAACTGGGCTGGATTGATAGTACTGAAACGGTTCAGTTGTTCGATCAATTGATTAAGAGACGATTTTCTTGAATATAGTTTAGAATTCGGTTGCTTGCTCCATTTTTACTTTTTACATAGTCACCAGCGCTTTTGCCCGCTGCTTTAATCTTGTTTGAATTACTGAGTAAATTTTCCAGTAAATATTTTATTTCCGAAGCATCTTGTGCACTATATGCGGCATTGCATTCAATCAATTCAATGGCTTCTCTGTATTTTTTATAAGTGGGTCCAAATACCAATGGAATGCCATATACAGCCGCTTCCAAGCTATTGTGAATGCCATCATTGGTAAAGCCTCCGCCAATATAAGCAATGGTAGCATATTGATAAAGTGAACTAAGCATGCCCATATTATCTATTACAATTGTTTGTGCTGAAATAGTTTGGGTTGATGCAATAAAATTGCTGTATCGAACGGCATTGGGGTAAAGGGTTAAACAATCTTGAATACGGGTCTCGTCCACCGAATGTGGTGCGATAATATATTTAACTTGCTGGTTTGATTGGGAAAAATATTGCAATGCTTTATCATCATCAAGCCAAGTGCTTCCAGCAACAATTACCCGTTGGTGATTGCAAAAAGCAATGAGTTGTTCATCGGTTTTAGCCTGTTGTGCAATTTCCAATACACGATCGAAACGAGTATCCCCTGAAATACTTGAATGGGCATGGTATCCGATGGATTGAAGCAACTGGTAAGCGGATTGATCTTGCACAAAAAGGTGGTTGAAATAGCCCAGCATATTTCGGTAAAAGCCACCATACCACTTGAAAAATAAATGATCGTTTCTGAAAATTCCCGATACCAGCAGTGTAGGAATTTTCTGTTCGTGTAATGTTTTTAAATAAAAATACCAGAATTCATATTTAATAAAGAGTGCTATAGAGGGACGAACCATTTTAATGAAAAGTGCAGCATTGCTTTTGCTGTCCATCGGCAGGTAAAATACCCAATCTGCGATGGGATGATTTTTACAGACAGTATAACCTGATGGAGAAAAAAAGCTGATCAGTATTTTATGATTTGGGAATGAAGCCTTTAGTTTTTCGGCCACTGGTAAGCCTTGTTCAAACTCTCCCAATGAAGAACAGTGCATCCAAATAATGGGATGCTTGTTTTGATCCAATGCCTTTTCAATTGCATTGAATAAGCCAATTCTACCATTTACCCAAAGCCTTGCTTTTTTATTTACTGGTGAAATAATGCGAGCAATAAAGGGGTAAAGCCAAATAAATAATTGATAGAGCCATTGCATGTGCAACAAATGTACAGCAGGATTTTGCTTTGTAGCAGTGTTCCATCAATCTTTATAAGCTTTTTAGCCTAAATTTGGCGACCAGAAAATACGAGATTATGCGTCCCATTCAAATGGTAGATACCAAATCACAATACTTGGCCATTAAGCCTGCTATTGACGCAGCTATTCATGAGGTTTTAGATAGTGCGGCTTATATCAATGGAAAAGCGGTGCAGGAATTTACATTGGCATTGGGTAATTACATGAATGTAAAATATACCATCCCTTGTGCCAACGGTACAGATGCTTTGCAAATAGCCATGATGGCATTGGGTTTGCAGCCGGGTGATGAAGTAATAACGCCATCATTCACCTATATAGCTACCACAGAAGTGGTGGCATTATTAAAGCTTACCCCTGTATTTGTAGAAGTAGATCCCCAAACATTTTGCATCAGTGCAGAAGCCATTCGCAATGCCATAACGCCCCGCACCAAAGCCATTGTGCCAGTCCATTTATACGGCCATGCCGCTCCAATGGAAGCGATTATGCAGATTGCCCAAGAATTTAATTTGTATGTAATAGAAGACAATGCACAAGCAATAGGTTGCGACTATCATTTTGCGGATGGATCAACAAAAAAAACGGGTACTATTGGTACTATTGGGACGACCAGTTTTTATCCCTCCAAAAATTTAGGCGCTTATGGCGATGGAGGTGCCATTTTTACCAACGATGAAATGCTGGCGCATAAAATGCGAATGATTGCCAATCACGGTCAGCAAAAAAGATATTACCACGAATTGGTAGGATGTAATTCAAGGCTGGACTCGATTCAGGCGGCAATTCTGAACATTAAATTGACCAAATTAGATGAATACAATCGGGCGCGACAAGCCGTAGCTGCTTTTTACAATCAACAATTTGCGGGGCATCATAATATAATAACGCCCTTTGTGGCCAATTATAGTACTCACGTTTATCACCAATACACATTGCAGTTAAACGGTGTAAACAGGGATGCGTTGGTCCAGTATTTGGCGGGAGTGCATATTCCATCTATGATTTATTATCCCGTTCCCGGTCACTTACAGCCCATGTTTGCGTCGTTTAAATTGGAACATTTGTATATGCCCGTGACTGATGCGCTTACTAATTCTGTAATTTCTTTGCCTATTCATACAGAAATGGATGAAGAACAATTAAATTACATCTGTTCTAATGTTCTAAATTTCCTAAATAAATAATAAGATCTTATGAAAATCGCTGTTGTAGGTACAGGTTATGTTGGATTGGTTACGGGTACTTGTTTTGCCGAGACTGGTAATAAAGTTACTTGTGTTGATATTGATCAATCAAAAGTAACCAAGTTATCGAATGGAGAAATTACCATTTATGAGCCAGGGCTTGAAAAAATATTTCTTCGTAATTTAAAAGAAGGTCGCTTGGTTTTTACCACCAATCTGGCCGAAGGTGTAAAAGATGCAGAGATTATTTTTCTTGCATTACCAACGCCTCCCGGAGAAGGCGGTGCTGCGGATCTAAAGTATATATTGGGTGTTGCAAAAGACCTAGGAAAAATTCTGAGTGATTATAAAGTAATTGTAGATAAAAGCACTGTGCCAGTAGGCACTGCAGCAAAAGTGCACGCAGCCGTAGCCGAAAATTATAAAGGAGCATTTGATGTAGTAAGTAACCCTGAATTTTTGCGGGAAGGAGTTGCCGTAGATGATTTTATGAAGCCAGATAGGGTAGTGGTAGGAACGCAATCTGAGAGAGCTAAAAAGTTGATGTCGGAATTATATGGCCCCTTTGTTCGTCAAGGTAATCCTGTGATTTTTATGGATGAGAAATCGGCTGAATTAACCAAGTATGCAGCCAATTCTTTTTTGGCTGCTAAAATTTCATTCATGAATGAAATAGCACAATTGTGTGAGCGAGTAGGGGCAGATGTAGATATGGTGAGAAGGGGCATTGGCAGTGATGAAAGAATTGGAAAGCGATTTTTATTTCCAGGCATAGGATATGGTGGAAGTTGCTTTCCAAAAGATGTGCAAGCATTGATTATGTCATCCGAAGAAGTGAATTATGATTTTAAAATATTAAAGGCAGTAGAAGAAGTAAATGAAGCGCAGAAGCTTCACCTAATACCCAAAATTACCAAGTATTTCAATGGAGATTTAAAGGGCAAACATTTTGCGTTATGGGGATTGGCATTTAAACCCAATACCGATGATATTCGCGAAGCACCAGCTTTGTATTTGATAGATGCACTAACAGCAGCAGGCGCAACGGTAGTAGCCTATGATCCCGAGGCAATGCCAAATGTGCAGAAGACCATTGGCGATAAGGTAAAGTATGCAGAGAGCCAGTACGACGCATTAATAGGAGCAGACGCATTAATAATTGCCACCGAGTGGAGTGAGTTTCGCACACCTGATTTTGACAAGATAGACACCGATTTAAAAGGGAAAGCCATTTTTGATGGTCGTAACTTATTTGAAGTAAAATTCATTACCGATAAAGGGTATCACTACGAAAGTATTGGCCGCCATTAAACCAACCAACTATGTCACAAAAACGTGTACTTATTACCGGTGCTGCCGGCTTTTTGGGGTCTCATCTTTGCGATCGCTTTATAAAAGAGGGATACAAAGTAGTGGGTATGGATAACCTGATAACAGGAGACCTGCGCAATATTGAACACTTATTTAAACTAGAAGATTTTGAGTTTTACAACCACGATGTTTCAAAGTTTATTCATGTGCCCGGTAATATTGATTATATACTGCATTTTGCCTCACCTGCTAGTCCCATCGACTATCTAAAAATTCCCATTCAAACCTTAAAAGTAGGGGCATTGGGTACGCACAATTGTCTCGGATTAGCGAAGGCAAAAAATGCGCGTATGTTGGTAGCATCTACCAGTGAAGTGTATGGAGATCCTATGGTGCATCCGCAAACAGAGGAGTACTGGGGCAATGTAAATCCTGTTGGGCCAAGAGGTGTATATGACGAAGCCAAACGTTTTATGGAATCTATTACCCGTGCTTATTATACCTTTCATGGAGTAGAAACAAGAATTATTAGAATCTTTAACACCTATGGACCTAGAATGCGGTTGAATGATGGCAGAGCATTGCCCGCTTTTATTGGTCAAGCACTACGTGGTGAGGACTTAACTGTTTTTGGCGATGGTAGTCAAACCCGTTCCTTTTGTTATGTTGACGATTTAATTGAAGGCATTTATAGGTTGTTGATGAGTGATTATACCATGCCAGTGAATATTGGTAATCCGCATGAAATTACCTTGAAAGATTTTGCAGAAGAAGTATTAAAATTAACAGGCTCATCGGTAAAAATAATTTATAAGCCATTGCCAGTAGATGATCCCAAGCAGCGTAAGCCTGATATTACCAAGGCTCAAACCCTATTGAATTGGTCGCCAAAAGTAGAGCGAGCAGAAGGCTTGAAAAAAACCTACGAATATTTTAAATCTTTGCCACAGGAAGAATGGAGTAAGCAGCCCAAAGAATTTAATTCCGATAAATAATAGTATATGAAACCAGTAGTTGCAGTAACCGGAAAGAATGGTCAGTTGGGATGGGAGCTGCAACAAATGGCCGCTGCTTTTGAAGATCGATATGACTTTATTTTTACGGATCGTTTACAGTTAGATCTTTCGAACCCTTCCAGTATTGCTCCTTTTTTTGAGCAATACCGTCCTGATTATTTCATCAACTGTGCAGCATATACAGCGGTAGATAAGGCAGAAACAGAGCGAGAGGCCGCATTGATGGTAAATGCAACAGCGGTGGAACAAATAGCCATTGCTTGTGAATTACACCAGTGCAAATTAATTACCGTTTCTACCGATTATGTTTTTGATGGAAATGGAACAACACCCTACAAAACAGATACGGAAACTGATCCAGTAAATTATTATGGGTATTCCAAATATTTGGGAGAGCAACTGGCACAGCAAAACAATCCTTCTTGCATTATTATAAGAACATCTTGGGTGTATAGTACGCATGGAAATAATTTTGTAAAGACGATGCTTCGGTTGATGCGGGAGCGAACCGAATTAAAAGTGGTAAGTGATCAAATAGGATCACCTACTTATGCGGCAGATTTGGCCGCGGCATTGATGCAGGTTATTGAAGAGCGGAAGAACGGCAATATACATTCGGGCATTTATCATTACAGCAATACGGGCGTAATATCTTGGTATGAATTTGCGGAAGCCATTCGTGATTTTTCAGCACTCAAGAGCTGTAAGCTGATACCTATTAGTACCCCAGAATATCCCACACCAGCAAAGCGTCCTGCCTATTCAGTAATGAATACTGATTCTTTTACAAAAGATTTTAATATTCCTTTGAAACAATGGGAGGACAGTCTTAAAGATTGTATGCAGTTGTTGTTGAAATAAGGTATATATCAATTGCGGTTTTATATATCCACTTAGTAGCAAGTGCTAAGTAAAGCCGATGAAAATGCTTTATTTTCAGGTCTTAACAGCACAGACCAGTAATGTTTTAGTCAATAAATATTTACTTTACATTCACTATTGGTGGATTTTAAATCCACTATGTTCTCAGTCACGATTTCTTTAATATTGCTATTGGCTATTATGAAAAATATTTGCTGTATTTTTTTTATGTGGTTGCTCACTTTCAGTACCTGCCTTTATGCTACTGACCCTTCTATTCCCGTTAAACTTAGTTGCGAATACTTGCAGAATCCTTTGGGTATTGATATAGCTCAACCGAGACTCAGCTGGAATCTTTCTTCAATTCAAAGAGGTGATAACCAAACTGGATATGAAATAATGGTGAGCAGTGCTGAAAACGCAGATAAAATTTTACTGGGAGATTGTTGGAATACTGGTAAAATAAACTCCAATCAAAATATTCATATAGTTTATAGCGGCAAGCCCCTAGAATCTTTTACAAAATATTATTGGCGTGTAAAATGGTACAATAAAAATGGTGTTGCTTCTGCATGGAGTGAAGCAGCTAGTTTTGAAACGGCTGCCCTGAAACAAAGCCATTTTAGCGCTAAATGGATTGGTGATGGAAGCAAACAATTTACCAAAGACGAAGATTTTTATCAATATGATCCCATGCCTTTGTTTAGAAAACAAATTAATATCAATAAAAAAATAGCGACTGCAAGAATGTATATTTCGGGACTGGGATATTCAGAAGTTTATATTAACGATAAAAAACTAGGCGACCATATGCTTGATCCCGGTTTTACTGCCTATCGCAAAAAAGCACTTTACGTTACCTACAATATTACCCAGCTTTTAACTGGCCAGTCACTAAATACAATCGGTATTATGTTGGGTAATGGTTGGTTTAACCCACTGCCGTTGCGCTTATTTGGTCAATACAATTTAAGAAATGTACAGCAAACTGCAAGGCCATGTGTAAAAGCGCAAGTACTAATAAAATATACCGATGGCAGCAGTGAAACTATTGTCACCAATGATAGTTGGCAAACAGCTACTGGCCCTGTTACACGCAACAGTGTTTTTCTTGGTGAAGAATATGATGCGAGACTAGAAAAAAAATTCACCGATAAAACCAGATGGAAAAATGCTTCCATTGTGATTGGTCCTGCTGGGGAATTAACTGCGCAACTTCAACCCCCAATAAAAGTCACAAAAATTGTAAAGCCCATTGCTATTAAAGAAGTAGGTAAAGACAGTTTTGTGGTAGATATGGGACAGAATTTTGCAGGCGTAGCACGCATAAAAGTAAAGGGGTCAGCAGGTGTAACTGTTTCATTGCGTTACGCAGAAATTGTACATCCCAATGGAGCTATTAATTGGATCACAACTACAGCAGGGCATATAAAAGAAATATGGAATTTAAAAGGGGGGCCTGGTGCTCCAAAAACTGCTTGGCAAAAAGATTGCTATACTTTAAAAGGAGTTGGTATGGAGACCTGGAATCCAAGATTCACCTTTCATGCTTTTAGGTATATTGAAATTACTGGATGGCCTGGTAAACCACCTACGCTTGATGATATTGAAGGATTGCGCATGAATACCGATTTGGTTCAGGAAGGTAATTTTGAGTGCGCTAACCCCATGTTTAATACCCTTCACGATAAAATTCAATGGACATTTTTGAGTAATGTATTTAGCGTGCAATCCGATTGTCCCGGCAGAGAGAAAATGGGTTATGGTGCCGATATAGCTGCCACTGCAAGTGCCTATATGCACAATTATAATATGGCCAATTTTTATAAAAAAACGGTACAGGATTTTGCGAATGATCAGCAACCAGATGGTGGGTTAACCGAGATAGCACCTTACACAGGTATTGCCGATAGAGGCTATGGTGGCGAATCTGGTCCATTGGGTTGGCAATTGGCGTTCTGTTATTTACAAAAGAAACTCTATGATCAATATGGGGATACACAAATTATAGAATCCCAATATCCAGTCTTTAAAAAGCAAATGGATTTTTTGCAACAGAAAGCCATACAAGGGTTGTTTCATTGGGATATTGGCGATCATGAAGCCATAGATCCGAGAGCAGAAGCATTTTCTGCTGCTTGCTTTTATTATCACCATGCATTATTAGCAACCGAATTTGCAAATATCTTAGGCATCAAAGCAGATGCAGATAAATATGCTCGATTAGCCAATTCAATTAAAGAAAATATAGTAAGAAAATACTTAGTACCCAATACAGGCAGATTCGATAATGCTACACAAGCCGCCCAGCTATTTGCATTGTGGTACAAGATTAGTCCCGAAGAACAAAAAACTTTTGAAGTATTGGTGCAAGAATTCTCTCGGCATAAAAACCATTTATCTACAGGTATTTATAGTACAATGATGCTCTTTGATGTGTTAAGAGAGAAAGATAGAAATGACTTAGCTTATACCATTGCCAATCAAAAAGATTACCCTGGTTGGGGATATATGTTGGCAAATGATGCCACAACACTTTGGGAATCTTGGTCAAAGCCAGAGTCGAGCTCTTATAATCACCCAATGTTTGGCTCCATAGATGAATGGTTTTATAAATCTTTATTGGGTATTAATGCTGCTGCATCTGGGTATAAAAAAATTATTATAAAGCCACAGCCAGCATCGTTATTATGGGCAAAGGGTTCTTATGAATCTATGTATGGAATGATTGAAAGTGATTGGAAAAAAGAAGCGGATAAATTTCATTTAGGTGTAACCATACCAGTGAATACGAGTGCAGAAATATGGTTGCCAGCCAATGAGCTGAATAAAATAAGTGAAAGTGGAAATAGCAATTTCTACAACAATGATATTATTTTTCAGAAATATGAGAATGGCTATGCAGTAATAAAAGTTGGGGCAGGCAGTTATCATTTTTTAGTATATTAGCAGACCTATTTTAATTAACGATTATACACCATTATGAAAAAATTAAATTCCCAAAAATCAAGACGTAATTTCCTTAAACAAGCATCTATTGCTGCATTAGGGTTCTCTATTGTACCGAGACATGTATTGGGTGGAAAAGGATTTATTGCCCCTAGTGATAAGTTAAACCTTGCTTGTATTGGTGTTGGAGGTCAAGGTTCCTCAGATATTGCCTCTTTCGTTAAAAGCCCCAATGTAAATATTGTATCTCTATGTGATGTAGACGATAGAATGGCCGCTAAATCTCGAGGGCTGTTTCCCAAAGCATCTTACTTTAAAGATTACCGAGAAATGCTCGACAAAGAACTTAAGCAAATAGATGCAGTATCTGTTTCTACACCCGATCATACTCATGCAGTTGCTAGTTTGGCTGCCATGCAACGCGGTAAGCACGTATATGTGCAGAAGCCCCTTAGTCACGATATTTATGAAGCAAGAATACTTACTCAAGCTGCAACAAAATATAAGGTTGTAACGCAAATGGGTAATCAAGGTGCTTCCTATGAAGGAGTAAGGAAAATGCAGGAATGGTATAATGCAGGGCTTATAGGAGACGCAACGCATATTTATTGCTGGACCAATCGCCCTATTTGGCCACAAGGTTTTGGCAAGCCTACTACAAAAGATGCAATACCCAAAGAATTGGATTGGGATCTTTGGTTAGGCCCCAACCAATTTGAGGAATATAAGGATAATTATGTCCCTTTTAATTGGCGGGGTTATCCTTCATTTGGAACAGGCGCATTGGGTGATATGGGTTGTCATATCATTGATCCAGTATTTAAAACTGCTGGCCTAAGTTATCCTACTGAAGTGGAATGCAGCGTGGTTAATTTGTATGAGAAAATGTGGACGGCTTCTTATCATCCAGATTGCTTTCCCGCAGCTTCTTCTTTGAAGTTAAAATTTCCGGGAAAGAATGGTAAGCCAGACGTGAAATTATTTTGGATGGATGGAGGTATTTTACCAGAACGACCCGAAGAACTTGGCGCAGATGAGCCAATGGGAGATTGGGGTGGTGGCGCAATTATTGCTGGTACCAAGGGCAAAATGATGTGTAATACCTATGCCGAGAATCCTACTTTACTTCCTACTTCTAGAACTAAAGAAATAAAATTACCAGAAACCATTAAACGTGTTCCAGAAGGGCATTATGTGCAATGGGTAAATGCCTGTATAGCAGGCTATGGCAAGCACCAATTGAGTTCCTCATTTGAGCATTCTGGGCCATTAACAGAAACCATTCTGATGGGTAATTTGGCCTTACTTGCTTGGAATCTAAAGAATGATAAAGGTGAGTTTACTGGTCGAAAAAAATTATTATGGGATGCTGCACAAATGCGAATTACCAATTTTGAACCAGCCAATCAGTTTGTAAAACGTGAATATAGAGCAGGATATAATTTAGAATTATAATGTCATCACTTTTTTAAATATTATAATCACTTAAATGCGTCATCGGTTTTTTTTATTCAAGCTTTTAACAATAATGTTATTGCTCATTAAATCTAGTGCAATATTTGCTCAGCCAGTTTTTAAAGACAGTATCATTAATGAAAAATTACTCTATCATGCTATTCATTTAGATCCATCGGATAACAAGATTTTACCATGGTATTCGAGTAATTTGGGTAAGTCTTATGATTTTATTATAAATAAAGTCTGGAACTTTTGGGATACCATGCGAATTGATAAAAACGGGTTACCGTATTATATGAATCACCAAGTTTGGCGAAGTGATTTTAATGATAAGCGTGGTGTTGGCGGTGACCAGTTTGCTATGGCACTTTCTTCATGGAATCTCTATTATGGCTATTCTGGAAATGAAGCTGTAAAAGAAGAGATGAAGTTTATTGCTGATTACTATATTGCTCATTCATTCTCACCTTCTGATGCAGTTTGGCCAAATATTCCATATCCTTATAATTCAATGATATATGCTGGGGTATATGACAGTGATATGGTACTCGGCAAAGGATTTACGCAGCCAGATAAAGCAGGATCTTTCGGTTTTGAATTAGTGAAATTGTACAAGATGAATAATAGTTTTCCTTGGCCCAATATAACCGATCAACAATATCTAAATGCAGCAATCGGTATTGCAAATACACTTGCAAAAAAAGTGAAGTTAGGTAACGCCAATTATTCCCCATTGCCTTTTAAAGTAAATGCAAATACAGGAGAAATAGGGAAGTTGAAAAGTAATACCGGAAGTGGAAATATAGATCAATTGAGTAATTATACCAGTAATTGGGCAGGAACAATGGAACTGTTCCTGAATCTTATTGAGTTGAAAAAAGGTGATACTGAATCATACCAGAAAGCATTTAATATATTACTAATTTGGATGAAGAAATATCCTTTAAAGACAAATAAATGGGGGCCTTTTTTTGAGGATATCCCAGGTTGGAGTGATACCCAAATTAACGCAATTAGCTTTGCACAGTTTATGATGAATCACCCCAATTATTTCCCCGATTGGAAAGCAGAGGTGAAAGAAATTTTTAATTGGGTTTATCATAAACTTGGAAATAGGGATTGGATAAAATATGGAGTAACAGTTGTAAATGAACAGACCGCTTATCAAACCCCGGGCAATAGTCATACAGTAAGACAAGCAGCTGCAGAACTTCAGTATGCAATGATGTCTGGGGACAGTTCTTATATTGAAAATGCAATCCGCCAATTGAACTGGGCTACATATATGGTAGATCATGATGGCAAAAACTGTTATCCTAGAGACGAAGTTTGGATGACAGACGGTTATGGCGATTATATTCGCCACTTTTTAAATGCTATGGCTGCTTATCCAGCATTGGCACCATCTAATCAAAACCATCTACTCAGCACCAATTCTGTAATTCAATTGATGGCATACGCACCTAATATTAATAAATTTTTAGTTCCTGAAGTTCCAATCGATCAAGTAAAAAATACTTTAATCAACTATAGAACTTTTGATAAAAAATCGACTGAGGTTTTCCGATTAACAAAAAAGCCTTCCATTGTTCTTGTGAATCAAGTAAAAATGAAAGAGGGCAATATAACGGATACAGAAAATTGGAATTGGGTGCCATTAGAAATTGGGGGGGTGCTTACGATTCATCATTTGAATGGGAATAGAATTTCAGTTATAGACTGATATTCGTTTGCTAGAATAAAATCTATTACCAATTTTTGTAAATTATTGGTCATGGCTAAAAAAAAATATAATATATGAAACCAGTTGCTTTATTTTTTTCTATCACTCTTTTTCTAAAAGTTCAAGCGCAAACAGATTTTACCATTACTAATTTTGGAGCGATATCTGATGGTAAAACCATCAATACCAAATTCATTCAATCCGCTATTGATTCTTGCAATAAAATTGGGGGTGGTACCGTGTATATTCCAAGTGGAGTTTTTATGACTGGTTTTATTCAATTGCGCAGCAATGTGCAAATATATTTAAGTGCAGGTGCTGTATTAAAAGGCAGCGCTAGTTTAGCTGATTACACTATTGGTAAATCAGTTAAAGGGATGTTTTATGGCGAAGACCTCGTGAATGTTTCCTTTGCTGGCGAAGGAGAAATTAATGGCAATTCGGATGCTTTTTTTGATGCTACTAAACGGCATAGCTATATTGATTTTGATAAGCAGTTTGTTCGGCAAGGACAAGCTTTTTTTGATGCTTTATTACCTGCCGATGGGCCTATTTTTTATGCTGCACGACCAGATATGACGCTTGTAATTATGCACAGCCAACAAATAAAAATCACTGGAATTCGTTTTGTGAATGCGCCCAGCTGGACTATGCGTATTGGTGATTGTGAAGATGTATTGATTGATGGAATTTCCATTGCCAATAATCCGTTGGTCCCAAATAGCGACGGTATTCACCTCACCACTTCAAGGCTGGTACGCGTAGCCAACTGCAATATTATTGCGGGTGACGATGCTTTAATTGTAACTGGTTTTGGCGACGAAATTAATATGGATAATGCATCTGATGGAAGGGCAAAAAAAACATATCAGTATGGTAACAAAACAGGTATTGCAGAAAATATTGTAGCCACCAATTGTGTGTTTCAATCAAGGTCTGCTGGCATTCGGGTAGGATATGGAAAAGGCAATATGCGCAATCTTATTTTTTCTAATATCATTATTCAAGAATCTAATAGGGGAATTTTAATTAATGCAAGGGAAGAAGGGTCTGTTGATAATGTCTCATTCGAAAATTTCATCATTTATACCAAACACTTGGGTGGAACCTGGTGGGGTAGGGGCGAGCCAATACATATATCTTCTTTTCCTATTACCAAAGGTGTCAATAATGGAACCATCAGCAATATTAGATTTAAGGATATAAATATAACTTCTGAAACTGGTATTGTGGTATGGGCAAATGAAATGGGGAAAGTAAAGGATTTAACTTTCAATAATTTAACTATTAAAATAAACAATAGCAATTACGTTACTGCATTTGGTGGTAATATTGACTTGAGGCCTACAACAGATATCGCTACTAATATTTTCAAAAGAGATTTGCCTGCATTTCTGTTTAATAATATTGATGGTGTGAAATTGCAATCTGTCTCTAATATTTTCAATGGTAAAATGCCAGCATTCTATACCCATGGATTAGAACGCTCAAATTGTAAAAATATGTTGATGAGTGATTGTGATTTTTCTCCTGCTTCTAAAAGTTTCGTTCCCATATTCAACAATAAGTCTTCAAATATAAAAGTTAAATAAAGTATAGTATAGTATAATTTTTGATCCTCTAATTAAACCTACTTCTTAATTACTCATTTTGGAATTAGTAAAAATCTAATTTTTTGCATTTAGGTATCATTATAAATCGCGATAAATATCCCAGCTAAACCTAAATAGGGTTGCTATTACTACCAGTAAAAAGAAAATCCGAATAAACTGATTGCCTTTATAAATGGCCAGTCTTGCTCCTAATATTCCACCTATGCCATTACTTACAGCCATGGGAATCGCAATGGACCAAAGGATACTACCCTTTAATAGAAATAAACAGATGGATCCTAGATTGGTTGCCAAATTAACCAGCTTTGCGTGTGCAGAAGCTTTTAAAAAATCAAACCCTAGGATGCCAATAAATGATACAATAAAAAAACTACCAGCACCAGGGCCTATGAATCCATCATAGAACCCAATAACTACACTTATTAATATTGAATACTTCCATTCTTGCTGTGGAGTAATTACTCGATATGTGGCTTGACCAAAATTTTTCTTAGTATATGTATAAATAGCAGTTGCAATCATTACTACAAAAATGATCGGCTTCATATATTGGTTGCTTACTAATGTTAGCAATTGAGAACCCGCAAATGCAGCAGAGAATGCTATTGCCGCCATCATACTCACTTGCTTCCACTTTACCTTTATTTTTTGTAAGTATTGTTGCGCAGCAAAAGCAGTTCCTACAAAAGCAGAAATTTTTAAAGAGCCTATTACGGTTGCTATAGGGAGTTGTGGTAGTAAAATAAACCCAGCAGGTAACTGTATTAATCCACCGCCACCTACAATTGAATCTACAAATCCAGCTAAGCATGCAAATACACAAAGCCAAATTAAAATATTAATGTCTGGTTGCATTATTTTTTTTTGTTTTAATATTCGCAATGATCAATCCAATAATAACAATAACACCACTTAAAATATGTATATTGGTTATTTCTTCACCCAATAAAACAACTGCTTCTAAGGTGCTGAATATTGGCATCAGGTTGCCAAAAAGTACCGTACTGCTGGCTCCCCTTTTTTTTATGGCACTATTCCAACACCAGAAAGCCAATACCGAAGAACCCAGTCCTATATATAGTATTGAACTAATGAGTACACCATCCCACTTTGTTGCAGCTATCCCATTTGTAGTTAGATCTATTAAATAAAATGGAAACAGTATTAAAGTGCCCGACGAAAAAAGAATAAATAAAAAAGTAAGTGAACTAATTTCTGCGGGTTTCTTGCTGATTAAAACATTGTAAATAGCAAACGAAAAAGCACCCGCCAATATCCATAAATCACCAGTGGAAAAATGAAAAGCAGCCAATACTGCCCAACTACCCTTTGATAGCAATAACAATATTCCTAGTATACAAATAAATATACCCGCTATTCTATATACTCCCAAACGTTCCTTCAGAAAAATTACAGCCATTGCCGTAGCAAAAATAGGGGATGAAGTAGTGCCAATTAAAGCCATATTAATTGCAGAAGTATAATGGCCAGCTATATAAACAAATGTATTAAACAACGCAATACCCGTGAGTGATAACCAAAAAAATATTCTCCAATTTTTTTTGGCTATTTTGTATTCAATCAAAAATAGTTTCCATGCAAATGGAATAAGTACAATGCTGGCAGTAAGCCATCGGTAAAAAGCGAGACTAACAGGTGAAATTTGGGTATTTACTTTTCTTGAAATAATGAAATTACCCGACCATAAAATTGCTGCAATTACTGCAAGCAACCCCCCCTGTATATTATTGCTGATATTTATTCGTTTGATCATTGTTTTACAGCACCCGCAAATTGAAAATTATAATCTCCCTTAATGCGTTCCATAGGTGGATTGAAATAACCAAATTTCAAGTCGGGAAATTCTTCTTGAATTAAATCCATCAATTGTTGCACACCCAACATTTCTCCCGTTTCATTGATCCCTATTTTACCCATATACCAATCTGGATCAATATTAAAATTTCTCCACTGAATCATATTCAATCCTGTTTCACCAATTAATTTGCGCAATGATTCGTATTCGGCTTCACTATCAGTGATTCCAGGAAATACAAAATAATTGATGCTGCTCCAACCGCCATGCTTACGCATTACTTTTAAACTTTCTACAATATCTTCAAACTGGTAATTGTTGGGGCGATAATAGGCTTCATAAATATGTTTCTGCGCAGAATTAGTGCTCACTCGAATACTGTTCAGACCCGCCTTGCAAAGTGCATCTACCGCTGCTGGTTTTGAACCATTGGTATTGATATTAATATTCCCCTTATCGGTATGTTTTCTGATTTCTAAAATAGATGCTTGAATGGTTTCCCACATCAACAAAGGTTCACCCTCACAACCTTGACCAAAACTTACAATTGGAAATGGGGCATTCATTAAATGCGGTACGGTAAATTCTACAATCTCTTCTGCACTTGGTTTGAAGGTGAGCCGATCCTGTGTACTCACAATGGTTTCTTCTTCTGGTTGGAATGAGATACAACCAATACAGTTTGCATTGCAAGCTGGTGAGGTAGGGATGGGGCATTCCCACCTACCCAACGAAAAGTTTCTAGCTGCGGGACAATGGTAGGTCATGCAACATTTCTCCATCAAGTGTTTTACCAGTCGATTGTTTGGATAATTATTGAGTAAATACTGGGTGCCCGATTCAATTTTTTTATCATCATAACCTGCGGCTTCTTGGCGAATATCTTTTTCAATTCGAACGGCAGGCACATAATTTTTATTATTCATCCATCCTACTGCTGTGTAACAAAAAAGCGGAAGGGTGGGTGCATCTAGCATGGTTTCATAAGCAGCAAGAAACAATCCGGTGTGCGCAGGTGGAATAAAAGCTGCCACAGCCCATCCTTTTTCGCATAAGCGCATTTCACCCGTGTGTACATCTGCGCCAATACCTCTTCTTCCAGGTAATTCGTAAAGATTGCCTCCATCAGGTAATTCAATCCATTGCTCATGAGGTATGGGAAAAGCGTCCCAGCCTGCACGCCCCATTGCATATAAGGTATCATCTTCAAATATATTTCCTTCGCCATCGGAATACAATAGAAAAGGTGTTTTGGTAATCGGCATTAGAGTAAAGTTTTTTAATCAGGAATTTTTAGTCTTAAAGTCGGCTTATTTTTTCTTGCACAAACAAATTAAATTCTTGTTCTACTTTCTCATCTGCTGTTTCATCTAATTCTTTTTGAATGAGCTTATTGTTCTTAAAGTCAATGGTTAGTAATCCATCTTTCAACACTATATTATTCAACTCACTCCAATTAAACCTTTTCTTTGGAAAAGTATTCATCACTATTTCTTCAGAATCAAATGCAATTTCTTCAGGAAACTTAACTTGTTTTTCAAGCATGGCTGCTATCAAGTAAATCAATGAAATCCAGATGCCATCTTTCTGCATATACCAGCCAACGGCGGCGAATAACAATGCGAGCCGATAAAAGGGTTGAACACCTCTTTGCTTTTGCCAGTAGCAGAAAGCCAGCCAGCTTATTATAGCAATACAAAAAACAAGTGCCACTGGTAAACTTGCTTGGTATTGAGTGGCTGTATAAATATAAGCGGCAATGGTGAGCAATAGCATGAGTTGACTGATGCCGTCAATCATAGCATAGCTGCGCTTTTTTAGTACAATGATATAGTCGTATGTTTTCATTTAAGCCACCATTAAATTGCACAAACGCCATAGTAAATGAGCGCCTACATTACTGTCCCAATTGGTTTCACCCACACCTATCTCCACCAGATCAAAGCCAATTAATTCTTTCCCACTATCCTTTATTTTTTTAATCAGATAAATCATTTCTTCACTTTCAAAACCACCATATACTGGCGTTCCTGTATTTGGACAAAGTTTGCGGTCTAACCCATCAATATCAAAACTGAGGTATACTTTTTGGGGCAATTGCTGCACAATTTCTTCGGCAATAGTTTTCCAAGTCTGTCCCTCAAATAGTCGCTCTTTAATATGTCTGTCAAAATAAGTCACTACCCTTGAATTACTATTGCAGATATAATCAAATTCCTCTTCACAAAAATCACGCACGCCTACCTGTACCAGTTTGGTTAGTGAATTAATTTCGTTTAGTGCATTGTACATAATGGAAGCATGCGAATAATTGAAGTCAGCATATTTGGTTCTTAAATCGCAGTGAGCATCAATTTGTAGTACACCAAAATCTCCATGCTTTTCAGCCAAAGCTTTCATCAATCCAAGTGCACTGCTATGATCTCCTCCAAGTACTGCAACTAATTTTCCTTTATCGAGTAATTCCTTGCAATTATCGTAAACCCATTTGTTCAAAAATAAACCACCTTCATTTATTTCTTTTAAGCTCTTACACATGAATTTATTTTTCTCGGTTTCCGCACCTTGAGAAATATAATCAATGTAGAGTTCGGCTTCTCTGCGTAGATAGTCGCTTTTAAAAAGTAATTTTTTATCAATGGGACGCATATAAAATCCCTGTTTCCATCCTGCATTTCCATCTACATCTAAAATATCTACTTGAAGGCTCGATTTTAAAATATGGTCAGCCGCTCTTGCGGTACCGGCTCCGTGACTAACGGTTACTTCCCATGGTACAGGGAGGATTACTAAACGGGCATCTGCTTCAGTAGAGGGAAGTCCGAAAATATTGTTGTTCGGGTTGGATACCGCATTGGGGTTAAAGCTAGTTAAATCCATCATAATAATCGTGCGTTGAAAACAGGGCGCAAGTTACAGCCATTTTCGCAATACAGCTATTTTTTAGCTCCTAATCTTCACTCAAAGCAATTGCCAACAATAACCATTCTCAATTGTTTTTTAAATTAGCTTTGCAGTTATCATGTTGAAAACTTTCTTCTCAATTTGATAACTGACTAATTATTTATATATGAAAACAACCCATATCATCATTCTCGTATTAATTGCCGCAGCAATTGCGGTGTTGGTGCAATATACTGGCGATCTAACCACCTATGAAACCATCGCTTCTGCCAAAGAAAAAGAAGGCAAATTTGTTAATTTGATTGCCAAACTCGATCAACATAAACCAGTTGAATACGATGCAGTTAAAAATCCGAATTACCTCAGCTTTACTGCAATAGACACATTGGGCAATTCCATTAAAGTGATTTACCACGATAATAAGCCCACCGATATGGAAAAAAGTGAGAGAATTGTATTGAAGGGAAGGGTAAAAGATGGGCTTTTTGAGTGCAAAGACATCTTGTTGAAATGCCCCTCTAAATACAAAGATGATCCCAAAGCAATGCAACAATTGCAGACTTCTAACTAGACTTTTTTTGAAACGAATTCTATTTTCATGAATTATATAGGTGAGCATTTATTACCGGGACAAATAGGTCACTTTTTTGCCATATTAAGTTTTATGGCTTCCTTGCTTGCAACCATTGCTTTTTTTAAAGCCAGTCGCAAAAATATTCCCGAAGATCAAAAACCTTGGCTAAAGCTGGCCAGAATGGCTTTTTTGATAGAAACCATCAGTATAGTTTTGCTTTTTGTGGTATTGTATTATATTATTTCTAATCATTTATTCGAATACAAATACGCCTATACTCATAGTGATAGAAGTTTACAAGTAGAGTATTTATTGAGTTGTTTTTGGGAGGGTCAAGAAGGCAGTTTTATGTTATGGAGTTTTTGGCATTGTGTACTTGGATGGATCATTATTTGGAAAAGTGGTAAATGGGAAAGTGGCGTAATGAGTGTGATTTCTTTTGCACAGTTCTTTATTGCAAGTATGTTAATTGGTATTTATTTCTTTGGATCTAAAGTAGGCATCAGTCCCTTTGCCTTACTCCGCAATGAAATGGATGCCCCTATTTTTAGCAGACCAGAATATCTTCAATTTATAAAAGATGGCACTGGCCTAAATATTTTACTACAGAATTATTGGATGGTGATTCATCCACCCGTATTATTCTTAGGATTTGCTTCTACTATAGTGCCCTTTGCTTATGCATTTGCAGGATTGATGAAGAATGATCATAGTTGGATCAAACCCTCCTTACCTTGGGCTGCTTTCTCTGCAGCAATATTAGGAACTGGTATTATGATGGGCGCCGCCTGGGCTTATGAAAGCCTCTCCTTTGGTGGTTATTGGGCATGGGATCCTGTTGAGAATGCTTCATTAGTGCCTTGGCTTACGCTGGTGGCAGGGCTTCATACCAATCTTATTTATAAGAACAGCGGGTATTCTTTGCGACCCACTTATTTCTTTTATATTATCAGCTTCACACTGATATTGTATTCTTCTTTTCTAACAAAAAGTGGAATATTGGGCGATACTTCTGTACATGCATTTACAGATCTTGGATTAAATGCACAATTGCTTTTATTTATCTTGGTGTTTTTTGTTCCAGCAATGGTACTGTATTTTATTCGCTATAAATCAATCCCTTCAATACAGAAAGAAGAGCAGACTTACAGTAGAGAGTTCTGGATGTTTATTGGTTCATTGGTCTTGTTTTTATCGGGTATGGTAATCATTGCAAAGACATCTACACCCGTTTGGAATAAATTATTTGGTACCAAAATTGCCCCACCCGAAGATCCAGAATTTGCACACAACCAAATTCAGATTTTTGTTGTGGTGATTATTGGATTGCTCACCGCTATCACACAATATTTAAAATACAAAGACACGCCCAAATCGGTTTTCTGGAAAAAAATTGCTATCCCTACTGTAATTGCACTGTTGATTACCATACCCATCAGTATTTGGGGTGATATCAGTTATGTTAAGAAAGGCCCTGGCTTTTTAGCTGCCATCCACTTGGCTATTTTCACTTCCATATATTCCGTAGTGGCTAATATTAGTTATTTATGGCTGGGATTAAAAGGGAAAATCAAAGCAGCTGGTGCTTCAGTTGCACATATCGGATTTGGGTTGGTACTGGTTGGAATACTTATTTCATCTAGCAAAAAAACAGTCCTTAGTTGGAATACTACGGGCGTAACACCCTTGAAAGTAACAGAAGGTGAAAAGGGAAATGCCGCTGGTAGTCCCGCAGAAAATCTAACCCTCTTTAAAAATATGGCCACGGATATGGGGAAGTATATGGTGACTTACACTATGGATACCACCAACCCTCGTGATAGAAAACGCTATTTTGAAATTGATTTTAAAGCCAAAAATGGAGAGGAGCGTTTTCAACTCTATCCCGATGTAATAAAAAACAACAAGGGAATGGACGGCTTTGCTGCCAATCCAGCTTCTAAACATTATTGGAATAAAGACATTTTTGTGTACGTAACATCCTTTCAAGAGAACAAGGGATCTGATACTGTATCTTTTAAAAATCGGGAAGTTAAAGTAAAAGATACTTTATTCTATAGTAATGGATTAATGGTTTTAAATAGCGTGGGCGTAAATCCCCCAGCCCAACAGTCCAAATTCAAACAAGACGAGACGGCTCTATTTCTTGATATAACCGTGATATCTAAAGAAGGTAAGCAATATAAAATTTATCCTGGTATTGCATTGAAGGGGCAGGAATTGCGTTCTATTCCTGATACGGTAGTATCACAAAGCTTAATTATACAATTTAATAAAGTATTGGATCAGTCCTCTGGTAAATTAGAAATAGGCGTAAAAGAAAGTGAAAGTATTACGGATCTCATCACCCTTAAAGTATATGAATTCCCTATGATTAATATACTCTGGATAGGTATAGTGGTAATGGTGGTAGGGTTGGTGATGTCTATTATTCAGCGCGTAAAGCTGAATAAAAAATCGGGACTGAAAACAGCATAATAGGGGTTACATTTTTCGTATCATGGTATTAATATCGGTCAGTTTGACTATTTTTAACCATCGTGAAGCAACGAATTCATCATATTTCATCCTTTCTACTCCTATTGTTATTAGGGTTAAGTAATTCCGTATCTGCGCAAGAGAAGGGCATATATGATACAACAAGGGTATACGCTTTTATAACGCCAGAAGGAGATACAATTGGTCTCTCTTATTTGCCTACTGTGCAGGTAATAGGTAGAATGACGGCGCAACAAAGAAACTATTGGGCCAACTGGACCAGGCTTCGAAACGCAGTCTATGTTACCTATCCTTATGCAAAAGCAGCAAGTAGGATCATGAATGAAATAAACATATTATTGGCGCACGTGACCGATCGAAAGGAGCGGCGGAAAATAATTCATTCAAGAGAGAAAGAATTAAAGCAACAATTCACCGATAAACTTACCAACTTATCTGTTTATCAAGGAAGGGTATTGATGAAACTTATCAATCGTGAAACAGGCAATAACTGCTATGAAATCATTCATGAATACAAAGGATTTGTAAATGCTGCATTTTGGCAGACTGTCGCGGTAATATTTGGAAGTAATTTAAAACAGGCATACGACCCATCAGATAAAGATGCTGAAATGGAAAAAATAGTAAAAGATGTGGCCAAAATGTATGGCTACCCTGGTTAAAGCAGCGTTGCCAAATACTGTTTGAATTCAACCCTTGAAATCATTCTTGCCCCCAAGCTTTCCAAATGTTGGGTATATACCTGACAATCTATTAATTGCACTCCTTGATTTTGCAGCACTTGTACATATTGAATAAAGGCAAATTTACTAGCATTAGATATTTTGCTAAACATACTTTCTCCAAAAAATAAATTACCCATTTTAATGCCATATAATCCGCCCACCAATTTACCATCAAGCCAGGTTTCTGCACTTTGGGCATGACCAAGATGGTGTAATTGAATATAAGATTGCTCAACCGCAGGGGTAATCCAAGTACCTACCTGATCTACTCGCTTCACCAATTTACAGGCATTGATTACTGCGGCAAAATCTTTGTTGATGGTAAATTCGAATTGATTATTCTTAATGATTTGTTTCATGCTTTTTGCCACAATCAATTGATTCGGAAACAATACAAAACGTGGGTGTGGACTCCACCACAGCGGTATCCCTCCTTCATGCCAAGGAAAAATTCCTTGCCGATAAGCCAATAACAAACGATCCACAGATAAATCGCCACCTATAGCCAATAATCCATCTTCCATTGCTGCTTCAATAGGTGGAAACCAAAGTTTATCGGATAATATATGCAAAGGGATTGGGTTATTGAGTTATTGGGTTATTGAGTTATTGAAATAAAAAAACCTCCAAGTAATTAAACTTGAAGGTTTTTGTGGGAGCACACGGGTTCGAACCGCGGACCCTCTGCTTGTAAGGCAGATGCTCTAAACCAACTGAGCTATGCTCCCTTCCTTGTTTGGGAGTGCAAAAATAGGGTCTACCGACTAACTGCCAAAAAAAAAGATGTTTTTTTATGAGATTAATGTAAATCTTCCTTTTTAAAGCCTCAATTTGTAGCTTTGTAATATGTCAATTCATTTTTCTATGTCAGAACCCAAGCCTTGGGAAGCTTTTGATGCTGAAACAGATACGGCGCTGGCTAGTTCTTACAGTCTCGTTGTTTGGAATGATGAGGTAAATACATTCGAATGGGTGATTCAAACCCTTATTGAAGTTTGCGATCATACCAATGTTCAAGCAGAACAGTGTGCCCTTTTCATTCACCATAAAGGCAAGTATGCAGTAAAAACTGGCGATTATGATACACTTAAGCCCATGTGTAACAGCATCACCGAAAGAGGTATTGGCGCAACATTAGAGCACCAAGATTAGTCTCGAACCGATGATGGTAAATAAATATAAAGCGTATGCCTGCTAAAAAAAATGAACTAATAGCTTTGTTAGAACAATTGCGTACTCTTACTGCTGAGAGTGAAGCATTTGATGCAAAAATTTCAGCGGCGAGCGTAGGCTGGCATATTGATCATAGCCTACTGGTAATTAATCAAATTGTAAATGCAGTAAAACAATCAGATCCCAATACTTATTCACCAAAATTCAATTTCAAACGGTGGTTGTTGTTTACCTTGAATAAACTACCCCGTGGAAAAGCAAAAGCTCCCAAGCATGTATTACCAAGAAATGAATTTGAATTGTCTGCAACCGAAGAACAAATGGATCGTGCCATTCAGCATATAAAAGAATTAGATCAATTAAATGCTGACAATTATTTTCAACATCCATTTTTTGGTGTACTTAATTTAAAACGTACACGCAAGATGCTGTCGCTTCATACCCAGCATCACCTAAAAATTATGAGTGATATTCTTTCAAATTGATTATTTGATACCCAATCATTCAGCTTATATTCACCAGCTAATATCGTTTTTATGATTTCAGTTAAAGGATACGGTGCCACCAGTAAAGACAGTGAAATTGCAGCCCTATCATTTGAGCGACAGGCTATTGGCGATTTTGATGTACTGATTGATATTTTGTATTGCGGTGTTTGCCACTCAGATATTCATACTGCCAGAAGTGAGTGGGGAGCCGCAAATTATCCAGTGGTGCCTGGGCACGAAATAGTAGGTAAAGTTGCAGAAGTAGGCGCTAAAGTAACCAAATTCAAAGCAGGCGATTTGGCCGGTGTTGGGGTATTTGTAGATTCGTGCAGAACCTGTGATTGCTGTAAAAAAGGATTGGAACAATATTGTGAAGAAGGAATGGTGCCTACCTACAATGGAATGTATAGAAATTCAACACTCAAAACATACGGCGGATATTCTAGCATTTATATTATTGATGAAAAATACGCCCTTCATATTCCCCCTACAGATCAGTTGGCGGCTATCGCACCATTGCTCTGTGCTGGTATTACCACTTATTCCCCCTTGCGTTTTGCTGGTGTTGGAAAAGGGCATCAAGTGGCCGTATTGGGGCTTGGTGGATTAGGACATATGGCCGTTAAATTTGCCGCTTCGTTTGGAGCAGAAGTCACCATGTTAAGCACTTCAGCTTCCAAAGAAGCCGATGCTAAAAGATTGGGTGCTGCTCATTTCGCACTTTCTACCGATCCGGCACAAATGAAAGCGTTGAAAGGGAAATTCGATTTTATATTGAATACAATTGCGGCTCCGCATGATATGAATAAAATGCTGGATCTGTTAAAAATAGATGGTAAAATGTTGTTGGTAGGTATTCCACCAGAGGACAATAAAATTGCTGCCGCTAAATTGATTTCTAAGCGTAGAAGTATTATTGGATCTATGATTGGCGGCATTGCAGAAACACAGGAAATGCTTGATTATTGTGCAGCACATCATATTGTATCTGATATAGAAATGATTGATATGAAAGATATCAATATGGCTTATGAGCGCATAATTAAATCGGATGTGAAATATCGGTTTGTAATTGATATGAAATCTTTATAAAGCAAGTTCAATTACTTGGGGGAGCAGTTTATTGCCCATCAAAAAAATTCGGCCAGCTTTGTTCCAATCCTTTTGCTTTGACCAATACTTCCTCCTGCATTTTTAATTTGTAAGCTTGCAGTTTTTCTGCCATGGCTTTATCATGGCTGCCAATGATTTGCGCAGCTAGGAGTCCCGCATTTTTTGCTGCATTTAAGGCCACCGTAGCTACTGGTACTCCATTGGGCATTTGTAAAATGGACAATATAGAGTCCCATCCGTCTATGGAATTACTCGATTTAATGGGCACACCCACAACAGGCAAAGTGGTTATTGATGCTACCATACCCGGTAAATGCGCGGCGCCTCCGGCGCCGGCTATAATTACTTTTATTCCACGATCCGCTGCCGTTTTTGCATAATCCATCATTCGCTCTGGCGTTCGGTGTGCAGATACTACTGTTAATTCAAAAGGAATGGCAAACTCCGTTAATACCGTTGCAGCTGCTTCCATTACAGGCAAATCACTGTCGCTTCCCATGATGATTCCTACTATTGGTAAATTATTCATAATACAGCAAGTTAATTTATTTCGCCAATTGGCGTTTGTACAATTGTATGGTATTCTCAAATCCCAAATAAATAGCGTCGCAAATAAGCGCATGACCAATACTTACTTCCGCTAAATGAGGAACCTCTTGCTTAAAATAGGCTAGGTTTTGCAGGTCTAAATCGTGCCCTGCATTAATACCCATTCCCAATTCAGCTGCTTTAAGAGCCGCTGCTGTATAGGGTTCCACGGCAGCATGGCGCTCTCCAGCAGTATAACGCGTAGCAAACTGTTCAGTATACAATTCAATTCTATCGGTACCAGTAGCTGCGGCAGCTTCTACCATCTCCAAAATAGGATCCACAAAAATAGAGACCCTAATACCCGCTTTTTTAAAAATAGCAATTATTCCAATTAGGTAATCTTTGTGTTCAATGGTATTCCATCCGTGATTGCTGGTAAGCTGACCCAAAGCATCAGGTACCAGCGTTACTTGGGCAGGCTGGTTGGCCAATACCAGTTCTACAAATTTATTTTCCACAGGATTGCCTTCAATATTAAGTTCAGTATGCAATGCTTTTTTCAATTCAAAAACATCGGCATATCGAATATGACGCTCATCGGGACGAGGGTGAACCGTAATGCCATCAGCACCAAATTGTTCCGCATCCAAAGCAGCTTTTACCAAGTTGGGATTATTGCCGCCCCTGCTATTGCGAAGGGTAGCCAGTTTGTTGAGATTGACGCTTAACTTTGTCATGCCCCAAAGTTAATAAGCAGAATCCGTTTGGGTTTATTTTGGTAAAACATATTCTCAAATCAACATTTGCTATTTAGCTTTGTTTCAATATGATGAACTATCCATCACTAGAAGCCTGCCTGCTCGATTTGGAAAAAAACGGTCAGCTTATACGCGTTAAGGAAGAAGTAGATCCTTATCTCGAAATGGCTGCCATACACTTGCGGGTTTATGAAGCCAAGGGGCCTGCACTCTTATTTGAAAACGTAAAAGGATCTCGTTTTAGAGCGGCGTCGAATATTTTTGGTACGCTTGAAAGAAGTAAATTTATTTTTAGAAATACCATTGCACAAGTCCAGCAACTGATTGAATTGAAGAACGATCCCGTAAAAGCCATTCAATCACCCATCAAAAATTTTGCAGCAGGCTTGGCAGCACTAAAAGCCCTTCCACTAAAAAATCCTTTTTCCAAACCCGTTTTATACGAAGAAATTAGTATCACAGACCTCCCACTAATACAGCATTGGTCCAAGGATGGGGGCGCATTTGTAACATTGCCACAGGTATATACCGAAGATATAGATCAGCCAGGTATTATGAAAGCCAATCTTGGTATGTACCGGATACAATTAACCGGCAACGATTATATTCCCAATAAAGAAATAGGATTACATTATCAACTGCACCGTGGTATTGGTGTACACCAGACCAAGGCCAATGCAAAGGGGCTGCCACTTAAAGTAAGTTGTTTTATAGGCGGACCGCCTTCGCATAGCCTTTCTGCAGTTATGCCACTGCCTGAAGGTATTAGTGAGATGACTTTTGCTGGGGTACTTGGCGGCAGAAGATTTAGATATTTTTATGAAGATGGATATTGCATCAGTACCGATGCCGACTTTGTGATTACTGGTGAAGTATATCCGGGACAAAATAAGCCTGAAGGTCCATTCGGTGATCACCTCGGCTACTATAGCCTTCAACATCCTTTTCCGGTAATGAAAGTGCATAAAGTATATGCCAAAAAAAATGCCATCTGGGCATTTACGGTAGTGGGTAGGCCACCACAAGAAGATACCAGTTTTGGAGAGTTGATTCATGAAATTACTGGAGCCGCAATTCCCAATGAAGTGCCGGGATTAAAAGAAGTATATGCTGTAGATGCTGCTGGGGTTCATCCCCTATTACTGGCGGTGGGTAGTGAACGCTATACACCTTACAATAAAGCCACACAACCCGCTGAGCTACTCACTATTGCCAATCATGTGTTGGGGACAGGTCAATTGAGCCTGGCTAAATTTCTATTCATTGCAGCCGATGATACCAATCAACTCAAAGCCCAGCCTGTACAGCCATTTATGGAATATTTATTAGAGCGGATTGACTTTAAAAGAGATGTACATTTTCATACCAATACCACCATTGATACACTCGATTATTCTGGAACAGGATTGAACAGCGGTAGTAAAGTGGTGCTGGCAGCTTATGGAGAAAAAATACGCGAGCTCACCAAGACAGTTCCAGCGGTACTCAACAGCCTGCAAGGATTTGAAAATGCACAAATGGCTATGCCCGGGGTGGTATGTATGAGTACCCAAGCTTTTATCAGCTACCATAAAGTAAAAGAAGAAATAAAACTATTGAACTTCCAACTGCACAATTCGCTGGAATCCCTAAAAGGATTGGCCATTATAGTACTTTGTGACGACCCTCAGTTTACGGCTGCCAACCTAAGAAATTATCTTTGGGTTAGTTTTACCCGTTGTAATCCATCCCACGATATACACGGAATTAGGGAATCCGTTGAACACAAACACTGGGGATGCTTGGGTCCACTGGTAATTGATGCAAGAATTAAACCACACCATGCACCCCCAGTAGAAAAAGATCCAGAAGTAGAAAAAAGAATTGAGCGACTCTTTTTACCTGGCGGAAGTCTGCATAATATTGCATAAAACAGCATAAATACGCAAAATAAATCTTATATTTCCGCATAATTTAAGTTATGAATCCATATATACAAAAGCTCGCCCAAATAGGCAGCAGCAGAAAGCGATTGATTATTGGACTAATGAGCGGCACTTCACTAGACGGATTGGATATTGCACTCTGTTCTATTGAAGGAAGTGGCATGGACACAAAAGTTCAATTGCTGCAATTTAAAACGGTTGCTTACAACAATGAATTCAAGGAGTTGATCAGGGCTATTTTTGCAAAGCATGAAGTTGACCTCGAACAGGTTTGTCTTTTAAACGCCTGGGTGGCTGATAGGCATGCCGAAATGATTAATGGAGCGTTGATAGAATGGGGTGTGAAATCTGAAGAGGTTGATTTGATTGCTTCACATGGACAGACTATTTACCATGCACCCAAAATATTACACGGTAAAACTGCTTATGGCAATGCCACATTACAAATAGGAGATGGCGATCATATAGCTGTAAAAACCGGAATTATTACCGTCAGCGATTTTAGGCAGAAGCATATTGCAGCAGGGGGAGAGGGTGCGCCTTTGGCGGTATATGGCGACTATTTTATTTTTAGTAAACGGGGTGAAAATCGAATGATGCTCAATATAGGTGGTATTGCCAATTTTACTTTTCTGCCCGGCAATCTCAATGCTTCCAATATTTTCAGCACCGATACGGGGCCTGGTAATACTTTAATGGATGCTTATATGCAGGCGCATTTTAATAAGTCCTTCGATGAAAACGCAGTAGTTGCAAGTCAAGGTCATGTTAACGAAGCACTATTATTGGCGCTAAAGCAAGATGATTTTTTTCTAAAGCCCTTTCCTAAAACAACGGGCCCAGAACTGTTTAATTTGAACTATCTAAATAATGCAATTACCAATGCTGGTGTAGAAGGTATCAATCACTTCAATACCATGGCTACCCTTAATAGGTTCAGCGCAGATACCATTGCCGATGCCCTACTACAGAGTATGAATGGCAGTAATGATTTTGTAATTTACAGCAGTGGGGGTGGAATGCACAATCCAATATTAATCAATAGAATAAAAGCGCTACTGCCTGGTTGTAGTTTTTATACAACCGAAGACATTGATATATTACCCGATGCTAAAGAAGCGGTATTATTTGCTGTATTAGCCAATGAACATATTGCTGGAGGAGCCACGCTTATAGGAACAGGTGCAACAGGAATTCCTTCTGTAACAATGGGGAAGATCAGTTTTCCTGCATAGTTGTGTACACAAAACTCCCGCTACTTGTTAATAATAGCAGGAGTTGTAGATTTTATTGCCCTTACTTTTTTGTTTTTGAATAGATCCGGGTATTACCATATTCACTGATCTCCAAAATCAATTGGTATTCTTGGGTATTCATTGAAATGAAATATTTGACCTCATCTTCTGCACTGGTGAATTTTATACATTCAGTTAATGTATAATCAGGAAATGTATACTTACTGGTAATGGTTGATACCGCTCTTGCTGGTAATTTATCAAAGTCTTGCTTAGTGGTACTGCCAATTAAATCGCCAAACTCATTGTAAAAGACATTTACTTCATGCTGATCTACCAATACTATAGCTTTTTTAATATTGGAAGCTGATCTCCAGTTTACAAAATTGGCGGATTCATAGGCTTTCACCAAGTTGGAGCCCGGAGCTAATTTTGTATCGTTTAAATGGTTTGGGGTAGCAAAGCTGATGCTACTGATCAAGACGGCGATGGCGAAGAGTGACTTTTTCATACATTTATTTTTTATGGTTATTTTTATGTTGATGGGGTTAAAATTATCAACTACAATAGATCAGACGCAGTAGATTGTGATAAGTTACAGTTGCAGAGGGCAGGAATAGATAAGCGGTATAAGGGGTGTTGCAGACATTTTTTATCTATCCCATCAAAACCAACGCAGTAAGTGCTTTCAGTAGAATTGTGAAAGAAATGCTAAGGCCTATTTTACTGTGATGAGATTTGTTAATGCTATTTTCACAATTGATAAGCGGGGGTGAATATTGGGTTTTGGCTGCTGATTTTTTTATTAGCGGATGGAAGTTTTAACTTTGCAAATCTGAGAATTAGCTGCCGCGTTTCACTGGTATTTTAGAATAATCTAAATTTTTTCTAAAATAAATATAAATTTTTGTGCTTATTACTTGTTATTTTACTTCATTTACTTACCTTTGCCGTCCGAAAAAATCGGAAAAAAACTATTGAGTCATGGCAAGAGTATGTCAGATAACCGGTAAAAAGCCCATCGTTGGTAACAGTGTTTCTCACTCAAACATTAAAACCAAGCGTCGTTTCTTACCTAATTTGCAAAAAAAGCGCTTTTTCTTTGCAGAAGAAGATCGTTGGATATCTTTGAAAGTATCAACCGATGCTTTGAGGACCATCAATAAGAATGGTTTAAACGCAGTAATTAAAGAATTAAGAGCTAAAGGCACTAAGATCTAACTAAACAAGAAAAAACTACCTATAAAATGGCAAAGAGAGGTAACAGGGTACAAGTAATATTAGAGTGCACCGAGCACAAGACCAGCGGTCAGCCTGGTACTAGTCGTTATATTACTACCAAAAATAAGAAAAATACGCCTGAGCGTATTGAGTTAAAGAAACTTAACCCAATTTTGAAAAAAGTAACCGTTCATAAAGAAATCAAATAATCATGGCTAAAGTAGCTTCCAAAAACGCGAAAGTAAAAGACCAGAAAGCAGCCGCTGAAGCAAAAAACTGGACTAAAGTTATCAAAGCTGTACGCAGTCCCAAATCAGGTGCGTATACTTTTAAAGAAAATATTGTACACAAAGACAATATCAAGACATTTATGTCTGAGAAATAGTCTCTGGCAATAAATCATTCTAAAGCTTCCTTCCCAACAGTAGGAGGCTTTTGTTTTTCAACCTGTTAATTCATAGAGCCATGGGTTTCTTTGATAAATTATTTGGTAAAAAAGAGCAGGAAACGCTTGACCATGGTTTGCAAAAAACCAAGGAAGGGTTTCTATCTAAACTCACTAAAGCCATTGCTGGAAAAACCACCATTGACGAAGAAGTACTCGATAATTTGGAGGAAGCACTGATAAGTGCAGACGTAGGTGTGGATACGACCTTGCAAATAATTGATCAGATTGAAAAGAGAATAAAAAAAGATAAGTATTTGAATACAAGTGAGTTAAACAGCTTACTTAAAAATGAAATAGCATCAATTTTAGTCGATTCATCTTCTGCTTCTTCCGAAGGTTTTATTCCTCCAGCGGGTAAGAAACCCTATATTATTTTAGTTGTAGGTGTGAATGGAGTAGGTAAAACCACCACCATTGGAAAATTAGCAGCTCAATTTAAAGCGGCTGGTAACCAAGTTATTTTGGGAGCGGGCGACACATTTCGTGCAGCTGCGGTTGACCAACTTACCATTTGGAGCGAGCGAGTAGGTGTATCCATTGTAAAACAGTCCATGGGTTCTGACCCAAGCGCAGTTGCCTACGATACAGTAGCAAGTGCGGTTGCTAAAAATGCCGATGTGGTTATTATTGATACAGCTGGTAGACTGCACAACAAAGCCCATTTGATGGATGAACTCAATAAAATTAAACGGGTGATACAGAAAATAGTCCCTGATGCTCCGCACGAAGTTTTACTAGTATTGGATGGCTCAACGGGGCAAAATGCAATTGAGCAGGCTCGTCAGTTTACCGCTACCACCCCAGTTACTGCTTTGGCCATCACCAAACTAGATGGCACCGCAAAAGGTGGGGTGGTATTGGCAATTGCCCATCAATTTAAAATACCTGTGAAATATATTGGAGTAGGTGAGAAGGTAGAAGACTTACTGCTTTTTAACAAAACAGCTTTTGTGGAAAGCCTTTTCAAACTGTAACTCAACCTAGTTTAGAAAGTGTAACGGATGGCCAAACCACCCCAACCGCCTTCAAAATAATTATATCCTACTATATTAAAAGAAGGTTGCCAATCAAAACTTAGGTTTAGTGGTGCTCCCTTTACTTTATAGTCAATACCCAAAACTCCATCCACTCCAATAGCCAATCCTGTTTGCCGGTTCGGAAAACGATTTTTCCAGCTATCGCTCCATACACCCAAATGTCCACCTCCGCCAATATACCATTGTAAACCCTCAACACTCCCTAAAGGATAATGCAATTCATATAATCCAGTCAACCTAAACCCATCGGAAGAAATATATCCCAAGCCTTCCAATGCTCTTCCTTTGCTGGTAAAATGTTTAACCGACACTGCCCCCGGATAAAACTTAACACCCAATGCCGTTTTATAAGCGCTGCTATTATTGGTTTGGGCAGATAAATGGGTTGTTGTAAATGCTAAAAAAGCGACTGCTAAAATATATTTCATCATTTTTTTTTAATAGTGTATTAAAATCGTGCCAAAATGAGTGTGGAATAGTACAGATAAAAAAAATATTCAAAAACATGTAATACAGCGAGCATTTTATATTTAGGTTTGTGGTATGCAATCTTTTAAAGACCTAGTAGCCCAATTCAACCAACAATTTTCTGTCCCACATTTCCCCAATATTCCTACTTCATTGTACGACCCTTGTAATTATTTTTTGACCATCGGAGGTAAACGCATTCGTCCCATTTTATGTTTAATGGGGAATGAATTATTCGATACCATTCACGCCGATGCTTATGAAGTAGCAACAGCCATTGAGCTGTTTCATAATTTTACGCTGTTGCACGATGATATTATGGACGATGCTTCGCTTAGAAGAGGTATGGAAACTGTTCACGTAAAATACAATTCCAGTACCGCATTATTAGCGGGTGATGTAATGTTGATTAAAGCCTATGATTACCTCAATAAAATCAATATCCAGTACCTACACAAAATTATAAGGCTGTTTAATAAAACGGCTACTGAAGTATGCGAAGGGCAACAACTGGATATGGACTTTGAAAAACGAAATGATGTTTCGCTGGAAGAATATATTCAAATGATTACTTTAAAAACCTCTGTATTGTTAGCTGCTAGTTTAGAAATGGGCGCTGTAATGGGTGGGGCTAGTGAGGGCAATTGTAAGCATCTATACGAATTTGGAAAGAATTTAGGAATAGCATTTCAAATACAAGATGATTATTTAGATGCTTTTGGTGATCCAGCAAAGTTTGGCAAAGAAGTAGGGGGAGATATTAAGCAGAATAAGAAAACTTTCTTACTACTGCATGCGTTGGAAGTGGCAAGCCCAAATCAAAAGTCAGCTTTATTGGCGTTGATGGAGCAAAATCCTGCGGATAAAATTGAAAAAGTATTGGCCATTTACAAAGCTTGTGGAATAGATGCTTGGGCCAATCAGTTGAAAGAACAATACCTGCAAACTGCGTTAAAACATTTAGAAGATATAGCAGTACTTGCTGTACGCAAACAGCCCTTAAAAGAATTGGCAGGTTTTTTAATACAGCGCGAAGTATAGCCAACCTTAAAATAGCGTAAGCACTCTATGCTTTTGTGGTATATCGTACACTTCGGTTGCTGCATACCTAGATGCTATCGTTATATAAGTATTGCATGCATGGGGTGCAAATACAGAAGCTGCTAATTCGGGACTATTATTTTCTTTAGAAAGGTGGGATAAGAATAAGTGGGTTAAATGGGGCGACTTATGCTTTACAAATAATTCCAGCGCTTGTTGATTAGAAATATGTCCCAGTCCACCCCTTATCCGTTGTTTGAGGTATTCAGAATATCGGCCATTTTGGAGTAATATAGGGTCGTAATTCGATTCTAAAAAAGCAGCATTGCACTGGCTGAAATAATGAATTACACGATCACATACTTGACCTATATCGGTAATAATACCCACTTTTATTCCATCTTGTTCTACCATAAAACTATGTGGATCAGCCGCATCATGCTTTTTACCAAATGGGGTAACCTGTAAGCAACCAACCTGTATGGGTTCATCAGCGGTAAAAGCGCGCGATAAATGTTTAATTAACTTTGGACCATTCTGTGCGGTGGCAGATGTGATAAATACGGGAACTCCATATTTGTTTGCTAGGGTAGATACACCTCTTATATGATCTGTATGTTCATGGGAAATGAAAATCGCTTTCACTTTTTTAATATCCAGTCCCCTTTGTTTCATCCTAATCTCTGTTTCTCTACAGGAGATACCTATATCAATCAACACTGCTTCTTTGGTATTGCCAATATAATAGCAATTTCCATTGCTGCCTGAATTGAGTGATGCAATTTGTAATGCCATAAAATCTATTAGAATCCTAGTATATTTTCTATCAACTTCAATGCGCTAGGCTTTGATTAAATGGGTTGTTTTAATAATGTCTTTTAGTGCATCGGTAAGTATATCCAAATCATTTTGTGAATTAAATGCCTGGATGGAATAGCGTAAATAAACCTTGTCGGCGTGGCGCATCACGGGAATCTCTATTTTGTATTTTTCAAAAAGTAATTCCTTTAATTGTTCGGGCTCAGGAGTCTTAATGGGAATGCTGAATAATTGAACTATAAAATCTTCATTCAGTGGGGCAAGTGGGGCTGTATTTAATAAGGCACAAAATGCGGCTGCATTGTCAAGCACTATTTTTCTACATTCGGCTGATACAGCTTCCCAATTGTATTGCTTCATGAATTGAATGGCTTCGGGAATACATAAAAAAGCTGAAAAGTCTCTCGTACCCTGTGTTTGGTGGTAATCTAAAAAGCGTGAATGAGATGGGGTAGCACTATTATAGCCCCAGCTAATAACCAAGGGATCAAAAAGCGACTGGAATGATCTTCGAATATATAAAAAAGTACTTCCCTTTGGGGTCATCATCCATTTGTGACAAGCACCAGTATATATATCAGCCTCTAGCGTGCTTAAGTTAAGCGGTATTTGTGCTGGTGCGTGTGCTCCATCAATAAAACTCATAATTCCCATTTCTTTGGCTTTCTTACAAATTGCTTCAACGGGAAAACGAAGTGCTGTAGAGCTGGTGATATGACTGAGAAAAATAAGTTTGGTATTGGCAGTAACCCCTTTAAAAAATTCGGTTACAAATGCTTCTTTGGAACTAATTGGAAGGGTGATGGGCTGTCGTTTATATTTTGCACCTGCCTTATCGCAGTAATATTGCCAGGTTTTATCGCAAGCGCCATATTCTAGGTCGGTGGTAAGCACTTCATCCCCAGATTTTAGCGATAGGCTCTTTGCTACTAGGTTTACTGCATGAGAGGGGTTTACCATATAGACCAGATCGTCTGCATCACAATTTAAGTATGTGGCTAGCGCTTCCCTCGATGTTTTGAGGTATTCAAGTCCCGTCTTTACGGTAAACAGAACAGGCTCTTGTTCCAACTCTAGTTGGTAGGCTTGGTATCTTTCAAATATGGGTTTAGGGCAGGCGCCAAAGGAGCCAAAATTCAAAAAACAAATGTCTTTTCTAATTAAGAATTGCGACTTTAAAGCTGCTGTAATCATATATCATTAATTATATGCTGCAAAGTAGGATCTTATACTGAAAACAGAAGGTAAAAATCGGCTGAAAATTTACTGTATCTTTAAACCATTACTTCATATTCATTGGAATAAGGAGACTGTAAAAAAATACTTTTGATGAATGCAATGTTTTTATCCGTTCAAGGAATAACGAAACAACAATTAGGGAAAACTGTGTTACACCCAATTGAATTAAATCAATTCCCCAATCAGCGAATTGCTATTGCTGGTGAAACGGGCTCGGGGAAGTCCACTTTACTAAAAATTATTGCTGGGTTAATTCAACCAGATGCTGGAAAAGTGATCTTTCAAGGTGCGCGCGTACTGGGGCCATTGGAAGTTTTGTTGCCCGGCCATCCATCCATAGCCTATCTTTCACAGCATTTTGAATTAAGAAACAATTATCGGGTGCATGAATTATTGGAGATGCACAATAAGCTGCCCGAATCGGAAGCTGCAATCATATATGAAGTGTGCCGGATAGATCATTTGAAGCAAAGGAAAACAGATGAATTATCAGGTGGTGAAAAGCAAAGGATAGCACTTGCAAAATTACTCAGCACAGCGCCAGCATTGTTGTTATTAGATGAACCATTTTCTAATTTAGACAGGGTACACAAACAAATTATTCAAAATGTAATTGAAGATATATGTTCGGTGTTGAATATTACTTGCATGCTAGTGTCGCACGATGCAACACATGTACTGAGCTGGGCAGACCGGATGATCATACTTAAAGATGGTAAACAGATTCAAGAGGGTACACCCAAACAATTGTATTATCATCCGGTGAATGAGTATACGGCTGCTTTATTGGGAGAATATAATTTAATTGATACTTCTTTATATCCAGGGTTTATACAAATATTGGGAGAAGGCGTAAGGGGTAAGCGCGCATTGATTAGACCAGAACAGTTTTCTTTGGACGGACTTGCGGCCATTTCTTTAGAAGGTACTGTACAAAAAATACTATTTTATGGGAGTCACAATATAGTAGAAGTAGTGGTAGGGGGAATGGTGATTAAGGTTAGAACTGCTGTATTTCATTACCATACTGGCGATAAAGTGAGGGTTCAGATTGATGATTTAGCAGGGTAATAATTCTAGACTATTGAATTATCCAAGGTAGGTTTTAAAAAAATGGAGGGTGCGTTCCCAAGATAATTTAGCAGCAGCTTCATTGTAACGGGCAGCAGAAGTTTGGTTGTGAAATGCATGATTTACGTTTTCATATAAATACAATTCGTAATTAATATTATTGGCTTTTAATGCGGCTTCATAAGCTGGAATACCTTCATTTACCCTGGTATCCAAACCGCCGTAATGCAATTGTATGGCGGCTTTTATGGAAGACACTTTTGCCGCTTCGGGCTGACGGCCATAATAGGCAACGGCAGCTTTTAGGTTGGGTAGCTGGATGGCTAAATTATTGGCCATTGCACCACCCCAACAGAAACCCACACAACCATATTTCCCATTGCAATCTTTTCGACTTCCCAGATAGTCGAATGTTTTTATGAAATTTTGTTGACTTTCCTCTGGCTTCAATGTGGCAAATTTTGCACGCAGTTCATCATCATTTTTTGGCAATTCGCCAAGTGGAGATAAAATATTTGGTGCAATTGCCAGATATCCAGCTTGTGCAACTCTTCTAGCCACGTCTTCGATATAGCCATTCAATCCCCTGTTTTCATGAATAATTACTACTGCGGCATATTTTTTATCGGCAGGGGGCTTGGCCAGATATGCACTCATGATTCCATTTACACCCTCGTAAGTTATGGTATCTGTTACCAGATCATCTGTTCCAGTAACTGCAGCATTCGAAGCATTTACTTCAATTGTTGGGAGTACACTTAGTGCAGTGGCCATGCTTCCAGTGATGATTGCCAGTCGCTTTAAAAAATCTGGCCTTGAAAGTGGTGCGTGGGTGTACTCGTTGTAGAGATCAATAATTGCTTGTTGCATGGGGGGTGGTTTAAATACTAATGCGTTTATTCAGTTCATCGTCAATTTTTCGGAATAAATGGTAGGGTTTATAAATGCGCCAATTGCTTATTTCCATCAGCTCTATATAATAATTCAATTTCCTTTTTTTAAAATCCTGTTGTGTGGCTTCGGGCATATTTAATGCGACAATCCACCCATTTTCTTCGGTCACATCGTCAAACCATTCTTGATAATATTCTTTATCGCTGCTGTGAAAGTTGAGTACATTTTCGGTGATGAGTATAAACTTAGTAATGCTTTGTTTGGTTAACAAATCAACAATTTCCCGCTTCAGTTCCATGATGTCGTTTTCAATGGCATCATTCCATTCTCCAATCATTTCTATGATGGCGAAATGCAGTTCATAGTCCACATAAATAATTTTAATATAGAGCGTTCTACTGCCAAAATCGTCCCATTGGGGGTGTATATAGTAGTTGTAGACTGTTTGTGAAAATTCAAATTCACTGTAGGTTCTACCATAGAAGGGAGATTTGAGATCATCTTCAGCAATATAAATATGTCGCCAGTTAAAAAAGGGTTCAATATGGTGCATAAAAGTCCGTTCTTAGTTCTTCATAGCTTCTACAGCCCGCTTTACACTTCCGTGTTTAAGGAGTAGGTCTTTTGCTTTTTCATAGTCATTCAGACAAAGCTGGTCCATCACCATTTTTACGCCACGATCTACCAACTTGATATTGCTCAGTTGCATATTTACCATTTTATTGTCTTCTACACGTCCCAGTTGAATCATTACTGTGGTAGAAATCATATTTAGCACCAGTTTTTGTGCGGTGCCGCTTTTCATACGGGTACTTCCGGTAACAAATTCGGGACCTACAATTACTTCTACTGGGAAGTCAGCATGAGCAGAAACAGGAGAATGGGGATTACAACTAATACTACCCGTAATAATACCTCTCTTTCTACATTCTTTAAGCGCACCAATTACATAGGGGGTAGTGCCGCTTGCTGCTAGACCTACTACTACGTCTTTATCATTTATAAAATGTTTTTCTAAATCAGTCCAACCTTCATCGGTACTATCTTCTGCAAATTCAACAGCTTGTGTAATGGCTTTTTCACCACCTGCTATAAGGCCAATTACCATGCCATAAGGTACGCCAAAAGTAGGCGGGCATTCACTGGCATCTAAAATACCCAATCTACCACTGGTGCCTGCACCCATATAAAATAAACGACCCCCTTCCAGCATTTTATCGCTGATGGCGGCAATTAGTTTTTCTATCTGAAGTGAGGCCGCATTTACTGCTTCTGGCACCGACTTATCTTCTTGGTTAATATTGAAGAGGATTTCCTGAATCGACATTTGTTCGAGGTGGCGATAGGTAGATGTTTGTTCTGTTACTTTAATAAATTCAGCCATAATTCTTTTTTATTGATGAAATGCAATCAATCCAGGCATGGGTGTTTTTAATACTTTTCCCAATTGCAATTCATAAGTAGCGCAAAGGTCTTTCAAAACATCTCTAAAACCAAATCCAACACTGCCTACAAAGTGAATGGGCTTGGTCCAGCTTTCTCTGAATTTGTAAATATGTGTAAAAAAGAAGTCGTTTAGTCCATCTTCAATAATATTTTCGATCATAAAATGACCTCGATTTTCTGCAAGAAAGAGGGCAAATCCAGCAAGGTAGCGGTTGGGCAAGGGTTTTTTATAAACGTTGTCAAAGATGCTGGCTTGGGTTTCTTGGAATCTTTTTTCAAACCTAAGCGTAAGGTCTTCGTCGAAGGTTTTATAAAGATAATATTGAATTACTTTTTTCCCCAGATAAGCACCACTGCCCTCATCTCCCAGAGCATAGCCGAGACCGGGACTGATTTTTTCAATTTTTTTACCATTGTAATAACAAGCGTTAGAGCCCGTTCCCAAAATACAGGCAATGCCTTTATCCTTACCGCAGGCAGCTCTGGCAATACCTAGTAGATCTGTGTTTATTTCTACTTTGGTAGTTGGTAAAAGTTGTTTGAAAACCTTTTTCATAATGTTTACATTGGCCGGATCGCTTAATCCCGTTCCGTAGAAAAAAAGGTTTTTTACTTTGGTTTTAGACAATTTAGGGAGGAGTTTGGCGGACAGTAAAGCAATCATTTCCTCTGCGGAAACAAAGTAGGGACTTATAGCTGAAGTCATGATCGTTTTTTTCTTACCTTTTTCGAGTAAGCACCATTCACATTTTGTAGAACCGCTATCGGCAATTAGTATGGAGGACATAGGAAGGTTTATTTTGGATATAAATATAGATATTTGCCATCTTACAGAAATATAATAAGTGATTAAATATGGGTTCTAAAAAATTGCAGGTTTGGTTGCCGCTTCTTTTTGCCGTAGTAATGATAGTGGGTATAGTGATTGGATTTCAGTTAAAAGAAAAAACAATGTCGCCACGTTTTTTCAGTTTCTCCCAAAGATCTTCTTTGCAAGAGCTTACCGAATTAATTAAAAGTAGGTATGTAGATAAAGTTCAATCAGATAGTATTAATGAATTGGTATCCAATCAATTACTGCAACATTTAGATCCACATTCTGTATTCATTCCATCCAATGATTTGGCTGCGGTAAATGAAGATATGATGGGTAATTTCCAAGGTATTGGGATTGAGTTTAGGCAGATTCGAGATACGGTTCATGTAATGAATATTATAGCTGGAGGGCCTGCAGAAAAAGCGGGATTGCAAATAGGGGATCAGTTGTTATTTGTTGGAGATACCATCAGCATTACGGGTAAAGAAGTAGATATAATTAAGATTCGAAAATTATTTAGGGGCTCAGTTGGTTCAAAGGTTAAGGTAAGGTTTAAGAGAGGAGCCGTAATAAAAGAAGTGGTAATAAAACGTGATGTTATTTTGGTTTCTTCAATAGATGCGGCATATATGCCAACACCTGGGGTTGGGTATATACGTATAAATAAATTTGCTGAAAGAACTTATGAGGAATTTATGCAACAATTGGAGAAGCTGCAGGCTGCCAAAATGGAATCTTTAATTATTGATTTGCGAGGTAATGGTGGGGGATTGATGAAGGAAGCAGTAGATATTGCAGATGAGTTTTTAGGCGATGATAAATTGATTGTTTATACAGAAGGCGAACATACGCCAAGAATGGACTATAGGGCTAAGCGGCCTGGTCTATTTGAGAAGGGCAAGCTGGTAGTATTAATTGATGAAACCTCTGCATCGGCCAGTGAAGTGTTGGCTGGGGCATTGCAAGATTGGGAACGTGCAACTATTATAGGGAGGCGGTCGTTTGGAAAAGGGTTGGTTCAGCAGCAATTTCAACTAAGTAGCGGGGCAGCCGTGCGATTAACGGTGGCAAGGTATTACACTCCTTTGGGTAGAAATATACAAAAGCCATATGAAGCGGGGATAGGCAAGTATAAAGCGGAGTTGATGGCTCGTTTTCATACTACGGATTCAACTAAAAAGCTGGATTCTATTTCCCGACTTACTGCTAAAGTTTACAAAACAGCATCTGGTAAGCGGGTATATGGTGGCGGTGGAATTACGCCCGATAGTACGGTGCTATTTGATTCAAGTTTATTTAAGAGTGCTTCAGTAGTGCAAATTTTAATAAGTCCCGGTTTAAGCGATTATGCTTACCAAGTTTACTTGAGTAATAAATCTTATTTCGCCACTTTCAAAACGCCTGAGTTGTTCAACGCTTTATACCAGCCAGATGAAATGGTATGGAGTGGCTTTATTCGCTTTCTGGCCAAAGAGGGGATACTGGTGGGTAAAATTGATCTAAATAGTAAAATGTTTATTTCAAACAGACTTAAAGCAATGATTTCTAGGCAGATTTGGAGATCTAATGGATATTTTATAGTAGCAAATGAAGCTGATCAAACCTTTAAAAAAGCTTTAAAAACTATAAAATAACTACAAGTGACTTTGTACTGATTTTGATATTCTTGCTTACCTTAGCATCTGTAATGAATTGATGAAATTTGTTATTTTAAAATCGAATATCCTATCATATCCCCCATTTATGGATCAAAAAATCTATATACTGCGAAATCGTAAGTTGATTAGAGGGCCTTATAGTTTACAGGCTCTCAAAACCAAACTTTTGTCTAAGGACGACCTGATTTGGTATCAGGGTTTACCCGACTGGACGAGAGCTCACCTAATTGATCAAGTTAAGGAATTGTTTGCGGAAAGGCCTCAAATGGCTAATCTAACAGTACTTCAAAAAGTGAAAAATATTTTTGGGTAACACTTTATATATATACCATTAGCTTAAATAGCTTTTAAGAATTATATAATATTTTGTGGTTAGCTTGATTGGTTCTATTTTTAAACTGTACCATTAAATAAATTTATGAAGCAATCCATTCTTTTAATTGCCTTGATTTTTTCACTTTCCTCATCAGCTCAAAATAAATTAGTTAAATTATGGTCAACCGATACAGTGCTGGCTGTGCCAGAATCTGTGTTGTTTGATGCCAAAGATCAACTGCTTTATGTCTCTTTAATTGATGGTCATTACAATACCAAAGATGGCAAGGGTGCCGTAGCAAAACTGGGTCTTGATGGTAAAATAATTAATCTCAACTGGGTAAGTGGATTAAATGCACCGAAGGGTATGGGTAGATACAAAGATTTTTTATATGTATCAGATTTAACAGAAGTGGTAGTTATTAATATAAAGCAAGCAAAAGTGGTACAGAAAATACCAGTTGATGGCGCAAAATTTCTAAACGATATTACCGTAAGTGAGAAAGGTGACGTTTATATATCTGATTCGGAGACCGGTAAGGTACACCTTTTAAAAAAAGGGATCGTTACCACGGTGGTGTCTGGATTAAAAGGGCCGAATGGTTTATTGGCTAAAGGAGAGAAATTGTATATACTAGCGAATGGAGCGTTATTGGAATCAATTGAAGATGGAAAAACTAAAGTGTTGGCTACTGGAATGGATACAAGTACCGATGGAATTGAAGAAGTAGCACCTGGTGAGTTTATTGTTTCATGTTGGGCAGGTGTAATATACCTTGTTAAAGAAAATACCTCCAATCAACAATTGCTAGATACTAGAGCATTGAAAATAAATACCGCCGATATTGGGTATGATGCCATAAAAAAAATTATCTACGTACCTACTTTCTTCAAAAACCAAGTTGTGGCTTATCGATTAGATTAAACGGTTGTTTTATCTAATTATTTTTCCTGCACTTTAGCCCATAAGTGTATGAAAGGGCTTAAATTTATCAGATGATTATTGGCGTTTTAAAAGAACCGCTTGGCGAAAATCGAGTATCACTGTTGCCAGAACAGGCTTCGCTGCTTGTTCGGCAAGGAAATATAGTTTGGCTAGAGAAAAATGCTGGAGCAAATGCTTTTGCAACTGACGATGCCTATTGTTTAGCCGAAGTTTTAATTCAAGATAGAACCAAAGTATTGGCTGAGGCAGATATCATTTTATGCTATTGGGCGCCAACTAATGCTGATATTGCCCGGATGAAAAAAACTGCTATTGTTATTGGCGTATTTCAACCCCTGTTTCAATATCAACTGATGCAAGTATGGGCAGCTAAAAATATCAGTAGTTTCAGCCTCGATATGATTCCCCGAACCACTCGGGCACAGTCCATGGATATTTTAAGTAGTCAAGCCAATATTGCGGGTTATAAAGCTGTACTAGAAGCTGCACAGTTGTTTCCCAAGTATTTTCCAATGTTTATTACTGCAGCTGGTAGTATTCCACCTGCTAAAGTATTGGTGTTGGGTGCTGGTGTGGCGGGTTTACAAGCTGTTGCAACAGCCAAGCGCCTTGGTGCTGTGGTTGAAGTATCTGATACTCGTGCTGCTGTTAAAGAAGAAGTGATCAGTCTCGGGGCTAAATTTATTGAGGTGGAAGGAGCTGTAGACTCATCCAATGCGGGTGGTTATGCTGTTGAGCAATCCGATGCTTATAAACAAAAACAACAGGAACGTTTGGCAGCTTCTGTTGCTAAGTCAGATATTATTATTGCTACTGCCCAACTCCAAGGGAAACAAGCTCCTTTATTAATTGATGAAGCAATGCTCAAGAGTATGAAACCTGGATCTGTTGTGGTAGATCTTGCCGCTGCTACTGGTGGAAATGTGTTTGGCACACAAAATAATGCAACCATTGTATTGCATGGAGTTAGTATTGTTGGTAACAGCCAGTTGGCATCTGGTATGCCTTCCGATGCTAGTAAAATGTATGGTAAAAATCTCTATAATTTTTTGCAATTAATTATTAAAAAAGATGGTTCACTTAACCTGAACTTTGAAGATGATATTGTAAAAGGCTGTTGTATTACCCACGATGGCTCAGTAGTAAATAATCGTATTATTGCTTTAATTCATCCTCAATAGTATTTATGAATAATGTACTCGATTATATTCACCAACATATCAACACCATTTATATAGTAATGCTCTCTATATTCTTGGGCATAGAGATTATTGGCAAGGTTCCCAGTGTATTACATACACCACTGATGAGCGGAGCCAACGCCATACACGGCGTTGTAATTATTGGAGCCATTATTGTGATGGGTAGGGTAGAAGTGGATAATATTCTTGCACTTGTGATTGGCTTTTTGGCGGTGGTATTGGGTACTTTAAATGTAGTAGGTGGTTTTGTAGTAACCGATCGTATGTTGGAAATGTTTAAGAAGAAAAAATAAGGATGGAAATAAATTTGCTCACCATTTGTTACCTCATTGGATCCGTTACATTTATAGTGGGCCTCAAAATGTTGTCGCATCCCGAAACCGCTCGCAGAGGCAACCAAATTGCTGCTGCTGGAATGGGTATAGCCGTTTTGGGGACTATTTTTCTGTACCAAGAAAATGGCATTAAACTGCATAATTATGGATTTATTTTCGCAGCACTTGCTATTGGAACCATCATTGGCATATTGGCTGCTAAAAAAGTAAAGATGACTTCCATGCCCGAAATGGTGAGTCTCTTTAATGGAATGGGTGGTGCCTGCGCTGCGCTTATTTCAATTATTGAGTATCAACATATCACTGCTGTTTTTCATATAGATGGGTTTGTTGTGGTTATAGGTGAGCCGCCTTATGCTGCTTATATTGCCATTTTTTCGGGACTCATCATTGGCTCTATTTCTTTTTCTGGAAGTATGATTGCTTGGGGTAAACTGAATGGCAGGATAAAAGATTTTTCTTTTAAAGGCCAGCAAAAATTTAATATTGGTTTGTTTCTGGGAATTATTGCGCTTTCCGTATACACCATTTTTAACCTTAATAATTTAACTTCTTATCTCAATCCATTTACTCACTATCTTTTTTACCTAGTATGCATTGCTGCTATTTTATATGGTGTATTGTTTGTATTACCCATTGGCGGTGCTGATATGCCGGTGGTTATTTCTTTATTGAATTCTTTTACTGGAGTAGCGGCTGCTTGTGGTGGTTTTTTATACAATAACCCTGTAATGTTAACAGGTGGTATTTTAGTAGGAGCAGCAGGTACGCTGTTAACCATTCTCATGTGCAAAGCCATGAACCGCAGTCTCCTCAATGTATTAATCGGTTCTTTTGGAGGCAATGCTGCTGTTGCAGCGCAGCAGTCTGATTTTGGGGTGTACAAAGAAATTTCAATCAGTGATGCCGCTGTTTGCATGAGCTTTGCGCATAAAGTAATTATTGTGCCAGGTTATGGACTCGCAGTTGCGCAGGCTCAACATATTTGTCACGAATTAGAAAATTTATTAGAACAGAAAGGCGTGGAAGTAAAATATGCTATTCATCCGGTTGCAGGCCGAATGCCAGGTCATATGAACGTGCTGCTTGCAGAAGCTGATGTTGATTATGATCGCTTGATGGAAATGGAACAGGCCAATGACGAATTTAAATCCACCGATGTGGCACTTATTCTTGGAGCCAATGATGTGGTAAATCCTGCCGCCAAAACAGATCCCAGTTCACCTATTTATGGCATGCCTATTTTAGAAGTGGAGCAAGCCAAAACAGTCATTGTAAATAAGCGGAGTATGAAACCTGGCTATGCTGGTATTGAAAATGCACTGTTCTTTCAACCCAAAACTTCCATGCTATTTGGCGATGCAAAAGCCGTATTGCAGCAATTGGTTGCTGAAATTAAGGTGATATGAGGAAGGTTATTTGTTATTAGTTATTTGTGGAGTAACTATTTAAAATTCAAACATTGCGTTTACCCAATTCATTATTAGAAACATTAGAAGTCATTGAAGGATTCGATAAATCTGCTTTTGAAGCGGTGCATGCTTCTGGTGAACAAGTGAGTTCAATTCGGCTCAATCCTTTTAAAAAAACCGCCCCATATTCCTCACTTTTAAATGGAGCCATTCCTTGGTGTGAGCAAGCTTTTTATTTAAGTGAACGTCCTTCCTTCACATTAGATCCTTTATTGCATGGGGGTGCATACTATGTGCAAGAAGCCAGCTCTATGTTTTTACAATACCTGCTTCGAAACATCTTAAAAGAAGATATTCACCAGAAAAAAGTACTCGACCTTTGTGCTGCACCTGGCGGTAAGAGTACCCTACTCGCTTCTCTTTTTTCAGATGGGCTGGTAGTGGCCAATGAACTCATCAAATCTCGCGCTGCGGTATTGGTAGAGAATGCTTGTAAATGGGGGCTCCCTAATATGATTGTTACCAATAATGACCCCGATCATTTTAAACAATTACAAGGCTTTTTTGATGTAATTTTAGTAGATGCTCCTTGCAGCGGCAGTGGTCTTTTTCGCAAAGATCCACAAGCTATTAACGAATGGAGCAATCATAGTGTACAGCATTGCAGTGAACGCCAAGAAAAAATTTTATCTGCCATTCTTCCCTGCCTTAAAGAAGGCGGAATATTGGTATATTCTACTTGCTCCTATTCAACAGCAGAAAATGAACAAGTGGCTGACTGGTTGGTGCAAAATAGGGAACTTCGATCAATCAATATACCGATACCAAAAGCGTGGAATATTGTTGCTACCCAGTCTCCCAAACAGGGGGCTACTGGCTTTAGATTCTATCCTCATCTTTTGAAGGGAGAGGGATTTTATATTGCTGCGTTTCAGAAGAGAAGCGAAGTAGATTCGGTGCGACTGAAAGAAAATATTTTATCCAAGCCCAGTCGCTCCGAACTGGATCAACTTCAATCTTATTTCAACCTCACAGATGCTTACCAATATTTTAAACAGCATGATGATATCCGTATCATACCCGAATCGCAGTTTATATCCTTGCAACAATTGGCCAAACAACTTTATATTAAAAAGGCGGGAATAGCGTTGGGCGCATTGAAGGGGAAAGACCTGATTCCATCCCATGAATGGGCGGTATCTACTTTAACAAAAGAAAAATATCCGCAGGTAAATCTTAGTCTCCCTCAATCCCTACAATTTCTTCGCAGAAAAGAATTTGGGGTGGATGATTTGCCAACGGGGTGGACGCTTGCTTGTTTTGAAGGGCTTCCATTGGGCTGGATGAAGGTTTTACCCAATCGAATCAATAATTATTATCCTGCTGAATGGAGAATATTAAAATAGTAACTTTGTTATAACATTTATTTGCATGAACTGTAAGTCCATTCTATTTTTTATCACCCTATTAGCCTTTACTGCGCTAGATGCGCAGCGTAAATTGGTTGTTGTAGGTACTGCCAACGACTTGTACATGGAACATTTAGTAGGAGCGAAAGAATCGCTTTCAAGTATTGGAAGATTTTATGGTCTTACGCCCCGTCAGTTGGCGGCTTATAATGGCATAAATCCACAGGCAGTATTACCAATGAATACTACCATGAAAATTCCGATTTCTGAGGACAATATAGTTCAGCGTGCTGAATACGACACCAGTGAACCCATTTATCATATTGCGGGAAAAGGAGAGAACCTTTTTCGGTTGAGTCAGCGATATTTTAAAGTGCCGGTAGCATCACTGCGCAATTGGAACGATTTAAAAACCGATGCAGTAAAAGATGGTCAGGCTATTATTGTAGGATATATAGGTGGAGTAAAATGGGCGGCTATTAATTCAACAACCCCACAACAAGGGCAACAGGGGCAGGTGTTTGTGAAACCACCCGTATTGGTGCCTATAAATGCAGATCCGCCTCCATTGAAAGATCCTAATGTGATGGATGCTGTTGCTGATGGCAGCAGGGAATTAAAAGGAGAGATGAAGCCCATGAGCGAGAGCGATAAATATTTTAAAAAATCGGCGGATGACAAGGTGCGAAAAGCCGCAGAGGCAGCGGCAGTAATTGTGCCAGCACCCGTTCCTCTAGATGAGTTTCGTGAAAAATTACAAACTCCAGTGGACAATGAAGTGAAAATTACCGAAGCAGATATTCACTATATACCCAAGCAGAATGACGAAGGATATTTTGGTGCAATCTACGCTATGGAAACTGAGGTAAAGCAGACCAGAAGCAAACAATTGGAAGCTGGGATATTTAAAACATTAAGTGGGGTAACAGATCGGAAATATTATATATTGATAAATGATATTTTACCCGGCACCATTGTTCGGATTACTACTGCTAATAATAAATCTATTTGTGCTCGTGTACTTGGTTCCCTACCCGAAATTAAAGGAATGGAATTATTACAAGTGCGCATCAGCAATGCCGCAGCCGCAGCACTAGGCATTTTTGACGCTGTATTTCCTATTACCCTTACTTATACCCTATAAAGATGAAATCAATATTTTTTATTCTAATTAATATATGCTTTTGTGGTATAAGTATTCTGGCTCAAACAAGCACCATCGGGGTTACAGATTTTGAGCAAAAAATGAGTACGACTCCCATACAGTTACTAGATGTACGTACGGCAGGAGAATATAAAGTGGTGCATTTACAAAAATCATTGCAAGCGGACTGGCTCGATCAAAAACAATTTGCTGATCGGATTCAACACCTTGATAAAAATATACCAGTACTGCTTTATTGTGCTTCGGGTATAAGAAGTGGGGAAGCTATGAAATGGATGAAGGCACAAGGGTTTACCGTATTGGCTAATTTAAAAGGAGGGCTCACAGCTTGGAAGCTAGAAGGCAAGCCATTGGTATCTGTGAATGAGCCATTGCAAATGCTGGTAAAAGATTTTAATACTAAAGTATCGGCTGGTACTGTATTGGTAGATATAGGTGCAGAATGGTGCCCTCCCTGTAAAAAAATGGAACCAGTACTACAGCAATTACAAAAAGAATTGGGAACAGCTTTCACATTATTAAAAGTGGATGGTGGTATTGATATAGAAATGATGAAATACCTACATTCACAAGGACTGCCTACTTTTATAGTGTATAAAAATGGATTGGAAACTTGGAGAAAGCAAGGGATTATTTCTTACGAAGTACTGAAAGCAGCGCTGATAAAATAAGGCTAATTTATATCGGTATACAAATCAGAAACGATATGTAAGATATCAGTGGCTGAAAAAAATAATTGCGTTATTGCAAGAATAATCCGGTTGTTGAACACGGTATTTGCGGCACTTGATACGCCAGATATGAAGTTGTTGTATATATTTTAAATATTTTCCATTTTCTGCCCAAAGCTATTGATTTACTATTTATATTGCTATTGGAATTCCAATATTAACTGTAAAAAGCGCTAAATGAATTACTTCTTCCGAGTGTTTATTTCTTTTTTTTCATTCTCTATTGCATTTGGTCAAAATAAAATAGAACACCTAAATGTAAAGTTTGGGAAAATTACCCCAACTGATTTTGTAATAAATTCCACACTTGTAGATTCAAATACAAATGCAGTTGTATTGTCTGATATTGGCAACAGCGAATTCACCGCCAACAGCAAAGGAGGGTTTAGCCTTGTTTTTAAAAGACACCGCAGAATAAAAATTATTAATGATAAAGGCTACGATATAGCCGCTGTTTCTATATACCTATATTCTAGCGGAACACAAACCGAGCGACTTGAACAAGTAAATGGCTACACTTATAACCTTGAAAACAACGAACTTGTAACGCAGAAATTAGAAAGTAAAGACGTTTTTGAAGAAAGGTTATCTAAATCACAGGTAAGAAAAAAATTTACTTTCCCAGGTGTTAAAGCAGGCTCAATTATTGAATACACTTATTCCATTCAATCAGATTTTCTTTTTAACCTACAACCTTGGGAATTTCAAAGTGACTATCCTTGTTTATGGAGTGAATACAAAGTTGCAGTACCTGACTATTTTAACTATGTTTTTTTAAGTCAAGGTTATCAACCGTTTCATATAAATACAAAATCTGATTATACCGATAATTTTTTAATTCGATCTGCGGGAAGTTATGGGGAAGCTCCAGGTAATTTTAGAGTTTCTACAACCATACATTCTAATAGATGGGTAATGGTAAATATTCCTGCATTAAAAGAGGAGAAATTCACTTACACCATAGATAATCATAACGCTAAAATTGAGTTTCAATTATCTCAATATAGATTTCCCGACGAACCTATTAAAGAAGTTATGGGAACATGGGCAACTGTTTCAGAAAAGTTGTTGGAACGAGATGATTTTGGTAAAGCCTTTTTGGCAGAAAATAATTTTCTTGAAAGTGATTTGGCAGAACTTATAAAAACCTGTACTGATGTAGAAGAAAAAGCAAGAAAAATTTATTCCTTTATAAGAGACAAATTTACCTGTACCAAATATGCGGGTATTTATATGGATGACTTTGTTAGTCTCCGAGACGTTTATAAAAAGAAATCTGGTACAGTTGCTGAAATTAATGTCTTATTAATTGCCATGCTGCGAAAGGCTAAAATACCAGCTGATCCAGTAATACTTAGCCTTAGAAGCCGGGGTGTAGTTCATCTAATTTATCCTTTGTTAAACAGGTTCAACTATTTAATATGTGAAACACAATTAAATGGCAAAAAAATATATCTGGATGCGGCAAAACCTTTTCTTGGTTTTGGCAAACTAGATAAATCTTGTTACAATGGAAGTGCATGGGTATTAAGTAAATCTCCCAATAGGATTGAATTTACTCCTGATTCACTTTTAGAGCAAAAAGTAATAGCAGCCTTCTTTATAAATGATGAAAAAGGCAATTACACAGGAACCGTCACCTTCAAATTGGGTAATGATGCATCTGCGTTATTCAGAGAAAAAAGGCTATCTAATTCCAAACAAGATTTTATAAATGAATTTTCAAAGGGAATTATTGGAGACGCTAAGGTTGCTGATTTTGAATTTGACTCATCAATTCAAAAAGAAGATCCGATTTCTTTTCGGTACGATGTAGATATGAAATTTGAAGAAGACTTGATATATTTTAATCCTTTATTTGGACAAGAACTAAAGGAGAATCCATTTAAAGCAGCAAATAGATTATACCCTGTTGAAATGCCTTATCAACAAGACGAAATATTTGTATTGGATATTGAAGTCCCCAATGGATATAATGTAGATGAAATACCAAAATCGGTAAAATACATTTTAGATGAAGGCGGAAGTCTGTTTGAATATATCTGTAAAAAAGTGGAGAATAAAATACAGTTAAGAAGCCGTATTATAATTAAAAGAGCAATATTTCAGCAAGATGATTATACCCTGTTAAGAGAGTTTTACTCTTTTATTTTAAAAAAATCTGCGGAGCAAATTGTATTTAGAAAAAAAATTAATTAAATGAAATTATTTTTGTTTTTAACAACTCTTTTTATAAGTGGAATGTCGTATTGTCAAGAATTTAATATCTCGCAAATTCCCGATTCAATTCTAAGAAGTGCCAATGTTGTAAAGCGAATGGAGGAATTAACAGTTTCTATTAAAGCAGATGATAAAATTATAGTAAGACGAAAATACGCACTTACCATTTTAAACCGGGAAGGGGATGAATATGCAGAATATATAAATAACTACAGCAATTTGGAAGAATTGAGTAAAATTGAAGGCTATCTATTTGACTCAAAAGGAAATAAAATAAAGTCAATAAAACGAAAAGATATTGCGGATGAATCAATCACAGATGGATTCAGTTTGATGCTTGATGACAGGATCAAGAAGCATAATTTTTATTGCCGTCAATACCCGTATACTATTTTATATGAAGATGAACAGGAATTAAAATCCGCCTATTTTCTTCCCTACTGGTTTCCTGTAAAAAACGATGGATTTTCAGTTCAACAAAGTCGTTTTACGGTAGAAACTCCGCTCGATTTTAATCTAAGATTCAAACAAATTAATTTATTTACTCCTCCAGTTATTATTAAAGATAAAACCATTAAATACACTTGGGAAGTGAATAACCTTATTGCAACAAATGCAGAATCATTTCAGCCACCTATTAAAGAGCTTCTTCCAATTGTTTATATCGGACCCAAAGAATTTTCACTTGGAAAATACAAAGCTTCAATGGATAGCTGGGCTAATTTAGGCAAGCTAAACAATATGCTTAATTTAGGTAAACAAGAATTGCCCGATAAGGTTAAAAATGAAATACATGCGCTTACAGATTCATTGAATTCAAACAGCGAAAAGTCAATTGCACTGTATAAATATTTGCAGGCTAATACACGCTATATAAGTGTACAACTTGGATTAGGCGGTTGGCAACCTTTTGACGCAAAATATGTCGCGACAAATAAATATGGCGATTGTAAAGCTTTGTCTAATTATATGATAAGTTTATTGAATGAAGTAGGTATTAAAGCAAATTATGTATTGGTGACTGCTGGAAGTGGAAAAAAAGGATTGTCGGAAGATTTCCCTGCACCTTATTTTAATCATGTGATTACTTGTATTCCAAATAATAAAGATACCATTTGGTTAGAATGTACTAGTCAAAGTGAATCACCCGGCTATTTAGGCACTTTTACTGGCGATAGAAAGGCATTACTAATTGATCAAGATGGTGGTCACGTTGTTTCAACACCCGCATATCAGGAAGATGATAATCTTCAACTTAGAAAAATAACCTGTGCAGTTGATGTATCTGGCGAGCTGACTGCTAAATTAGTCACTCATTTTACCGGTACCCAACAGGAAAATGTACATTCCTTAATTCACAATGCTAGTAAAGAAGAAAGAGAACGATACTTGAATAATACAATTAGTCTTCCTACTTACAAAATAGACTTTATGGAATACAAAGAAAAACAAGGAAAAATCCCATTAGTTACTGAAGAACTTCATATTACTGCGCCAAATTTTGCGACTGTTTCTGGGAGAAGATTGTTTATAGATATTCATGCTTTTAATAGATCGAATACAAGGCTCTCTAAAAATGTAAATAGGAGTAGACCCATACAGTTTATTTTGCCTTTTAAAGATATTGATACTGTACAGATTACCATCCCTACTGGATACCAACCGGAAGCTATCCCCAAAGACATTTTATTAAATACACTATTTTCATCCTATTCAACAACTTATTTAGTAAAAGACAATCAAATATTGGTTGTGAGAAAACAAATTCGTAAACGGATACAACTTCCCTCAACTGCTTATAATGAAGTAGTAAATTATTTTGAAGCTGTTTATAAATCAGATCATAGTAAAATTGTTTTTGTAAAAAAAGAAAATTTATAAAAACCACCTGTTATTAATTGTAAAAGTATTTAGAATATCTAAAATGGATTTAAAATTCACCCAATTTATCATCTGAATAAAAGCAGAATTGAAATATATATTTGAATAGCATTTTGTGCATATAAAATTTATAAAGCGCTAGAAGGGCAACTGAAAATATAAAAGGCACAAATAAGTCCCGAAAAGCGATAGACATCGCCAAAACAATTTATCAACAACACAATACAAACTAACCTCTAAAATACAATGCACTCAAGGTGTTTCCACTTAAATTAATTTTAGGGCTATTTTATGATAAATAGCGACCTGTTTTTATTACTTCTTGATCACTGAAAATTTATAAAAACTCACACTTTTATAGGTTTCTCCAGAATCCAGTATTGTAGATGGGAACTCTAGTTGATTAGGTGAATTAGGAAAATGTTGTGTCTCCAAACAAAATGCAGTTCTGAAATCATCTTTACCGCCACTTTTTATAATATTCTTTGACTGCATGAAATTTCCACTGTAAAATTGCATGCCCGGTTCTGTAGTATATACTTCCATAACAATATTACTGTTGTTGCCAGTTACTGTTGCAGCATGAGTAAGGTGGTTAGTGTTATGGGTATTTAAAATATAATTATGGTCGTATCCTTTTCCAAATTGGATTTGTTGTTCCTTCTCATTTATATTGTTGGAAATAGTGGTGGCTGTGCGAAAATCGAAACTGGTATTTTCAACTGTTGTAATTCGGCCAGTAGGTATAAGTGTAGAGTCAACTGGTGTAAAACTATCTGCATTAATATAAAATAGATGATTTTTTATGGTTCCACTTCCTTCTCCGTTTAAATTAAAAAATGTATGATTAGTAAGATTAATTACCGTTTTTTTATCGGTAATGGCTTCATAGCTCAATTTCAATTCATTATTATAAGTGAGATGATAAATTACTTTTATTTTTAAGTTTCCTGGAAATCCTTCTTCCATATCTTTTGAAACGTAGGATAGTTGTAAAATACTGTCCCCTATTTGTATTGTATTCCAAACTTTATTTTGAAATCCGTTCTCTCCTCCATGTAAAGTATTTGGGGGGTTATTTGTAAAAAGTGTGTAGTAATTATTATTTATGTTGAATTTTCCCTTCGCTATTCGATTACCATATCTGCCAATTAAAGCACCAAAATAGGGCTCCGTACTTTTCTTATATTCCTCTAAGGTTTTAAATCCAACCGATACGTCTACCAAGCAGTTGGATTTGTTTGGAACTAATAAACTCACTAATCTCCCACCATAATTAGTGATCGCAGCTTGCATATTTGTGCTATTTTTTAAGATGTATAAATCCACTTTTTCCCCATTTACGAGGTGCTGGAATCCTTTTTTTTCTGGTATTCTATATTCTATTGTTGAGACTTTAGTACTTTTTTTTTCTACTTTATCATCTTGTTTACCTATATCACAGGCAAACGAGGGCCAAACTATTAAACAGTAGTAGAATATTTTATTCATATTTCTATTTTTTTTTAATTAATAAATAGTAAGTTTTTTAATCCAATATATCGGTAAAGAAAATTTTTTACTATTCTCCTGAGGGAATGTTAATCAATATACCTGTTTGCAATGGTTCTCCAAAATTGGGAGTTCCATCTGTGTTCCATACAAATTTTTGCATCCGTATATTTCTATTCTCCGCACATCCTTGTCCACTATTGTTATTGGCATGGTAAATTATCCAGTCTTCAATTCCATCATTCGATTTAAAGAACGCATTATGGCCTGGCCCAAAAGCATTATTTCCAGTGTTTTTTAAAAATACTGGAAATGATTTTTTTATCCAATCGCTGGAAACTAGTGGGTTTCCTCCCTCTTTTAAACTTAACATTCCCAATGCATAATCATCCGTCCAGCATCCACTTGCAGAGTAAATAAGAAAAATTCCACCTGAACTATTTTTTAAAATTTGAGGGGCTTCATTTACAGGGCCTCCAATAATTTCCCAAGGTAATTCTGGTTTTGTGAGCATAAGTGCAGGTCCTTGTAGTGTCCAAGGATTAACCATTTTAGCGATGTATATATTTTGATTTTGCACAGCTGGATTAGGTCTGCCGCTCCATAAAAAATATTTAATACCATTGTGCTCGAGTACTGTTCCATCTATTGCCCAGAAATCTGCATCGGTTGAAAAAATACGCCCTTTATCAATCCATGTATCGGATAAAGGATCTACATTACTATTTTCTAGTACCCATGTTCGCTGACTATCATCCGTGCCTGTTCCAGCAGTGTAGTAAATATACCATTTCCCCTCTAAAAAATGTAATTCCGGAGCCCAGACGTTTTCTGCATTAGGTTTGCCAGGTGCTGCTTTATAGACTAAAGTACTGGTTATTAATCCTAGTTTTGATACTGCAGTTGTTTTCCATAAAGCCACCCTATTACCCAAGGTGTGTGAATAATAATAAAAGCCATCTTTTTTCATTATCCAAGGATCAGAACCATTTATTATGGGGTTTGTAAATTTTTTAGTGGTAGACGGCAGGGGAGTTGTAATTGAACTGGCTTTATTTTTACCACAAAATGGGAGTACAATACACATGGGTAAAATAATAATTAGAGTCGTTATTTTTTGTCTAAGTAATCCCATCAGTTTTATTTTTTAATCTTATTACTTGTTACCATTTTAATATATTCTACCTCACTTTTTTTGAAGGGGGAGCCATCTTGTCTGAAAATATCATGAAACCATAATTCTGGCTCTTTTGTATATTTTTTATCCCAACTATCCCATGGATATATTGTATTTGTTTTGCCAGCTACTAGTCCCCAATTAAAAGCGGCTATTTTAAACTTTTTAAAAATAGGCAATGATTTTTCAAAGTAGCTGCCATTTCCACGGCTCATAAATTCTGTATTAAAAATTGGTTTTCCATATCGCTGTAATTGCTTGATGCGTTTTAATAGTTCTTCAGGGCCATCGTAATTATGAAAACTGATAATATCTGAGTGCTGTATTTGAATATTTTCCCAAGCTTTCATTTTGTTTGGATTATTCCAGTCGCCCATCCAAATACCAGATGTAAGCGGCTGAGAGGGGCAAGCATTTCGCGCCCAATTAAAGGCTTTTTTTAACAACACTGTAACGAGTTCTCCTTTGTTTTTTGGTTCATATTTTCCGTAGCTGCCTTGGTTCATATTATCTGGCTCATTCCAAATATCCCAAGCCAGTATTCTTGTATCATTTGCGTAGTAGGAAATAACCCCATTTACATATTCTTCTAGTGACTTATATTGGGTACTATCGTTTAAAACTACAGCACCTGGGCTTTGCACCCATCCAGAATTATGTACAAACGGCTTTGGCTCTCTTTGTTTGCCAATCATAGGATAGGGATCCCATACGGAATCAAATAATACAAACATTACTTTTATTTTATTACGAGCTGAAATGGCAAGGAAAATATCTATTCTTTTTAAAAATCCCAATGGGTCTTGTTTATATAATAAGTCGTGAAGAAAAACTCTGATAGTATTCATGCCAATTGAAGAAGCCCAACCAAGTTCCCTGCTAATAGCAGAGGTATCAAATGTTTCTGCTTGCCACATTTCTAGTTGATTAATGGCCGAGGAAGTAATATAATTACATCCAACCAACCAAGGCTGATTTTTATACCAAGTATTTGCCTGTTGATTTGTCCATATTGCTCGTTTATTAAGCTTGCTTTTTTGCGAATTAGCATTTAATATTAGCAAAGTGAAAAAAATAAATAGGGTATTTTTTGCCGAAATCATAATTTCATTTTAATTGTAAATAAGTAGTTTTTCTAATGGGGAACGCAATTAGTTAAAGCAGTATTATGGAAACCATTATATTTATTTAACTAATAATATTCTACCAATTTGGATTTTGTTTTAAATTCGGATTAATATCTATTTCACTTTGAGGGATAGGCATATTCTTATTTCTACCTATTATAAAATTATTAAATTCAGGATCACGTGCTTTTAATTCAGCAAGTTTTGAAGCCTCATCAAAATATCCCCAACGCGCAAGGTCATTCCAACGTAAAGACTCGCCTGTTAATTCGGTAATTCGCTCATGTTGCAACTGTTTTAGAAAATCTGCTTGATTAAGACCTGGAAAAGCAATTGATAATTTTCTCAATCCTGAGCGTTCGCGAACACGATCTACAAAAGGATAGGCTTCTGCAGTGCGACCCAAACCATTCAATGCTTCAGCGTACATTAGTAGTACATCTGCAAATCGGATTACCCTAAAATTTATAGGACTATTAAAAACTTCAAATTCATTAATACGAAAATAATCATCTAGGTATTTTCTGTACCAAACTCTTTTTTTTGTATTACTATCATAATTTTTAGAAGTAAATGTAGCGCCGTATACAATAGTTAAATCTGGTCCTCCTTCATTGGTAGAATCATATAAAGCAGTGATGGCTAATCGCGGATCTCTACCGCCAGATGCAGTAGGTTCTTTTAAAAACTCTGAAACCACCCAGCGATGCATATTAGCATCGTTAAAGCCATGTCCAGGTGGACCAAAAAATGGAGCCCTACTAGTTCCCACATTTGAAGTTGGGCCGTCATCACCTCCATTTTCAGGACGTTGTTTGAATTGAATTTCAAATACTGATTCCAAATTATTTTCTGTGGTATGTCTAAAATTATTTTCATAATTTACTAAACCATAAAGGGACTGACCTTGTCCCGAAATTAACCAACCTAATGCATCTATAGCTTGTAGATTTTCTTTTTGTTGTAGATGTGCGCGACCAAGTAAAGCATATGCAGCGCCTTTGGTTGCACGGCCTATTTCATCATTGGAATAGGAAATTGGCAATCCTATAGCAGCTTCGTTAAGATCCTTTTCAATCTGTGACCAAACTTCTGTTTGCGAAACCTGAAATGGTTTATCGGCAGGTTTACTAGGTGTTAAAATTAGTGGTATATTCCCCCAAATGGTTACTAAATTATAATAATACAATGCTCGAATGAATTTTGCTTCGGCAACATACCTGTTTTTTAAAGTTTCGTTCATATTTATTGCAGGCAAATTTGCAATAACTTGATTGGCTCTATATATGCCACGCCAATGATGCCACCAAGTATCATAATTTACTTCAAAACTATATTGAGTAATATTGAGTGCCCCAATACTTCTTAATTCGTTCCAAGGGCTTGTAGAGTAACCATCATCAGATCTAATGTCCATGTAAAATGGAGTCCAACGTGAATAAGGAGCACCATTTCGATAAAAATTACCATAAGCTGCATTGATGCCTAATAAAGCATCGTTCGAGGTCTGCCAAAAATTTGATTCATCTGGCGTGTTTGGATTGGGTATATCAAGTTCAATTGATTTTTTACAAGAAAAAAATATGATGAGAACAAAGCTGAAATAAGTGATTTGAATATATTTTTTCATTTGATGTTTTTTATTATTTTAAATATTTATTCCCCTCAATTGGTATACGCTATGAAATTTGATACTTATTATTTAGAGCGGATCAAACTTTATAATAGTTTATTTAATGATTGTTCAATTTAAATAATTAAAAACCAAAGTTGATGCCCGCTGTCAGTAATCTCAACGCTGGGTATTGCCCATTGTCTAAGCCACGTTCAAAAATATTTACGCCAGTAATATCTGGATCAAGTCCAGAATATTTTGTAAAAGTGAGTAGATTTTGTCCGCTAATAAATATTCTAGTAGATGTAAATCCTGCTTTACTCAAATGTTCTTTTGGAATAGTATATCCTATTTCTAAATTTCGGAGTCTTAAATAAGAACCTGATTCTAACCAACGATCCGATTGTGGCAAAACATTAAATTGTATCCCTTGATCTGGTGCTCCAATTGCAGCCCTTGGAGTGTTGGTGTTCGTATTTTGCGTTGTCCATGGATTTACACCTTTTCTGAAATTGGTATTTTGATCCATTCTATCTACCTGATAGCGTGGACGATTGTAAAGTTTGTTCCCTACCACCGCATACCATTGCATATTAAAACTAAAATTTTTATAGGTAATATTTATGAGCATACCTGTTTCGAATTTTGCCCAAGGGCTACCAGCATATACCCTATCTTTATCAGTATTAAGCAATCCGTCACCGTCACTGTCTAGGTATTTTACATCTCCTGGTTTTGCCCATGGTTGAATTTTTGTACCAGTTTTATTTACGTAGGCATCTATTTCTGATTGACTTTGAAAAAGACCATTTGTTTTCAATAAATACCATTCTCCAATTGATCTACCAAGTTGTGTTCTAGCATCTCCAACTTGTGTGAACTTAGTAGTAGTGTCTCCAAAGCTAGATACTCTATTTTTTATGCTTGTGAAATTTAGAGTAATATCCCATTTGAAATCACCCGTATTTTTCCCCTTAAGGTTAGCACTGAGTTCAATTCCATTGTTTTTTAAAGAAGCAGCATTTACAGGAGGGTTACCTCCAGCATTTCCAGTGGTAAGGCTGATGGGAAGATCAACCAAAACATTATTAGTTTTTGCAACAAAATATTCGACTGTAACTGTAAGTCTATTATTTAAAAGAACCGCATCTATACCAAAATTGGTTGTTTTTTTAGTTTCCCAACGCAGGTCGGCATTTGCTAATTGGGTATTAATAGCACCTAATTGTTCAATTTCATTTATGCCAAACACTGCACGCGGAAAAGGATTGATAGAGCCAAAGTATTGCCAAGGCCTTAAGAATTCACTATTACCCAAAGACCCATAAGAAGCCCTAAGTTTCAAATCATTTATCCATTTTACATTGAAAAATTGCTCTTTACTAATTCTCCATGCCGCTGATGCGGAAGGGAAATTTCCCCACCTATATGTTTTGCTAAAAAGTGAACTTCCATCTCTTCTAAAGGTTATACTTGCTAAGTATTTATCAGTAAAACCATAGTTGATCCTACCTAAATATCCAAGTATATTCCATTTATTAGTGTAGCTAGTTGCTATTGGATTTTGACCTTGTACTAAATTAGTTAGAATATAATTCCCATTTGCATCTGGGATAAATCCAGTTCTTTGTCCAGTTAAAATTTCGTTTACTGAACTTTGATTACTAAATCCTGCCACGGCACTAATTCTATGCTTGCCAAAAATCTTATCATAGTTTATGGTATGCTCATATAAAAAAGACCTGAAATTGAATCTATTTTCATCAGCTGTAGCTACAGGAGACGGTGTACCCTGCCTCGTAGTTCCGGGTCTACGAAAGCCCTTGAAACGATCGAAACTGGTTTCAGCTCCAATGTTAAATTTATAATTTAGCCCGCTTGCAAGGTTTAATTCAGCAAAGAAATTTCCTCTCACTTTGAAATTGTATTGATCATTCTTTTGCAAACTTTGCAAGGCAGGTACATTTGCAGCCAGTGTGTTTACGAATGCATTATTTAGTCCAATGCCCCATCCATCAGGGTTCGTAGCTGAACCATATCGCTGTAGGTCTTTTACAGGTATTACAGGAATCATCGTAATCATGTCAACAAACGGATTGGTGAATCCATCGGAAGCAATAGGGTTATCATGGGTAAATGATAGTAATATATTTTCTCCAAAACTAAAGCGGCCTCTTTTACCGCTCGTATTGATCCTTAAACTGGCTCTTTCAAATTTATTATCAATAATAGGACCTTGATTTTTAAAATAGCTACCAGAAATATAGTAATTGCCAGTATTGCTTCCAGAAGAAAGTGATAAATTAAAATCTTGAATATGTCCCGTTCGCATCAACGCTTCTTGCCAATTGGTATTAATATTCGGATTAAAATCGGTAGTTAAAATTGTAGGGATTGGGATGCCTCCATTATTGAAAAGCTGTGTTGCAAGAGTTCTATATTCATTGTTATCCATCATATCCCAACGTTTATGCAATTGTTGAGTTCCAGTTTTAATTCCACCAGCAATCAGCATTGGTCCTTCTTTCCCCTTTTTTGTAGTAATGATGATTACGCCATTTGCGGCTCGGCTACCATAAATAGCAGCTGCAGAAGCATCTTTCAAAATTTGAATAGACTCAATATCATTTGGATTAAAATCTGGGGTGGCATCGCTATACATTCCATCAATTATGTATAAGGGGTTGTTATTGGCAAATGTACCAGCTCCACGGATATCAATTTTTGCAACACCCCCTGGCGTTCCACTGTTTCGAACTGTAACACCTGGCGCAAGCCCTTGAATGGATTCAGCCACTGAAGAAGCTATATTTCTATTGGCTTGAGATGGATTTATAAGACTTACAGCACCAGTCAGGTCTTTCTTTTTTATAGATTGATATCCGATCACCACAATTTCATTTAGTGATTGTTCTGCCGCTTCCAATCTAATATCCATATTATCCAAAATACATACAACTTCTTTGGTTTTATAACCCACAGAATTAAGAATAAGCACACTTCCTAATGGAGCAGTAATAGAAAATACGCCTCTCGAATCTGCCAATACAATTTTATTCGTACCTTTCAAATTAATTGTTGTGCCAGAAAGCGGGTCACCTGCTAACGATTTTAAAGTTCCTTTAATTTGTTGTTGTGAAAAAATATTGGCACTTAAAAATATTGCTATGGTAAAGCTGATGATTTGTTTTAATATCCTTTTTTTTTGTTTCATTGTAAGCAATTTTAGGTTTAAAATAAGTAGTTTCTTTACTTTAATTTACTTCTATACTTATGAGGGATAATATATAGTAGATTTAAAAAAAGATTTCTTTAAATGGCAGGAAAAAAAGTGGTATGCAATTCGGTGAAATAGCGGAAAGAAATTCATACAGTAATAATTAGGCAATACTTAATAAATGCAATCGTTGTGCAATTGATGAATCTTGAACTAAGATCAAAAGCACAGCGTAAAGTAAATCTATATTTAATTCTTACGCTATTCAATATGTATCAGATTCTTTACAAATTGTTACATTTTATTTTGGGATTGTCAATTTGTTTATTTTCAATATCAAATAGAGCTTCATCGCCTGAAATTTAATAATATATTGATACAATACTATGTCTGATTTGAAAAACAAAAAGCATATTAAGCTAATTCTAAAATTGATCGCACTTGTGCTTTTTTTTTCAGAATTAGGGTTCTCTCAACCATACTCTTTTAGGAATTATCAAGTTGAAAATGGGCTGTCAAATAATACCGTCTATTGTAATGTACAAGATAGAACAGGGTTTCTCTGGTTTGGTACAAAAGATGGCTTGAGTCGTTTTGATGGATACCATTTTAAAACCTTCAATGTAAATGATGAAAGCAGCAGTGCTCCAACAAATCTTATTGGAACTTTGATGGTTGATAAAAACAATACAATTTGGGTGGGGTGCCAAAAAGGATTATTTACTTTTGATAGGCGCAAAGAAAGGTTGGTAAAATTTATAGACGCTTTTCCTGAAATTAATGGAATACAAATAGATAAACAAGGCAGATTATGGTTTATATCTGGTGTGTCATTATATAGGTATGACTTTGATAAAAAAAAGGTAAAGTCTTTTTCACCAGATAAATATTTTCAAGCAAGTTCAATTTGCCTTTCAGTGGAAGGGGATATTTGGGTGTCTACCCCAAATGGGTTTTTGCAAAAATTTAATATTGAGACTGAAACTTTTTCTGGGTTTAATATTTTTTCACATTCCCCAAAACCATCTTCTTATAGAATTGAAACCATTTATTCTGCAAAAAAAGGAATGCTTTTCGCTGGTACCACTAATCAAGGATTGAAGCAGTTTAATATTAACACATCTGAATACAAAGACTTACTAATGTTTAATCCAGATAAGACCACTGTTTTTGTACATGATATTAAGGAATATTCTGGTCATGAATTTTGGATTGCAACTGAATCGGGGATTTTTATTTTTAATACCATTACTCAAAAATTTATCAATCTCAAAAAAAAACTGCTTGATCCATATTCTCTTTCAGATAATGCTGTTTATACTCTTTGCAAAGATAAAGAAGGAGGTATATGGGCTGGTACTTATTTTGGTGGAGTTAATTATTATTCAAAACAATATGCCAGTTTTCAAAAATATTTTCCTGATAATTCTGAATATTCTATAAGTGGTAATGTTGTTAGAGAAATTTGTAAAGACAAAGTCGGAGATTTATGGATCGGAACAGAAGATGCAGGCTTAAATAAGCTAAACCTTAAAACTGGTAATATTAGGCAGTTTAAACCTACAGGCGAGCAAAATGCTATTGCGTACACAAATATTCATGGACTTTTGGCTACTACCGATGAATTATGGATAGGTACTTTTGAACATGGGCTTGATGTAATGGATCTTAAAACAGGTAAAATTAAAATGCACTATGCTGCTGGATCTGGTGACCACGAATTGAAAAGTAATTTTATTGTTTGCTTGCTTCAAACAGTATCAAAAGATATTTATGTAGGTACCAGTAATTCTTTGTTTAAATTTAATAAGAAGTATAATGGATTTGATAAAATAGCTGATATTCCTGCATATACATTTATTTCCTGTTTAATAGAAGATGCTAATAATACAATTTGGATAGGCACCCACGATAAAGGAATTTATTACTATAACCCATTCACCCAACAAAAAGGTAGCTTTGGTAATGGGTTGATCAATAAAAATAGGTTGCCCGCAAATACTATTAATGCTTTATTTGAAGACAGTAAACACAATCTCTGGTTTTCTACAGAGGGTGGGGGCTTATGCTCTTTAAGTTCAGATAGAAAATCTTTAAAAATCTTTACAACCAAAGATGGATTTCCCAGCAATTTTATTTTTAAAGTATTAGAAGATAATAATAAAAATTTGTGGATAACTACATCCAGAGGCCTGGTTAATTTCAATCCAGTTAGTGGTAAATTAGTTGTTTATACAAAAGGAAATGGGCTCTTAAACGATCAGTTTAATTATAATTCTGGATATAAAGATGAAAAAGGACAACTTTATTTCGGCAGTGTAAAAGGTATGATATCGTTTAAGCCTGAGCATTTATTAAAGTCTAGCATTGAACCACCTATTTATATAACTGGGTTACAAGTACAAAATAAAGACCTTGATTTAATAAAAGATAGCAATTTAATTTCTGAATCTATTTTGTATGCAAAAAAAATTATCCTGCCACATTATAAGTCCTCAATTAGTATCGACTTTGCTGCCCTGAGCTATGTTTCTCCTGAAATGACTGCTTATAAATACACCATGGAGGGGTTAGATAATCAGTGGACAGAACTGAAATCAAACCGAAAAATATATTTCACAAACCTATCTTCGGGTAAATATATTTTCAAAGTAAAAGCCGCTGTAAATGGTAACTGGAGTAGATTGGAAAGCACAATTAATATTGAAATTTTACCGCCTTGGTGGGGTACTATTTGGGCTTATTTTATATATATATTTCTTGCTATTCTTATTGGATTTTATTTGTTAAGAAGTTATCATGTAATTAATGAGGATAAAAAAGAAAGAGAAATTTATGAGGCTAAAATTACATTTTTTACCAATTTAGCGCATGAAATACGTACCCCCCTTACTCTGATAAAAGGCCCTGTAGAAAACTTGCTAGAGAAAGTTGAAACATTGCCAGGCATGAAAGAAGATATTACAACTTTAGAACGAAATACCAATCGACTTATAGCACTTATTACACAAATTTTAGATTTCCGCCAAACAGAAACAAAGGGGTTTAGTATAGATTTTTTAAAGGTTAATATTTCACAATTACTGCAAGAAAATTTTATAAATTTTTCTACACTCGCTAAATATAAGAAGCTTGATTATGAAATTAAATATCCCCCTACAGATTTGTATGCATTTGCTGATGAAGAAGCACTTAATAAAATATTTAGTAATTTGTTTAATAATGCAATTAAATATGCTTCAAAAAAAGTGGTCATTAGATTGATGCCTAATATGAACGATAATATTGGTTATAATATTGAGTTTGAAAATGATGGACAAATTATTCCGCCTGAAATGAGCGAGAAAATTTTCGAACCATTTTTTAGATTAAAAGAAACCATTAAGCAACAAGGTACTGGTATTGGGTTGGCTTTAGCAAAATCACTCACCGAACTACACAGTGGCCATTTATATCTTAAAAAGTCAACCCCGGAATTAAATATTTTTGTACTTTACTTGCCTATAAAACCCCAGAAATTAAAAAAGTACTCTTAAAATATTAGCCATTAAGTATGCTTCCAATAATATTATTAGTAGATGATAATGATGAAATTCTAAGATTTCTTGAGAGACTATTAGAAACCAAATATGGTATTTTAAAAGTTGAAGATGGAAATGAAGCCTTAAAAATACTTAATACTGAGGCCGTACAGTTGATTGTAAGTGATGTAATGATGCCAAATATGAGTGGATTTGAATTGTGTAAAATAATAAAATCCAATGTTGAATACTCACATATCCCCATTGTTTTATTAACTGCCAAAAATACAATTCAATCTAAAATAGAAGGCCTTGAACTTGGAGCAGATGCTTATATTGAAAAACCATTTTCAAAAGAACACTTACTTGCTCAAATTGCTAGTTTATTAGCAAATAGAAATGCAATAAGAGAATATTATGCAAGTTCGCCTTTAATACATCTTAAAAGCATGGCTCATTCTAAAGCAGATGAACGATTCTTAGAAACCTTGAATGATGCTATTTGTGCAAATATTGACGATCCTGAAATGGATGTTGAAAAGTTAGCGAAGATTATGAATATGAGCCGTATTACTCTTTATAGGAAAATAAAAGCAATTTCTGTTTTAACTCCACTTGAAGTAATTAATATTACAAGACTTAAAAAAGCTGCTGAATTACTTAGTTTTGGTGGACATAGAATTTATGAAATCGCAGATATGGTAGGCTTTAGCTCTCAGAGTAATTTTGCTCGAAGTTTTCAAAAGCAGTTTAATATTACTCCGACAGATTTTATGAATGCAAAGCATGTTGATAATACACCTATTTGATTTTTAATTATTTTAATGCAAAAAATGTATATATGAAAAATCTAAGAACTGGATATTTTCCAATGAAATGGTTTAATATTATTCAACCCCTTCTACCCCTTTTCTAAACTTTCCTTATCTTCCGCCCTAAACCAATTTGGATGTCTGCCCTTTTTAGAAAAAAATCATTGGATAAAATAACCGCAGACGCAGCGGCTGGTCTAACCGATTCGCACAGTGGTGAACTTAATAAAGTACTCGGCGTTCGTGATCTTACTTTTATGGGCATTGCCGCCGTTATTGGCGCTGGTATATTTTCTACCATCGGCACGGCCGCGTTTAATGGTGGCCCAGGAATTGCCATCCTTTTTGTAATTACAGCCATCACTTGCGGATTCAGTGCCCTCTGTTATGCAGAATTCGCCAGCAGAATTCCCGTTTCTGGTAGCGCTTACACTTATGCTTATGTGTCTTTTGGCGAAATAGTAGCTTGGATTATTGGATGGGCACTTATTTTAGAATATGCCATCGGCAATATTGTAGTGGCCATAAGTTGGAGTGGTTATTTTAATAATTTGTTAGAAGGATTTCACATCAGCCTGCCTGGATGGCTTGCTACCAATAGCAGTAATGCATCATTAGGCTATGATGAAGCCCTAAAAGCAATAGCATCGGGTATACCTTTTGATAAGATGACGAAGCACGCACGCATGGGTTATGATGCCATCATGCATGCGCCCGTAATTGGCGGCTGGAAAATAATTCTGAACCTGCCTGCTTTTATAATTGTAGTGTTTATTACCATGTTGGCATATATCGGAATTAAAGAGAGTAAGAAAACAACCAACCTGATGGTGATGTTTAAAATAGCTGTGATCATTGCCATCATCATCATCGGTGCTTTTTACGTAGATACCAATAACTGGACCCCCTTCTTGCCCAATGGATTTGGTGGAGTACTCGCTGGTGTTTCGGCTGTATTTTATGCCTATATTGGCTTTGATGCAATATCTACTACAGCAGAAGAATGTAAAAATCCCCAACGAGATTTGCCCAAAGGAATGATTTATTCACTATTGATTTGTACCGTTCTCTATATTCTTGTTGCACTTGTACTCACTGGTATGGTTCATTATAGTGAATTAAAAGTAGATGATCCGCTTGCTTATGTATTTGATAAACTCAACCTAAACAAAATTGGGTACTTGATTTCTGTGAGCGCTGTAGTGGCTACTACCAGCGTATTACTTGTATTTCAATTGGGGCAACCACGTATTTGGATGAGTATGAGCAGGGATGGACTATTGCCGAAAAAATTCGCAAAAGTTCATCCTAAATACCAAACCCCTTCCTTTGCTACCATCGTCACAGGTTTTATGGTAGGTATTCCTGCTTTATTTGTAAGCAGTGGTACCGTTACTGATCTCACCAGTATTGGTACTTTGTTTGCTTTTGTATTGGTTTGTTTTGGTGTATTGGTACTGCCACGGCTTTCGCAAAAAAAAGAAAAGGGCGGTTTTCAATTGCCCTATATCAACGGAAAGTTTTTGATACCCGCCATCGTTATTGGGATTGCTTTTTTATTCCGACATAGAGTTACCCTCGCATTTACACAGCTTGGTACTGAAAGTTATCAAGAAATTTTGTTTCTAATTTTTATGGTGATTGCACTCACTACTGCCTACTATAGTTTTATAAAATCATTCTCTTTTATTCCAGTTGCAGGAGCGCTTTGCTGTCTCTATCTGATGATTGAGATTCCCGCCATCAGTTGGGTATGGTTCTTTGTATGGATGGCATTGGGACTGGTGATTTATTTTTTATACGGCAGACATCAAAGTAAATTATCAAAAACATGAAGTACCAAATAGGCGACGATATTCTTGTGTTGCTCAGTAATGAAGAAGGTAAAGTAATAGAAATCATCAACGATAAAATGGTGCTGATAGAAGTAAGAGGTGTGAAATTCCCCGCTTATATGGATCAGATTGATTTCCCCTATTTTAAAAGATTTACTGAGAAAAAACTCTTTCCTAATAAAATAGCCCCCAAAATTTATATAGATCAAATTCCCAAAGAAAAGCCTCAGCCCAACCAAATTAAGGTAGAGGCAGGGGTTTGGCTATCGTTTATTCCCAAATTTGCGCTGGATGATTTTAATGATGAAGTAGTAGAAAAACTAAAAATTTATTTGGTAAACAAAACCGATTGCGCTTATCAATTTAATTATTTACAATATTTTAATGGGGTTGATCATTTTCAGATCATCAATGAAATTCCAGCTTTTCAGGATTTTTATATTCATGATATTGATTTTGCTGCGGTAAATGATAGCCCTTCTTTCTCCATTGAATTCAGCTTGACTAAAAAAGACAAACACAAAGCAGATCATTTTGAAACTGCCTTGAAACTAAAACCCAAACAGGTATTTCAAAAAATTGAAACTTTAAAGGAAAACAATGAACCCAGTTTTTCTTATCCACTGTTTGAAAAATATCCCGATAAAGCGGCTGAATTTTTTCCGCTGGATAGTCTAAAAGCAAAAGGCTATAAAGTTTACGATGCTGGTAAAGCAAGGGAAAACTTGCCTGCTGCGCGTTCTGTAATTGATCTGCATATTGAAAAACTTACCAGCGATTTTACTGCTATGAGTAATTTTGAAATGCTTACCCTTCAATTAAAAGAGCTGGAAAAATGGGTGGATATTACCATTGCCCACAAACAGGCCGACCTTATTGTGATTCACGGTGTTGGCAGTGGCAAGCTTCGCGAAGAAACCCATGAATACCTTAAAACCCGTCGCGAAGTGAAACAGTTCTTTAACCAGTACGACTCCCGTTTTGGATATGGAGCAACCCAAGTGTTCTTCCAGTATGGATAGCATACTACCAAGTAATGGGTATTTTAAACCCTAGATGCTGTATTCATTCATCGTTTAAGCCACATTAATGAAGCATTATGTATCTTCACCATACTATAAACCCGAGCCATCGCTTCCTGCCTAGGTTGGAAGAGGAAAGTCCGGACAGTACAGAGCAACCCACCGGTTAAGAGCCGGCTCCTGTAAAAAGGAAAGAGAGAGTGCCACAGAAAATAACAGTCGCAATTTAAAACTGCGGTAAAGATGAAAATGTGAGGTAAGAGCTCACGGCGGCAGGTAGTAATACAAGCTGCGGGTAAACCTTGGGTACTGTAATGCCATGTAAAGGATTGTTTGAGGGCTGCTCGCCCGAGATCCAGGGTAGGCAGCAAGATCTGCTTAGTAATAAGTAGGCTAGATAAATGATGGAGTTGAAACAGAATCCGGCTTATGAGGTTTATAGTTTTTTAATCCGCACCCCATTCATATAGCGTGTATCGTTACATGAAATATTATTTTGTCACTACCCGTTGTGCATTATGAACATGTGTAAGACATTGATTAATCGTTGGGGGATACCATCCATTTTCCTGCTGCTATTGCTGATTAACCAGCAATCTGCCGCTCAATGCGTTTTTGTGAGCATTACTGCCCCCAAATGCGCTGGTGATGGTATTGTACAAGGGGTGTTTAGTAGAACTCCTTTTCAGATTGACTGGCGGGTAAACGACTCCATCATACAATCTTCTACTGTTACCTGGACCACCCTAGCCGTTACTCCCATAAGTGGAAGCATTACAGCTTCTTCTCAACAAAAAATTACTGGAACGCAAGGATTGGCTATTGATAACAATGGGGCCATTTTAATATCCGATACTATTCGTTCAAGGGTAGTTGCGTTTGACAAAAATAATCCCGATGGATTAAGAATTGTGGGTGGTAATGGCACTGGGTCTGCATCCAACCAAATTAATAAACCAGCAGGAATTTTTATAGATGCATTTGGTAACTTATTTGTTACCGATCAATACAACAATAGAATATTGCGTTTTGCACCTGGCTCTAGTAATGGATTTTTGGTAGCTGGTGGTAATGGAAGGGGAAATGGATTGGCGCAGCTTAATAATCCCAAGGATGTTTACGTAGATGAAGCCGGATTTGTATATATAGCCGATGAGGGCAATCACCGTATAGTAAAGTGGGCGCAGGGCGGTGGTATTGGTCAGTTGGTTGCAGGAGGTTTTGGTTCGGGAAACGACTCAACACATTTAAATAGTCCCCAAGGTGTTTGTGTAGACAAACAATTCAATGTTTACGTGGCAGATTCTGCCAATCATCGCATACAAAAATTTGTGCCAGGCAGCTTTAAAGGAATTACGGTATTGGGTGGATATGGAAGAGGTGCATTTGCAGGGCAACTGAATAAACCCATAGATGTATTGGTAGATGCTTTTCAAAATATTTATGCCCTAGATGCGGGCAACCATCGCGTACAACGCATTACTGCAAATGGGTTTCAAGTAACTACATTGGCGGGTAGTACCGAGGGATTAAGTGGTTCTGAGAATGATCGATTAAAAAATCCTTCGGCTATTGCATTTGATGCATCGGGTAATTTATTTGTATTGGATCAAGAAAATGGTCGAGTGCAACAGCTTTCTATTATTCCAATCGGTACCAGTATTGTTCCATTTATTGGGGGAAGGTATACGGCAGTAGCCCATGCTTTTTCAGGCTGTTCACAAACTTCAAATACAGCAGATATCAGTTCAACACCTCCTATTGAAGTGATTGGAAAAAGTGCTATTTGTGTGGGTGAGTTAACAGAAATTAAACTCAGAGGAGCGGCTAATTATAGTTGGACGCCTGCTACAGGGGTTTCTAAATTAAACGATAGTACGTATTTAATTAAAGCGGATTCTACTACATTTTATGGCGTAAATGCCACCAATTCAAGTGGATGCATTTCATTTACCAGTGCTACCATCACCGTAGGTACTCGATCCCTTCCTTTTATAACTGCAACCAATTGTGTATCACCAGATGCGTCTAAAATTACAGCGCGATTGACTGGTGCTATTCCCGCCAATTTAACTTGGTATAGAAGTGGAGCAAATACGGCTGCGGCTACTTTATTTCCTGAATGGACAGGCGTAAGTAATAGTGTGGCTGGTGGTAATGGTATGGGTAATACATCGGCTCAATTGAATTTGCCGATGGGCAGTTTTGTAGATGCAAAAGGCAATATTTATATTGCAGATGCTGTGAATCATAGAATTCAATTGTGGAAGCCTGGAGATTTAATAGGTACCACAATAGCAGGTGGAAAGGGAGAGGGGAATGCCAGCGATCAATTGAACTATCCAACAGGTGTTTATGTAGATTTTCAAGGTAATATTTATGTGGCCGATCAGAACAATCATCGCATACAGTATTTTCCTGCGGGCAGTACAAAAGGGAATACGGTTGCTGGTGGCTCAGGTGCTGGCAGCAGTTCATTCCAATTGAATTTTCCTACTAGTATTTATGTGGACGCATTTGGTAATATTTATATTGCAGATGCCGGCAATCACCGGGTACAAAAATGGGGTGTTGGCGCTAGGTCAGTAAAGACAGTCGCTGGTAACGGCATACCAGGTAATGATAACCTTCGGCTGAATAATCCGCAAAGTGTTTTTGTAGATCAGAACAGCAATTTATTTATAGCAGATGCAGGTAATCATCGGATTATTTATTTTAGAAAGGACAGTTTATTTGGATTCCCTGTTGCGGGTAATAATGGTATTGGAAATAGAGCCAATCAATTAAATTCGCCTACTGGTATTGCGGTAGACGCAACGGGTAATATGTATATTGCAGATAGAGGTAATAATAGAATACAACGCTGGGCTTTGTTTGATAGTGTGGGTTATACGGTTGCAGGTTCAGCCAATGGAAGCGGTGGTTCCGCACTTAATCAGTTGCAACTACCAGCTGGTATTGCGTTTGATAATATTGGAGCCATGTACGTTACGGATAGTAGAAATAATCGAGTACAAAAGTTTACCGTAGGAACTGCTATTGATACTGTTTTGCAAACCCGCATTCCTGGCGCTTATACTTTATTGGCTTCTTCCTTTTCTGGTTGTGTTACTGGATCTCCAACTGCTAATTTAGCCATGGCTCCCACCTTAAAAATAAAAGCATCTGCTACCACTATTTGTGAGGGCAGTGCTGCAATATTAAAAGTAAGCGGTGCTGGAAATTATAAGTGGACACCAGCACTGGGTCTTAACTTTACTGACAAAGACAGCATAGTTTCGGCTCCTTCCAACACCACCCAATATACGGTTGCTTCACTACCTGTAGATGGTTGTAGCGCAGCTGCTGATGTAATTATTACCGTGAGCAAGCAGCCAAAGATGAATATTATTGGCCAGAATTGTATTGGTGGTGGAGAACTTAATTTAACCTCAGTTCCACGGCTTAAAAGCGCGACTTGGTTTTTGAACGACTCCCTTATTAAAACCACTAATGCATTGCTGAATAAGCGGGGAATAACTGTTGCGGGTGGATTAATTGGTGGAACTGACTCAACTAAATTTGGTAGACCTACTTTTGTTTTTGTAGATCAGCAAAGTGTTTTGTATATCTGTGATCAGTGGAATCATCGCATTCAAAAATGGATGCCAGGGGCAAAAATAGGTATTACAGTTGCTGGTGGAAAAGGCGCTGGCAGCAATGCCAATCAGCTGAAAAATCCTACTGGTATTTATGTAGATAGTAAAGGTGTTGTTTATATTGCCGATACAGAGAATGATCGCATTCAAAAATGGATGCCAGGTGATACCACTGGAACAACAATTGCAGGTGGAAAGGGCAGGGGCATTGCCGCAGATCAACTATCTTATCCAACAAGCGTTTTTGTAGATCCGTATAATAATATTTATATAGCCGATGCTTTGAATGCACGCATTCAATTATGGGAGCCTGGCTCCATAAAAGGTAAGACAGTTGCTGGTGGAAACTTTTCTGGAGCGGCAGCCAACCAATTAAGTGTACCAACTGGTGTGTTTGTAGATCACTTAGGGAATATTTTTATAGCCGATACGCAGAATGATAGAATTCAAAAATGGATGCAGGGCGATGTTGTGGGAACCACCGTTGCTGGTGGTGCTGGTAAAGGTGATAACCTCAATCAAACTAATGCACCAGTGAATGTTTTTATGGACGGCTCTAATCAACTCTATATTACAGAAGGTGGAACGGCGCACCGGGTAAAGAAGTGGACAATTGGTGCTACCGCAGGTGAAATTATTGCTGGTGGAATGGGATTGGGTGTAGGAGCAGAACAACTTAACAGTCCCGGTAACGCCATGCTAGATCCAAACGGTAATTTATATATTACCGATATGAATAATTTTAGGGTGCAACAATTAGCGCCAACAGATACTTTATTTGCACTTACCCCATTCAAAAAAGGATTGTATAAATCTAAGGGAGAAAGCTATGGTGGGTGTATGGCTGAAACACAAATTTTTAAAGTAGACAGTGGCTTTATACCTTCCAATCCAACCGTGTTTGATATTCAATATTGCCTGCGCGATTCCGCTCGGAAATTGGGAGCAGTAGGAGATAGTTTACGTTGGTATAATAGTGCAAATGGAGGTGTTGGTTCTTCACTTTCTCCATTGCCTAATACTGCAGTTATAGGATCAACTGATTATTGGGTGGCAAGAATCAATAACGCCGGTACCTGCGAAAGTGTACGTAAAAAAATAAATGTAAAAGTGAATCCGCTTCCTGGGGCTACTATTACACTAAAAACAAAGCCCAATATTTTGCCAGGTGATACTGCAACACTTATAGCTAGTGCAGATTTGGGCAGAAATATCAGCAAAGTATTGTGGTATAGAAATGGAAGTTTGTTAAATACTTTGCCAGATTCACTTAAAGAGTTGCATGTTTTTTTTGGAACCGTAGGCAGTTACTATGTAAAACTGGTGGATACGAATTTGTGCAGTACACAATCTAATACGATTGCAATAAGAGCTGATATTGCAATCAATCAAACCATCTATTTATTTCCAAATCCTGTACAGGATATTGCAAAAATTATTTTTACGCCCATCGCTAATAATACTACTTACCTCAAAGTGGTATCCAGCACAGGGCTTGTAATGATCAATCGAAAAATTACTACAAATAATACTGGTAATACCTTGTATGAACTGGATGTTTCGCAATTACCCAAAGGCGTTTACAATGTAGAAATTGTAACGGGTGTTGGAAAAGTAATTGGTAGTAAGAGAGTGGTTAAACTCTGATTTAATTTTTTAACCCACTCATTCCCCTAAATTGGTATTTTTTCTTCACACTGTATGAGGGCTCCGCTAAAGTTACCAGTGCATATGGTATCAAGGAAGCTACAATAGTACCTGCTGCGGTTGCAACAGTTGCTTGAGGAAAGAAGATGGCGTCGTTGGTAATGGCATCAACCATCATGAATAATCCCCCTGTTACTCCACCCATTGCAATGAGTCCAGTAAATGACCTTCCACCAGTATAAAAATTCTTTACTTTCTCAATATTTTTAATAGCGATGGCAGTAATTTTTCTCCTTGTGCTTTTTCTCAATCCCCGAATATAAAAAGTATCTGCACTTACTGCTTCTACTCTGCCAGCAACTCTTTTAGTTGCACCAAAATAATCGAATTTCACTTTTACTTTTTCATCTAACGTAAATAATTTCCGATGGCTTGCATTCTCAGCAACAAGAACTTGTACATCTTGTGCACTTGCATTAGATACAACGGAATAAATGAATAGCAGTAGTATAAATTGCTTCATAAAATTGGGTAATAGCTTCATAAGGATAGGGGAAAATACTATCTTTTTCTTATATAACGTTCATTTGTGCTTCTTTCGTACTTTTACAGCATGACGAACGAACAAATAAAAGATATAAGAGACCGTGTTTTGGTATTGAGGAGGTTTCTTTGACGTTGAAAACCGATTATACAAAGTAGATACGGATCGACAACTTTCGCTTTCACCAGGCTTTTGGGACAATAATGTCCGAGCCACCACCGTGATGAAAGACATTAAAGTAAATGAATATTGGCTAAAACTGTACAAGCAATTGGATAGTTCAGTTGAAGATTTTGCTTTATTATTTGATTTCTGGAAATCAGGCGACGCTACCGAGGAAGAAACACGCATTGCTTTTAATATTGCAATTCTTCAAATTGAAGAAGCTGAATTTAAGAGTACCCTGAATAAACCCGAAGATGAGTTGCCAGCAGTACTGCAAATTAATCCTGGTGCTGGTGGAACGGAGAGTCAAGATTGGGCTCAGATGCTGATGCGCATGTATTTGATGTATGGAGAAAAGCAAGGCTGGAAAATAACAGAAATGGATTTACAAGAGGGTGATGGTGCTGGCATTAAAAGTGTAACCCTTCAGTTTGATGGAGATTTTGCGTATGGATTTTTAAAAGCAGAAAGCGGGGTGCATCGGCTGGTTCGTATTTCTCCTTTCGATAGCAATGCCAGAAGGCATACTTCTTTTGCATCCGTATTTGTTTATCCATTAATTGATGATAGTATTGAAATAAATGTAAACCCCAGTGATCTTGAATGGGCTTTTTACCGAAGTGGAGGAAGTGGGGGACAGAACGTGAATAAAGTAGAAACAGCGGTTCGGCTTAAACATATGCCCAGTGGATTTATTGTAGAATGTCAGCAGGCTAGAACCCAAGGTGAGAACCGCGAACTGGCCATGAAAATGCTCAAAAGTCGTTTATACGAAGAAGAATTACGTAAGCGACAAGAAGCCATCAATGCCACCAATGCAGGCAAGAAAAAAATTGAATGGGGTAGTCAAATCCGCAGCTATGTATTCCATCCGTATAAAATGATCAAAGATCATAGAACCGATTTTGAAGTGGGTAATATTGGGCCTGTAATGGACGGTGAAATAGAAGGATTCATAAAAGCGTATTTAATGCTGGAAAAAGAAAGCAGCGCATAATTAAATGATTCACCATATACCGTCTTTCCTTAAATTGCATTCATGTCTTTAGAACTGGAACAGCCTAATTTATTTGAAGCATTCGAAGCATTGATAGCAAAAGAAAATACCCTTGAGATAAGGGAATTTCTAAACGATCAAAATATCAGCGATGTGGCTGATCTGATTAGTGAATATCCTGAATATGAAGCCAGAATTATTGCCAATATGGCCATACATCGTGCTGCCAGTGTATTCAAAATTTTGGATATAGCACAGCAGAAAGACATTGTAAAAGAACTGCCTTCCTCCAAAACAGCCGAACTGCTGAATGAGTTGCCCGCGGATGATAGAACCGATTTTTTAGAAGAGCTTCCCAAAGCAGCCATACGCGATTTAATTAAATTACTGGATCCTGAAGAAAGAAAAATCACCCTTTCTTTATTGGGTTATCCAGAAGATAGTGTGGGGCGTTTGATGACGCCCGACTATGTATATATCTATGCCAATAATAGCATGGCCGAAGTATTTGAAACCATTCGCAAATACGCCCGCAATAGTGAAACGATCGACGTGATTTATGTAATTGATGAACAAGGGCAATTGATTGATGATGTTCGAATTAGAGACATTATTCTGGCAGCTCCCGATAAAATGGTTGAAGATATTATTGACGGTAGGGTTGTATCATTAAAAGTGAATGAAGACCAAGAAAATGCGAGTCAAGTTTTTAAAATGAACAATCGGGTTGCTTTACCGGTGGTGGATGAAAATAATATACTCTTGGGCATTGTAACCATTGATGATATGTTATGGGTAGCCAATGAAGAGTTCAGTGAGGACATGCAGAAAATGGGGGGTACAGAAGCCCTGAACGAACCCTATCTTGATATACCTTTATTGAAACTATTTAGAAAACGAGTGATGTGGTTGGTGATTCTTTTCATTGGCGAATTACTCACTGCTACTGCTATGGGATATTTTGAGGATGAAATTGCCAAAGCAGTTATTTTGGCTTTGTTTATTCCGCTCATTATTTCAAGCGGTGGTAATAGTGGTTCACAAGCATCTACTTTAATTATTCAAGCAATGGCTGTGGGTGAAATCACCATCAACGACTGGTGGAGGGTATTGCGAAGAGAAATAGTAAGTGGCTTATTATTGGGGACAGTACTGGGTTTATTGGGCTTTTTTAGGGTGGCCATTTGGCATACCATTATTCCAGACCTTTACGGGCCACACTGGATGATGATAGGCGCTACTGTTGGCTTCTCTTTAATTGGCGTAGTGCTTTGGGGAACCCTTAGCGGATCTATGTTGCCCATTTTTCTGAAAAGGTTGGGGGCCGATCCAGCAGTTTCTTCCGCACCTTTTGTGGCTACTTTGGTGGATGTAACAGGGCTTATTATTTATTTTAGTTTTGCCTATTTCTTTCTGCAAGGGTTGCTTTTATAAAATCATTGATTATAATAAAAGAACCCGCAGCAATGCGGGTTCTTTGTGTGGGGAGTATTATAAGTTCTCTCTTCTGTTTATGGGATGAAGATTTTTCCAAAGTTTTATCTTGGTAATATTTGTATAACATCCACAAAAGCAATTTAAAACAAATAAAAACTACATTTGCAACGATAAAACTGTTTTGTGGCGCAAAATTTTGATAATACACTACTACTATCAGATTTAAGAAACGGCAACGAGATTGCCTTTTCACAAATTTACAATCAATATCACCAAGTTGTTCTTGCTAATATACTAAGGTTAGTTAATAACCAATATGAAGCAGAGGATATTTTGCAAGAAGTTTTTATTGCATTGTGGGATAATAAACACAAACTGTCATTAAACCATTCAATTGCAGGTTGGCTTTTTACAGCAAGCTATTATAAGTCTATGACATTTATAAAAAAACGTATTAAAGAAAACCTAATAGCCTTTTCACCTGATTTACATGATATTTTAGACTACACAAACGAAGAAAACACTTACGAAACAAATTATTCTCAGAAGCTAGGTATTTTAAACGCTGCTATTGATTTATTGCCACCGAAAAAAAAGATAGCGTTTAAGCTTTGTCGTTTAGAAGGCAAGAGCTATGATGAAATTGCTACAGCATTAAATATATCGGTGGAAAGTGCGAAAGACTATGTCAAATCTGCCTCAAAACTACTAAAGCGTCATATAATATCGCAACAATTAAGTTCTCCAATAATAGGCAGTTACTTTTTTATCTTATTCTTGTGAAGTACTTACTATTTTTTTTTGTGTAATGCTCTTGTTACTAGTTTACTATTATTATTTCTAAGCGGATTAAAATAATATAATTAGTTAACAATTTGGTAATACGTTTTGCAACCCCCTTTTTTCACATCTCATACATTTTAATAGTAGTATGAATACATTAATTGCCCTTATACAAAAATTTCAAGCTGGTGAAGCTACTGAAAACGAAAAGAGGGAGCTTTTAGCAGCATTAGAAAAGAATGATCAAGCTCTGAAAATCTGGTCAGAGATAAATTATAATTCAGATATAAGAAATAATACACAAGTAATTTCTAAAAATCGTTCAATCGAAATATATAATCAAATACAAGAACTTAAAAATATTCAAACTCCTGTTTTAAGTAAACCCCAAGCTAAATTAATACCAATTACAAAACGCTGGGTTCAGTTGTTGTTGACGGCCTGTGTTATTGGAATTATGGCAATAGGTATATTATACTTTAATAATTATCAAAATCGAAATAATAGTACACTCGTTGAAAACAATATTCCATTGTTACAACGGAATATCAATACCACTAATGAAACAATTACCATTGTTTTGAAAGATGGTTCTTCTATTTTACTTGAACCCCAAAGTGCTATTGCTTATTACAGTCCATTTTCAAAAAAAAGAGATATAAGCCTAACTGGTAAGGCCACTTTTAAAGTTGCAAAAAATGCTGCTAAGCCATTTACTGTTTATGCTAATGGTATTAGCACAAGGGCTTTGGGAACAGTGTTTTCTATTGATGCATTTAATAATAAGGTTGCAGTTCGATTATTAGAAGGAAAAGTAGTGGTAAAAGCAGCTGGAGCAAAAGTTGCATTTTCTGATACGTATTTAAAACCAGGTGAGCAATGGGTTATGAACAATCAAAATGGCATATATTCAGTTAGTACCTTTAAGAATAAAACTATAAACAGTATTAATGAAATAGCGATTGCTAAAATGCAAAAAATTAAAAAGGGTGAAACTAAAATCAATAACGGGTTAGAATTTAATAAAACACCACTTTCTGATGTATTTACCAAAGTTGGTAACAGTTTTAAAACGATTCTTAAATACGAAAAATCAGAAATAGGAAATGCTACTTTTACAGGCTCTTTTTTAAAAACAGATTCACTTAAAAGTATACTTATAATTATATGTAATACTAATGATTTATTGTTTAGGGAAGAAAATGGGTTAATTGTAATTTATAAATAAACACCACTATTTATATTAAAAAAAACACACTAAAAAAAGTGAAGGGCATTGTATTGCCCAAATATTTAAATTAAAAACTATGGTAAATCAATTAAAATTATTGTTGTTAGTAAGTATCTGCTGCCTAACACAAATGGTAAAAGCCCAGCAAATAGCACAAATAAAGGGATCAGTTTTATCTGAAACTGGCGAATTGTTAAGTGGAGTTTCGGTAATAACTACACAAGTAGGTAGTAAAGAAAAACTAATTGCCACAACTAATGAAAGAGGATTATTTTCTTTTAATAATCTTAAGGGTGGTAGTAAGTACAACTTTATGTTTAGTCATTTTGGATATGAAGATTATGCGCTAAATAATTTTGTAGTAAATAATGGTGAAAATAATTCCCTATTGGTAAGGTTGAAAGTGACTACTTCTTCGCTATCAGACGTAGTTGTTGTGGGTTATGGAACACAGCAAAAAAGATTTGTAACTGGTTCTGTTGCAAAAGTATCTGGACAAGAAATCTCTAATTTCAGTGGTAATAATTTTGCACAACAACTCAGTGGAAAAGCATCAGGTATTCAAATTAACGAGTCATCTGGTCAGCCAGGAACCAATCCGCAAATTGTTATCAGGGGAATAGGTACTTTAACTGCTGGAAGAAATCCATTAATTGTTGTAGATGGATTTCCATTAACAGAAGGTACTTCTTTTAATTTTATAAATACCAATGATATTGAAAGTATAGAAGTATTAAAAGATCCAGCGTCGGCCTCTATTTATGGTTCTAGAGCTGCTAATGGAGTTATTTTGATATCTACAAAAAAGTCGAAATCCGATAAGTTTTCTACAGCTATAGACGCATTTACGGGTTATCAACAAAGAGCAGATAATATAGAATATATTGATGCATATGACGCCGCAACATACTTTGCTGAGGCAAGAGATTGGGGTTATGTTTCAAAAAATCCTGCTAATAGAAGCATTACAGATGATAGGGCTACAAGAATTGCAAAGGGAGCGTCTTTGAGAGAATTACCATTGAACTATTTAACTCCATATTTGAATAAAAATGCAGGATTAGTGAATACAAATTGGATTAACGAAATATTTCGTCAAGCTCCAATGAGTAATATAAATGTTGCCATCAGTGGGGGTAATGGTAAAACATCTTACTATACTTCATTCAATTATTTTAATCAAGAAGGATTGCTGTTAAACAATGGTATTAAAAGATTTAGCAGCACCATTAAACTGAATACTAAATTGTCAGAAAAGGCTGAATTTGGCATTACATTAAACCCTTCTTATACAAATCAGCTCTTTTTTAATACCAATGGAGGATTTGATGAACCTATTGGCGCAGCTTTAGCAATGTATCCTTTTTTTAAACCTTATAATAATGATGGTAGCTTAGCTATTAGCCAGCAAATAATTGCCAATGCGCCTGAAGATGGAGCGTTAACTGAAAATCCAGTAGCTACTTTAAAACTTATAAAAAACAATCGCAGTTTCTTTAGATTGTTTGGTAATGGCTACATCAATTACACAATAGCAAAAGGGTTAAAGTATAAGTTTACAGTAGGAGGCGATTTTGGGCAATCTTTTTTCGATTTTTATAATCCTTCTAATTTGGGTTCTTATAGAATACCTGCACCCAAACCAGCTATAGCCAGCGAAACAAATACATCTTTAACCAACTATTTATTAGAGCATACGCTTGCTTATAGTAAAAACATAAATAAACACGATTTTAATATATTAATTGGCTACAGTTATCAGAAAGAAAATAATTTTAGCACAGCTGTTACAGGTGATAATATTGTAGATGATAACGTAAGAAATATAGGAGGTGCAAGTACTTTTTCTGCTAATCCAAATAGAGATAGATGGGTACAGGTGTCTTATTTGTCTCGATTACAATACATTTTCGATGAAAAATATATTGCCTCTTTTGCTTATAGAGCGGACGGTTCTTCAAGATTTGGTGATAACAATAAGTGGGGTAAGTTCCCTTCTGTTACTGCTGGATGGATTTTTAGTAAAGAACATTTTTTTCCAAAACAAAGTATCATATCATTTGGTAAAATACGAGCTACATGGGGTCGTTCAGGAAACAATCAAATAGGTTCATACGGTTCTTTAGCAATAGTTACTGGTGGAAATCCAGCCAATAATTATATTTGGGGAAATAATGTTGCAGCAGGATTTAGTGCAAATACCACTCCAAACCCGAATTTATCTTGGGAAACAAATACATCTTATAATATAGGTTTAGACGTACAGGTATTTAAAAAAATAGATATAACGGCAGAATACTATACTGCCACAACCTCTAATTTATTACTGAATGTTCCGGTACCACAACAATCTGGATTTACTACAGCATTGCAAAATATTGGTGAATTACAAAATAGGGGTTTAGATATTAGTATTTCAGCCAATCAACTTAATTTAGGAAAACTACAATGGAATATAAATGCCAATATTTCTTTCAATAATAATAAGGTATTATCATTGGCACCTGGGCAAACACAAATCATTGCTGGTAATTTAGCAAATATCATTACAAAAGTAGGAAGCCAAGTTGCTGAATTTTATGGCTATCAAGTTACTGGTGTATTTAAAACACAGGATGAACTAAATAATACGCCGAAACTACCTGGCAGCTTACTGGGTGATTTAATGGTGAAAGATATTAATAATGATGGTTTAATTGATACAAAAGACTGGGCGCCAATGGGTGCTTACGCCCCTAAGTTCACATACGGATTTTCAAATACGTTTACCTATAAGAATTTCCAACTTACATTTTCTCTAGTTGGTGTAGAAGGAAGAAAGGTTTTTGAATCAAATTTTGCAACTAGAGAGGAATCTGGAGAAGGGTTTGCTATGCCTACAAAATACTATTTTGAAAATAGATATCATCCAGTAAATAATCCAAATGGCTTTTTGGGTCAACCAAACTATGGTAATTTTTCTGCTGCTCGAAGAGCAGTAAGGGCTTCTAATCTTTTCATATTTGATGCAGATTTTTTACGATTAAGAGATTTACAATTGGCTTTTAATTTACCTAGTTCAGTAGTTAAAAAAGCAGGATTAACAAATTTAAGAATGTATGTAGGAGCCAATAATTTATTCACAATTACAAAATACAGAGGCTATAATCCAGAGGCAACACCAAACTCTGTATTAAGTAATGGTCAAAGCACATCTAATTATCCTATTGCCAGAACCATTATCATAGGATGTAACATAACTCTATAAAATTAAAAATTTATATAATGAAAAAAATATTCTTTATTCCAACAGTGCTTATGGTTTTATTAACAGCATGTACCAAAGATTTAGAACAACTACCAATTACTGATAAGGAGTTGAGTAAATTCTTAACCACAGAAATTGAAGTAGAGGAATATGTGGTATCTACCTATGCCTCTTTGCAAACCAATGGGTTATATGGATTATATCTGCCAGCAATGGGTGAAATTCCATCAGATAATACTTATGATGAAGTACCAGCCAATGATGGAGCTATATATGGTGATATGGATGAATTTAAAACCGTACCACAAAACGGTATGATAGCCGATAATTGGAGAGCAAGTTATGTAACTATTCAGCGTTGCAATGTTGTGCTTAATAGAATTGAAAATGTGCCTTTTAGGATAGCTATAACTAAAAATGCTAGAATGGGCGAAATGAAGTTTATACGTGCATTAATATATTTCAACTTAGTGCAATTATATGGCGATATTCCTTTGGCCATTGATGAAACCAAAGACCCTAATTTTTATTTTGGAAAAGGTCGCCAACTAGTGGCTGAGGTTTATAATCAAATTACTAAAGATTTAACAGAAGCCATTCAAGTACTGCCAACTACCACAACCCAAGCCGGAAGGGTAATTAAAACAGCTGCACAGGCTTTATTAGGCAAAGTGTATTTAACCCAAAAAAAATACACAGATGCTAAAATACAGTTAGATGCAGTTATAGCATCAAATGCACATTCACTATTACCCTCTACTGCTGATATTTTTTCATTAACCAATGAAAATAATAGAGAAATAATTTTTGCCATACAATTTGCCTCAGGTGTAAATAGTAATACAGAGGGTAGTATTATGTACCAACAATTTGCTCCAACCGGATTAATTAGTGGCGCAAAAGGGCATAATTTACCAACCAGAGAATTATACAATAAATACACAATTACCGATACACGAAGAGGAAACTATATTGCACTCACAACTGGAAATGTACCATTTAACAATAAACTAAAACGCCCAACCGTACCCGCTGATGGGGGTAGCGATATTGTTGTGCTTCGTTTTGCTGATATAGTATTAATGCAAGCAGAAGTTGAAACTGAATTAGGAAATATTACTATTGCACAAGCAGCACTCAATAGAATTAGAAATAGAGCCGCTTTGGCAAATACTACTGCAACTACCCAAATACTGTTAAGAGATGCAATAGAATTAGAAAGAAGGTTAGAATTAGTTGGCGAAGGCTACCGTTGGTTTGATTTATTACGCACGGGAAAAGCCATCACTACCATGAATGCTTGGTTTACAGCAGAGAACAAACCCATTTCAGTTACGTCAAAATTTTTATTGTTTCCTATTCCGCAAAATCAAATAGATACAGATCCTACTATTAAACAAAATGAGGGGTATAATTAAACATAAAAATCTTTCACTAAATCATCATTAAAACCAAAAAAATGAAAAAAACAATGTGGCTGCTAATAGCCATTGTGTGTGCCTTTTCAAGTCTAGTAAGTGCACAACAAAACAACAAAGAACGTGATTGGAAACCAAAAATGATCATATCTACTATGTCTTCACTACAAGGGCGAAGCGGTTACTTACCAATAATAGCACATAGGGGTTATTGGCGTGGTGATAAATTAAATGGAATAAATCCTTCTTCTGCAAAACGTTGGTATCCAGAAAATTCTTTTGCTTCTGTATTAAATTGTCACTTAAATGGTATTGAAGCGGCTGAAATAGACATCAGAACCACTACTGATGGAGTACCGTACTTAATGCATGATAAAACTCTTGGAAGAACAACCAGAAAAGATTGGAATCCGATGACGCATAAAGGTCTTGGTAACACATCTTCAACAGTAGTAAAATCCAGTGATCTTCCTAAATCTTTAGCAGCTTGGGATTATATCAATGTTAATAAAGTAGTTGGAAATACTCATCCATTAGCGTCAACAGGTACTTATGGCGATGAACCAAGAATAGTGAGCTTTGACGATGGTCATCGATTACCTACGTTAAGGGCATTATTGAAATGGTATAAAAAATATGATATTAGAGTAGCTTTATTTTTAGAAATCCAAACTCCTTATGATTTTGAAAATATTTATCGGGTTGTTAATGAAGAAAATGCATTTAACTTTTGTGTTTTTAAATTAGGTATAGGTGGTGGGCCAACAGAAGGTTATTTTCCTATGTTAATTAAAGCTGGAATTTTTAGAAAACGAGTTGAAAATAGAGAAACAATTTATGAACCAGTTAAACGAGATCCTTCAAAACCTTTTTGTTTTACAACAATTGCCTATGAAGATTCTAAACAAGCTACAAAGGATTTTATAAAATACATCCACTCACGCCATTTAACTTATTATAATTTATATAATATTGAACATATATTTTGTGAAATTGTTGCCAAAACAGATGAAGTAGCCAAAACTCCTTACTTATATAACCTTGCTAAAGATTGTTATAGGTTTAATATACCCGTTGGTGGTTATTGGGTTATACCTCCTGTAGAATTTAAAAGTAGGGCAAATCCTAACGTAGAAATTAAAGGATATTTCACAAGTAATGGGAATAATATTTCAAATCAAGGAGAAGCAATTATTGACCAACCTGGTAGTTGTTGCGGCCCAGCGGGAAGAAATACATTTCAAACCAACTTAAATAATGTACTAAAGAAATTATCATACGACCCTGCATATCCTAATAGAATACCATCAGAATCTGGAATGGGTACTGAAATTGTAACTTCTGATGAGGTTGAGCAATTAGTTTTACGAAGAAAACAAGATCTTATGGACTTAGTATATAGCGGCTCTGAAGACCCAAAAAGGTCTGCTAACGTTGAATTTTCTCAAGATTTAAATACTAGCAATCAAAATCTTGAAATAAATTTTGCTAAATCTTTAATAGTTTACCCTAACCCAGTCCAAAATGAATTTAGGGTAACTTTTGCAACTGAAAAGATTGTTGATGCAACTATTAGTTTAGTAAATACAGATGGAAAAGTGTTAATTCAACAAAAGCATAAAACTAGGGTAGGTAACAATGTATTTGTAATAAATACCCAGTCAATTACCAATGGTACCTACTTTATTCGTGTACAAACGAGCGATAATATTGCTACCAAAACGGTGGTTGTACTAAAGTAAACCTCCTATTTAATTTGATAGCGGAACAGAAATATTGTGAGAATCTGTTCCGTTTTTTACATAATTTTTTTATACTCAATTAACTAATGATGAAGCAAAAACTACCAATCAGCATTTTATTTCTATTTTCAATTACTATCGGCTCAGCTCAAATTGTTGCCACTAGTATTGGGAAAACTAAACAGCAAGAAATTTTATACAAGCTATATAATCCAACGAAAAATTATGTGTTGGCAGTGGCACATAGAGGTGCATGGTCTCAAGCACCAGAAAATTCTTTGTTAGCTATTCAACGCTGTATAGATATGGGAGTGGATATAGCTGAGGTAGATGTACGTCTTACTAAAGACAGTCAAATGGTACTCATACATGATTTAACAATAGATAGAACCACCACTGGTAAAGGAAAGGTAGCAGATTATACATTAGCTGAATTAAAAAAACTACGCTTGAAAAATGCTGTTGGAATTCCCTGGTCATCCAAGCAGCAAATACCTACCCTAGAAGAAGCGATGTTATTGGCAAAAGGAAAAATAATGATAAATCTTGATAAAACAGAAGCCGCTACTTTAAGGCAAGCTTATGAAGTGTTAAAAAAAACAGGTACCATAGATCATGGAATTTTTAAGGGGAACGACTCGGTACAAGTAATGCGGCAAAAGTTTGGAACTTTAATGGACTCTATCATTTACATGCCAAAGGTTTGGTACAGTTTACCAAATATTTCTGCTTATATCAGCAATTTTAATACAGATGTAAAGCCAGTTATTTACGAGATGCTTTTTAATAAAGTAACTTCACCTGTTTTTGACAAAATACAAGAAATGAACGCCAATAAAATAACTGTTTTAGCAATTGCTTTATGGGATGAAATATGTGCAGGCAGAACAGATGAATTGGCTGTTATAGAAGGGCCAGAAAAAGCCTATGGATGGTTAATTGAAAATGGCGCAAATGCAATAATGACAGACCATCCAGAAGCTTTAATTGATTATTTAAGAAAAAAGAAACTACACAAATAATTTAAAAGGGTTTATGTTGTTTATTATGCTTTGTTATTGAGCAATGTTAAGCTGATTCAATTTTTTACAGAATAATTATGAAAATAGTAACGATAAACCATAACTATTTTTTACGTTAATTATGGTCATGTAATTATAGATTCTACTTTGTTCATACTCTGCTTTAGTGTTGGCAAACTATTGTATAATGGCTTGTCGATTTTATTAATTGCTATTATGGTAATTATAATAAAAGAACCCGCAGCAATGCGGGTTCTTTGTGTGGAGAGTATCGGGGTCGAACCGACGACCTCTTGCATGCCATGCAAGCGCTCTAGCCAACTGAGCTAACCCCCCTTGGGACTGCAAATGTAGATCTAGGACTGATGCAAGCAAAATTTTAGTTTTATTAGAGTATAAATAGTTTCCATGCTTAAATCCATTTTTAATAGTAATATTGAAATCACTTCAAATTAAACAGTGTTGAAATACCTTAAACTGCTCTACATTCAAGTTTTAATTGCCATTCTGTTGGGTATTGCTATTGGCTATTTGTTTCCAAGCTTTGCGCCTGTTGGTAAACTTATCAGTGAGAAATTCATCGACCTGATTAAAATGCTCATCATTCCTATACTTTTTTTTACCATTGTACTGGGTATTGCTGGTGCTGGCGACCTTAAAAAAGTGGGTCGCGTTGGAGGTAAAGGCTTGCTTTATTTTGAAGTAGTGACCACTCTTGCGCTTTTCATTGGTATTATGGCTGCTCATTTTATTAAGCCAGGACTAGGGGTTGATATTTCCGGATTACATGATTCTGAAAAAATAACAGGTATTGCTGAAACAGGAAAAAAATTGAATTGGGTTGATTTCTTTACCCATATTATTCCCAGTAATATTTTCAAATCATTAGCAGATGGTGATATCTTACCCATTCTGCTTTTTAGCGTTTTATTTGGTATTGGTATCACCAAAATTGGACCAGCAGCAAATGGCTTAATTAGCGGACTCGATAAAGCCAATAAAGTAATTTTTCAAATGATGAAAATGGTGATGCTTTTGGCGCCGCTTGGTGCTTTTGGTGGCATGGCTTATACCATTGGTACTTATGGTACTGCCGTACTGTTATCACTCGGAAAATTAATGGGCTGCTTTTATATAACCGTCTTTCTTTTTATTGCCATTGTATTAAATCTAATTGCAAAATACAATGGGTTCAGTCTCTGGAAACTATTGGTATATATTAAAGCAGAAATTTTCATTGTAATTGGTTCCAGCAGCAGTGAATCGGTGCTGCCCAATATTATGCAGAAATTAGAGCAAGCAGGATGTAGTAAAACGGTTGTGGGTTTAATTATTCCAACAGGGTACAGCTTTAATTTAGATGGCACTACTATTTACTTGAGTATGGCGACTATTTTTCTAGCACAGGTTTTTGGTGTTCAGTTGGACTTTTTGCAACAAATTTCATTGATTGGCATTTTAATGATTACCAGCAAAGGTGCTGCTGGAGTTACTGGAAGTGGGTTTATAGTATTGGCATCAACTTTATCAGCACTAAAAATTATTCCGCTAGAAGGTCTCGCACTTTTATTGGGCGTAGATCGTTTTATGAGCGAAGCTAGGTCGGTTACAAATCTTATAGGTAATACGGTAGCAGCTGTAGTAATTGCAAAAAGTGAGCAGGCAGTGGATGAGGAATTGTATTATTCCGTTGTTGAAAATAAAGGAAGATTTTTAAAATAAATTCAAGATGATTACAAAAAATGATATTGAACAAGCGCATGAATTAATTGCAAAATATATCCATCGCACACCCATACTTACCAATGCCAGTATCAATGCGATGGCGGGGACAGAACTGTTTTTCAAATGCGAGAACTTTCAAAAAATTGGTGCATTTAAAATAAGGGGAGGAATGAATGCATCGCTGCGTTTGACACCTGAAAAACTGGCCAATGGCATTGCCACGCATTCATCGGGTAACCATGCACAAGCCATAGCATTTGCGGCAAGAGAATTGGGTATCAAAGCTTATATAGTGATGCCTGAAAATGCGCCGGCTGTAAAGGTAAAAGCGGTTCAAGAATATGGTGCTGAAATTAGTTTCTGCCTACCTACTCAAGCTGCACGAGAAGCTACAGTGCAAAAAATAGTAGCCGCTACTGGAGCTGCATTTATTCATCCTTTTGATGATGATCGGGTGATAGGGGGACAAGCAACTTGTGTTAAAGAAATGATTGAAGATATACCCCAGTTGGCTGCAGTTGTTGCGCCTGTTGGTGGGGGTGGGCTGCTCTCAGGAACTGCTTTAGGGGTTCACTATTTTAGTAATAATATAGAAGTATATGCAGGAGAACCAGAAGGTGCTGCTGATGCTGTTCTGAGTTTTAAAACGGGTAGGGTAGAGAAAGCTCCTTTTGTAAAGACCATTGCTGATGGGTTGATGACTTCTTTGAGTGAACGCACACTGGGGATTATTAAAATACACGTAAAAGATATTTTTCTAGTTTCAGAGGAAGAAATTAAAGCCGCACTTAGGCTGGTTTATGAGCGCATGAAAATTGTAGTAGAACCCAGTTGCGTGGTGCCACTTGCTGCCGTACTAAAAAATAAAGCGGTGTTTAAAGGAAAAAAGACAGGTATTATTTTAACGGGAGGAAATGTAGATCTTTCTGCTTTTGGCGAATGGTTTAAATAATAATACAATTCTCAACTCAAAATCCCGCCACCGAATCGTCTCCGCGCTTGTCTGCCGCTGCTTCCTTTCTTTTGTTGGGAAGTATGCGGATGCCTTCCGTTCTGCCAATTCCACCTCGCTCGGTTATGCGATACCCCATTTTTTGTAAAGCTAATTTTGTAGAGAGGTTAAAATCTTTCTCTACAAAAACTTCATCGGGCAACCACTGGTGGTGGAATTTGGCGGCATCAATGGCGTCGCCTACCACCATATTAAAGTCAATGATATTTACCAACGCTTGATAAACCGATGTAGGAATGGTAGTTCCACCAGGTGTGCCAATAGTGAGGTAAGGTTTTTTATCTTTCATTACCAAAGTAGGCGTCATTGAACTCAACATTCTTTTGCCGGGCTGTATGGCATTGGCTTCCCCGCCAATGGCTCCATACATATTCGCTACGCCTGGTTTTACACTAAAATCATCCATCTCATTATTCAGCAAAAAACCAGCCCCACCTACCACTACTCTTGAACCATAGCTGCCGTTTAAAGTGGTGGTAACCGAAACCATATTTCCTACTGCATCTACTATGCTAAGATGGGTTGTTTCTTCACTTTCTGCAATAATTCCTGCTTTTATTGCGGTACTTGTTCCCGCTTTGTCTGGGTCGTAGTCTTTCATTCTCTCTTTAATATAGGCGTCGCTGGTTAAAGTTTTAAGTGGTACTTTCCAATAGTCAGGATCGCCTAAATAGGCAGCTCTATCTGCATAAGCCCTTCTTTCTGCTTCAATCATCAACTGCACTGAATTGGTGGTTTGAAAACCCATTTTTGCCATCGGATATTTTTCAATCATCTTCATCATCTGTGTAAGCAATACGCCACCACTACTGGGTGGGGCAAAGCTGATGATTTCATGATTTCGGTAATTAAAAATGATGGGATTGCGCAGTTTGGCAGTATAACTTTTTAAATCGTTCAAGCTAATAATACCTTTTCCTCTCTGCATTTCAGCTACAATTAATTCGGCGGTTTTACCATCATAAAATCCCCTTGCCCCATTTTGCTGAATCCTTATTAGGGTTTGAGCCAACTCTTTCTGCACCAAAGTATCACCCACTTTCCATCGGATTGACCTGTCAAATGCCGTAGGAGTTGTACTGTTTTTTCCAATGAATTCTTTTACACTGTTGAAGCTGGAGGCTTCTTTTTCTGTCAACACATATCCCATAGAAGCCAGATCTATGGCAGGTTGTATCAATACTTCAAAGGGTAATTTTGCATAAGCGTGGGTAGCAAATAAACCAGCAATCGTGCCCGGTATGCCAGAAGCCAAATGCCCTGCTTGAGAAAGATTTAATTGTGGATTACCTTGTTGATCTAAGTACATATCCCTACTTGATTTTTCGGGACTGGCTTCCCTATAGTCTATACCAATTAATTCACCATTTGTTTTTCTTCCTAATAAAAAACCACCGCCACCAATATTGCCTGCATTGGGATAAACTACTGCCAGAGCAAGCTGTGTTGCAATAGCAGCATCAAAAGCATTGCCACCTTTTTTCATAATGGCAGCACCTACCATGCTGGCAAGTGGGTGCGCACTGCTCACCGCCGCTTGCTTAAATTCACCCCGCTTTACCACAGTATATTGGTAGGGATTCACTTCCTTATCTGAACCTACGATAGAGGGAATTGGTTGACAAATTGCTGTGCCCACAAACAGCATTCCGGTGCAAAAAACAATCAGTTTATTCATGTATAATTTTTATTGATGTTGGCCGAAAATTTACAAATTCCTGTTTGGTGAGTGCTAAAATTATTTACAGCTCATTATAAGCGGGGAAATTACAAAATAAATTGGTGTTCCATTCTCTTCAAAATAAAAACTTATGCCCCATATTGATGGGTGGTTGTGGGTTTCTTCTTATTTTCATGGCTTATACAACTTACTTATGAAGAAATTAATGATGAGTTTTCTTTGCTTGGTATTTTCAGGCATCTTGGTAGCACAGTCTTTACAACATCCCGATCAGTTTTTAGGATACAAAGTGGGTACCCGTTTTACCCGTCACCACCAACTGATGGATTATCTTAAATCTGTTGTACAATCCACCCCCAATATGGTAAAGATGGAGAAATATGGTCATACCAATGAAGGACGTGAATTGGTTTTGGCTTTTGTGAGTTCACCTGAGAATATTGAAAAACTAGAATCAATTCGACTCAATAACCTCCGCATAGCAGGGTTGTCGGGTGATAATACAGTGGCCCAACCTGCTAATGCACCCGCCATTGTATGGTTAAGTTATAATGTTCATGGCAATGAAGCGGCTTCATCTGAAGCATTTTTACTAACGTTACATGCTTTGGTTGACCCTGCCAATCAAAAAACAAAAGAGTGGTTGAAAAATACGGTGGTTGTATTAGATCCCTGCATCAATCCCGATGGAAGAGACCGCTATATCAATTGGTATAATTCAGTGGTTGGAAACCAATACAATGCAGAGCCAATAGCCCGTGAACATTCCGAACCTTGGCCAGGTGGAAGAAGCAACCATTATAATTTTGATTTGAATAGAGACTGGGCTTGGCAAACCCAAGTAGAAACACAGCAGCGTTTAAAAAAATACCTAAACTGGATGCCGCAGATACATGTGGACTATCACGAGCAGGGTTACAATGAGCCTTATTATTTTGCACCTGCTGCTGAACCTATGCACGAAGTAATTACTCCATGGCAGCGTAATTTTCAAGGGTTGATTGGCAAAAATCACGCAAAATATTTCGACGCAAACAATTGGTTATTCTTTACCAAAGAACGTTTCGATTTACTCTATCCATCTTATGGTGATACTTATCCTGTTTATAATGGGGCAATTGGAATGACCTATGAGCAAGGCGGAATACGTGCAGGCTTGGCCATTCAGAATGAAGATGGCGATACCCTTAGTCTAGTAGATAGAGCTGCGCATCATTTTGCTACTGGTTTGTCAACCATTGAAATAGCTTCACAAAATAAAGACAGGTTGGTGGGTGAATTCAAGCAATTTTTCGATGATGGTCGCAACGGAAAAATAGGGGAATACAAGACCTATGTATTTACTGCCAAAGACGAAAACAAAATAAATGCATTGAAAAAATTGTTGAACCAAAATGGGATTGAATATGGCACACTCAGTAATAAGACCTTCCGTGGATTTAATTATTTTTCTGGAAAAGAAGAAGCATTTTCAGATGAGGGGCTTCACATTGCAGTAAGCGCCTATCAGCCAAGAGCCGCTATGGCTAAGGTTTTACTAGAACCTAGAACATTGGTTTCCGATTCCAATACTTATGATATTACTGCTTGGTCTGCTGCTTATTCCTATGGTATTAAAGGATTTGCAGTAAAAGAAAAGCTATCTGTAAATAAAGAGTCAAAACCAGCCACTTCTGTTTCAGCTATTGCCAGTAATTATGGCGTATTAATTCCCTACCAATCATTCAATAGCGCCCAACTATTGGCTTCATTGCTAAAGGGTGGATTGAAAGTGCGCTTTGTTGAAAAAGCCTTCACCTATAAAAATAAAACCTACGATAGAGGTACTTTGATTATTTTAAAAACCAGTAATGGTGCTGACTGGCTTTCGCTCACCAATGCAGCTTGTATGAAATTTAATGTACAGCCCGATGCAGTTGAAACTGGATTTATGGATAAGGGGGCTGATTTTGGTTCTCCCGATATTCATATTATTGCTTCTGCGCCCAAAGTTGCTATGCTTATTGGTGAGCAATCGTCTTCACTGGCTACTGGAGAAGTGTGGCATTATTTTGACAAGTTGCTAAACTATCCTATTACACAGTTGAATGCGGGCGATTTATCTCGTGTTAACTTAAAAAATTATCAGGTATTAATTATTCCCGATGGTGGTTTCCGTAGCCTAAATGATAAAGCAAATACAGAAAAATTAAAAGATTTTGTTCGCAGTGGCGGTAAAATTATTGCGCTGGAAAATGCAGTATCTATTCTGGCAGCGGCTGAATGGGGTATTAAATTAAAAGAAGCCAAGCCCGATGCTAAACAAGAAGATTCAGTAAAAAAATATGCGGATAGAGACAAAGATTATTTGACGAATTCTATTCCCGGTGCAATTTATAAAATGGAACTCGATAATACCCATCCACTCGGTTTTGGATACCCCGATTATTATTATACGTTAAAGCAAGACAATAATTTGTACGAATATTTAAAAGGCGGATGGAATGTAGGAACCATTAAAAAAGATGGTTATATAACAGGTTTTGCAGGGGCGCAATTAAAAGCAAAATTAAAAGACGGATTGTTATTTGGAGTGCAGGATATGGGCAATGGAACTATTGTGTATTTATCTGAAAATCCTTTGTTTAGAAATTTTTGGGAAAATGGATTCTTGTTGTTTGCTAATGCAGTTTTTTTAGTAGGTAATTAATGAATGGAATATATTAAAGGATGAATGTTCATTAGCTGAAATGCGAACACTGAACATTCATCCTATTTTTTTTACAGCTTAATATTCAATGCCAACATGAAATTCCTGCCTGCCATTGGATAAAAATAATTCTCTGTAACAGATGCCCCACCCGCTATATAACTAAAAGTATAACCATTCGGCTCATAGCGTAGATTGAAAATATTGTTGAGTTGAAAAATGATTTGAATTTCTTTCGGTATTTTTTTCTTAATGGTATAAATAGTCCTGAAATCAGATACAAAAAAAGCATTTAATTTTCTATTTTCATCCTGTGTATTGTCAAGATATTGTTTACCTACATATTTATTCAATAAACTCCATTCTATATTTTTTGCTGGTGTAATATTTAAAGCGAGACTGCTTACCGTATTAGGTGAAAAAGAAATGTCTTTATCGCTATGTAAAATAGTCGCTTGAAAGCCATTGTCATAATTGTCAATAAATTCTGTAAACTCCCTAATCTTATTGCGGCTGAAACTAATATTACCCAATACATTCAACCATTTATTTACTACCGCAGCACCCTGCAATTCCACACCCCTTCTATAACTAATAGGTATATTGGTTCTTGTGTATGCGCCTACATCATTAATCTTGCCTGTTAGAACCAACTGGTTTTTATAATGCATATAATAAAAAGTGGCGCCAACAGAATACCCAATCCCTTTTTTCTCTATACCCAATTCCCAGTCCCGCAGTGTTTCTTGCATAGGTTGTGTAAAATTTCCCGACTCAAAATCTTCTCTATTAGGTTCTTTGTTTGCTATTGCATAACTTAAAAAAGCCTGCCATCCTTTAGCAGCATAAGTAATACCAGCTTTAGGATTTATGAAATTAAAATGGCGGTTTACAATAAGGCTGGGATTATTGTTGAATCCATTCATAATATGAGAAACCGTTCTGAATTGTAAGTCGGCAAAACTAGAAAAATGCTTGAATAAGTTGTACTGCCATTTTGCATAAATATTGGCGTCTTTTTTTGTGGCGGGTAAATTATAATATTGGTATTTTTCAGGCGCAGCACCTATTTGTAACCAAGGTAGTGTTCCAAAATGCAATCCATCATATTGAGTCCATCCACCCCCAAGGGTAATATCCGATTTGGTAGATTTATATTGCAAAGAAGCAATCTGTCCATAAAAATAATTATCCAACCATCTTTGTCGCACCAAATCTGTTCTAGTAATAGTATTGCCGCCCATTAGTTGATTGGGTAATCCATATTTTGAGAATCGCTGATCGGCTTTGTACTCTTCATAGTAACCCTTTCCCCTGGTTAAAAAAACGGCAGTATTGAAACTCCATTTGGTATTGAGCGATTGGTTGAAAAAAAGCTGGTAATGTGTTTGAGTATAGTTATCGGTTTGGTTGTTATAAGGTTCACCCATTTTTTCTGTGCCAGCAGCGTTGAATTTTCTATTGGTAGTCAACATAGGCTCACTTACACCATACCATGCTTGATAAGTTTTTTCCTTACCAGAAAAAACATTAAAACGAAAGGAAGATTTTTTGTTAATATAGGCTGTACTGAAGTAGAAAGATTGCATATCAGCTTTTGCACGATCTACAAAACCATCACTGGTAATATTACTTAAACGGGCATCAATGGTGAAATGTTTTCCCAGCAAACCAGAGCCTAGTTTTATGGTGTTCTTAAAAGAGTTGAAAGATCCAAAACTATTGTTCAATTCAATATAAGAGCGTTCATTGAATTCATTGGTGGCCATATTTAATGTAGCCCCAAATGCTGATGCTCCATTGGAGGAAGTGCCAGCCCCACGCTGAATTTGTATACTGCTGACTGAAGAAGCGAAGTCGGGTAAATTCACAAAGAAACTGCCCATGCTTTCCGCATCATTATAAGGAATACCATTTAGGGTAACATTAATGCGGGTGGCATCGGTTCCTCTAATTCTGATACCCGTATATCCAATTCCATTTCCAGCATCGGAATTAACTACCACCGAAGGAGTTTGGTTTAAGAGAAAAGGAATATCTGCGCCTAGATTTTGTTTAACAATAGTTGCTTTGTCAATATTAGTCTTGGCAAACGGAGCTTTGTCGGAAGCTCTAATAGCTCTCACTTCTAAAGGTTGTAAGAAAAGAATGGTGACTTGTGGCAATGCGGAATCGGTTGAATTGCCATTTAACGGTGTTTTGGAGGACTGTGCAGCAATCATTAAGCTATAAAGCATGAATGCTGTTGTTCCCATAATTTTTTTCATTTTTCAATGTTTTAAAATTAAATAATGGGAACAGGGGATGCAATAGGAGAGGTTGCCAAAAAAAACTGTTTACCTTCCCTTCGCAGGAATTACCCTGTTCAGGTTCAACGGGTATATCTCAGCCAGAAAGGATCGTCATCCAAATCAGCACCCCGAGGACAGGGCAAAACTAGTTATTTCTTTTTATTTTGCGATATGTAACTTTAAAAGGCATGAGTCGTTCTACATTCAATAACAATTAATACCAGTTAAATATCATTTAAAATAAAAGCGCATGAAAAAGTTTTGTTTAATCTTATTATCAATAGCTGTAGCACTGGGCAGTTACGCTCAATCAGATAAAAATATTGTGTTTGATGAAAATGCGCAGCTACGCAAAGTCGGTTCGTTTTCTGGGATAGAAATAGGGGGGGCAATAGACCTGTATTTGTCGCAAGGTTCCGAAGATGCGGTAGCGGTGAGTGCGGGTACGGAGGAATTGTTAGAGCGTATAAAGACCGAAGTGAGGGGGAATATGCTGCATATTTATTTTGATGGAAAGGGCATGAATTGGAGAAGTTGGGGGAATAATAAAATAAAGGCTTATGTAACTTTCAAAGACATCAAAAGGATAGAAGCATCAGGTGCTTGTAATGTAAAAACAACAGGAAAGTTGTTACTCAGTGAATTGATTATTGAAATGTCTGGAGCCAGTGATTTCACAGGCGAGGCAGATGTAAGCAGTCTCCGAGTTGACCTCAGTGGGGCATCGGTGGTAAGAATTGCAGGTAAAGCAGAGAAAGCTATATTTTTAGCCAGTGGTGCCAGCTCTATTAGGGCTTACGATTTAATTACTGACTACTGCAAAGTAGAAGCATCAGGTGCATCGGGTATTAGATTGCATGTAAACAAAGAATTGAATGCCTCAGCTAGCGGGGGAAGTAGTATCTTCTATAAAGGGGATGGTGTAATTAGAGATATCAGCAGTAGTGGTGCTGCTTCTGTGAAGCGAAGGAATGATTAATAGTTTAAATAATATTTGGAAATTTGGGTTCAGCAACCTACATTTGCACCCCATTACATCGCGAGGTAGAGCAGCGGTAGCTCGTCGGGCTCATAACCCGAAGGTCGGAGGTTCGATCCCTTCCCTCGCAACAGCTAAAGCCCCTCATGGGGCTTTTTTTATTAATAGCTAATAAACAAAAATGGGCAGGTATCACAATGGGTACTTGATTTTTAAATCCTAATTTAAACAAGTGAAAGCAGGGTTCGTTAATATTTTTGGTAGGCCAAACGCTGGCAAAAGCACGCTTCTGAATGCACTTATTGGGGAGAAAATGGCTATTGTATCTCCTAAAGTACAAACTACCCGCCATCGCATTAAAGCCTTTTTAAATAAACCAGGAGAGTACCAAATTATTTTTTCTGATACACCAGGGATCATAGATCCCAAATATAAGCTTCATCAAAAAATGATGGACTCCGTAAAAGGGGCTTTGGAAGATGCTGACCTAGCCCTACTAATGGTAGATGCTAATGAATCGTTTGAAGAAGTAGACACTATTTTTACTGCTTTAAAATTAAAAGTACCTGCATTGGTACTATTGAATAAAATAGATATTGCAGGTAATGGCCGCATTGCTTTGGCGGAATCTTTTTTTGGCAGTAAACCATACTGTAAACAAGTCCTAAAAATTGGCGCTTTACAAAAATTACACTTAAAAAAATTATTGTCCACCATTGTTGAACTATTGCCCGAAGGCGTTCCATTTTATAGTGAAGAAGACCTCAGTGATTTACCAACAAGGTTTTTTGTTTCTGAAATGATTCGTGAGAAAATTTATGAATTGTTCTCCGACGAGATTCCATATCATACTGCCGTATTAATTAATGAATATAAGGACAAGGGTTCGTTGATAAAAATACAAGCCGATATTATTGTACACCGGGAAACACAGAAAGCCATCATCATAGGGGATAAAGGCAGTATGATTAAGCAAATAGGAACCAGTGCTAGAAAAGATATAGAAGCATTTATTCAGCAAAAAATATTTTTGGAATTGTTTGTGAAAGTGCGCCCGAAATGGCGCGACAACGATTTGCAATTAAAAGAATATGGCTATAAGTAAATATAGCTGATTACCTCACCAATGAATTTTAAAAAATGAGTTACACGGTAGCAATAGTAGGAAGACCCAATGTTGGTAAAAGCACTTTTTTTAATCGTTTATTAGAACAACGAAAGGCAATTGTAGATGATATTAGTGGTGTTACTCGCGATAGGCAATATGGGGTGGCAGATTGGAATGGCAAGGTCTTTAACCTAATTGATACGGGCGGTTTTGTGCCACAAAGCGACGATATTTTTGAATCGGAAATTCGTAAACAAGTAAAAATCGCAATGGATGAAGCCAATTCAATTGTATTAATGGTAGACGTTGCTACTGGCATCACGGATTTAGATGAGGCCATGGCCGATATATTAAGAAGAACCAATAAGCCAGTTTTTGTCGCGGTAAATAAAGTTGATAATGGTACTAGAGAACTAGAAGCTACTGAGTTTTACAGCTTAGGATTTGAAAATACTTTTTTCCTCAGCAGTATTTCGGGCAGTGGTACGGGCGACTTGCTAGATGCAATTGTTGCCGATATTCCTTTAGAAGAATCAGAAGGAACGCAAGAGAATGCGCTGCCTAAATTCGCCATAATTGGTCAGCCTAACGTAGGTAAATCATCTTTATTAAATGCATTAATTGGGGAAGAAAGAACCATTGTAAGCAGCATTGCTGGCACTACTAGAGATTCTATCCATACCCATTATAAGTTGTTTCAAAAAGAGTTTATGCTGATTGATACGGCTGGTATCCGTAAAAAAAGCAAAGAGAAAGACGACCTAGAATTTTATTCCATTATTAGGGCTATTAAAGCAATGGACGAAGCAGATATTTGTCTATTAGTGCTAGATGCAGACAAAGGCATTACGGCTCAGGATATTACTATTTTTAGCCTTGCAGCCCGAAAAGGAAAAGGCATTGTAGTATTGGTAAATAAATGGGATCTTGTAGAAAAAGAAACCAATACAGCTAGAGATTATGAAAAAGTACTCCGCCAAAAAATGGCGCCTTTTAACGATGTTCCCATATTATTTATATCGGTAAAGGAGAAGACAAGAATATTAAAAGCCATTGAATTGGGGCTTCAAGTATATGAAAATAAATGTCGTAGGGTGGCCACATCTGTGCTCAATGAAGTGATGTTGAAGGCAATGGCCAATTATCATGCACCTGTGGTACGCGGTCACTCCATCAAGATTAAGTACGTAACCCAGTTGCCTACGCATGTTCCTTCATTTGCATTTTTTACTAATTTCCCAGATGATATTAAAATGCCGTATCGAAATTATTTAGAAAATCAACTGAGAGCTAATTTCAATTTCACAGGGGTTCCCGTTCGTATATTCTTTAGAAAAAAATAAAATATGTGAAAAAATTGGTAAATTTAATTTGACTTACTATATTCGCAAATAATAAAAACCAAAAAAACAAGTACAATGAAAAAATTATTCGCAATTCTAGCTGTAGCAGGTTTAATGACCGCTTGTAACAACGCTGAAAAAGTAGAAGCTGCTGCTGATAGCACTGCTGCTGCTGTAGATTCTGCTATTGCTCCAGTAATGGATTCTGCAAAAGCTGCCATGGACACTGCAAAAGCTGCTATGGATACTGCTAAAGCTAAAATGTAATTTCAAGTACTCGTTACTTTTATATTACTTATAAAAAAGTCCTCCCCAATAAATCGGGAGGACTTTTTTGTGCCAGATTGTACTAGAAATACATATTCCTACCAATGGCATTAATATTGCCTACACAGTTGCAATGGTTATAAGATAACTGTAATCAGATTGAAGTGACATTTTGACCAATAAAACAAATATGGAGAAAAGTAATATAATGTTTAGAACAGATGATGATGCAGATTTTATGCCAATTATTCCAATGAATGAGCAGGATGATGATGCCGATAATGGGTTGGTAATACCAGAAGAATTAACCGTATTGCCATTGAGAAATACGGTTTTGTTTCCGGGCGTAGTACTGCCAATTACGGTGGGTAGAGATAAGAGTATTAAAGCAGTAAGTGATGTTTATAAAGCCGATAAATTAATTGGGGTATTGGCACAAAAAGATGCCAATATTGAAGAACCAGAACCCAAAGATCTTTGCAGAATTGGTACTGTTGCCAAAATTGTAAAATTAATTAAGATGCCTGATGGGGGCACTACCATTATCATTCAAGGGAAAAAGCGATTCGAATGGATAGATATGGTGAGTGATGACCCTTACTTTAAAGCCAGCATTAAATTGTTTACAGAAGAAGCTGCTCCTGATACAGACGATTTTAAAGCCTATGTAAGTACCATCAAAGATTTGGCTACACAGATTATTCACTTATCGCCCAACCTCCCTACGGAGGCTTCTATCATTTTAAAAAATATTGAGAATCCAGCTTTCCTAATCAACTTCGTAAGCAGTAACTTAAACAGCGACTTACAGGAAAAGCAATCACTACTTGAGATTAATGATATCAATGATCGGTCAATTCGACTCATACAAATACTACAGCGCGAATTGCAGTTTGCAGAACTAAAAGATAAAGTAACCAATAAAACAAGGACAGAATTAGATAAGCAACAGCGCGATTATTTTCTTCAGCAACAACTGAAAAGTATTAAGGAAGAACTGGGCGGTGATACCAATGAACGTGAGATTGCTGAAATGAAGAAAAAAGCAGAAGGAAAGAAATGGCCCGAAACTGCTAAAAATGCATTTAATACAGGCATTCAAAAACTAGAGCGGATGCACGCATCTACACCCGATTATTCCGTGGTGTACAATCACCTAGATTTGATGTTGGATCTTCCTTGGGAAGATTATACGGCCGACAATTACGACCTGCGCAATGCTAAAAAAGTATTGGATACAGATCATTATGGGATGGGTAAAATAAAAAGTCGCATCTTAGAATACCTAGCAGTATTGAAACTGAAAGGAGATATGAAAAGTCCAATCCTTTGCTTCCTAGGACCTCCGGGAATTGGTAAAACATCATTGGGGAAATCCATAGCACACGCAATTGGAAGAAAGCATGTAAGATTAAGTTTGGGCGGATTACACGATGAAAGTGAAATACGGGGACATAGAAAGACTTATATAGGAGCTATGCCGGGTAGAATTTTACAAAATATAAGAAAGTGTAAATCGTCTAATCCCGTCATGATTTTAGATGAAATTGATAAGATCGGTAGCGATCATCGTGGCGATCCATCTTCTGCATTGCTGGAAGTGTTGGATCCAGAACAGAACCATACTTTTTATGATAATTACCTAGAGCTGGAATACGATCTTAGCAAGGTATTATTTATTGCAACAGCCAATAATTTACAAAATATACAACCGGCATTGAGAGACCGATTGGAAATTATTGACCTCAGCGGGTATGCCGTTGAAGAGAAAATGGAGATCGCAAAGCGTCACTTGATACCCAAACAGAAAGAAGCTCATGGGTTGGGTAAAATTAATTTTAAAATAAACGATAAAGTGCTTGAAAAAGTAGTAGAGCATTATACCCGTGAAAGCGGCGTTCGGGAATTGGATCGGCAATTGGCTTCTATTATGCGCTACCAGGCTAAAGAAATGGCGACTAAAAATAAAGTCAAGTTACAGCTTACTGCCCCTGATATTGAAAAAATACTTGGTCACCCTCGTTACAGCAATGAAATATATAAAACAGCCAATATGCCCGGAGTGGTGGTAGGGTTGGCATGGACTTATGTGGGTGGTGATATACTTTTTATTGAAACAAGTTTAAGTGAGGGAAAAGGCGTTGAGTTAAAATTGACGGGTAACTTGGGTAATGTGATGAAAGAAAGCGCAACTACTGCATTAAGTTATATACAGGCAAACGCAAAAAAATTAGGGGTAGATCAGGAATTATTTAAAACTAAAAATATTCATGTACACGTACCCGAAGGCGCAGTGCCTAAAGATGGACCTAGTGCAGGTATTACCATGCTTACATCACTAACATCTGCATTTACTGGGAGAAAAGTAAAGCCATTTTTGGCAATGACGGGGGAAATTACTTTGAGGGGGCAAGTGTTGCCCGTGGGAGGAATTAAAGAAAAAGTACTGGCAGCAAAACGTGCGGGATTGAAAGAAATAGTTTTGTGCTACTTAAACCAAAAAGACGTGGATGAAATTGATAAAGGATTTATTAAAGGGATGCATTTTCAATACGTAAAAACCATGCAACAAGTAATTGATTATGCATTGGTATAATTGTGTTGTATGAGCGTTACTGAATTGTAATTATCTTTAGCGTATATGAAGTACCGCATTTTTTTTTGGATGATTTGTTCCGTTCTTTTCTCAATGAAAAGTGCAGCTCAAACCCTCGGAGGAAATGCGGTTTTTAGTTTTATTACACTACCCAATACAGCACAGATTTCAGCTTTGGGAGGCACAAATATCAGTACTATAGGAAATGATATTGGCCTTGCATTTCATAATCCTGCATTATTGCGTAAATCTATGCATGGGCAAATCAATAGTAGTTTTAATAATTTTTTTGCGGGTATTCGAAATATAAATAGCTCGGCCGCTTTTTATATGCCTAAAGCAGACCTTATTATTGGTGGGGGTATCCAATATTTAAATTACGGAAATATTACCCAAACAGACGCTGCTGGAAATATACTGGGAAATATTAAACCAGTTGATTATGCTGTTCAATTGATGGTTGCTAAGCAATATAAAGAAAGGTTTTGGCTGGGTGTAACTGCCAAGTATATTCATTCTAATTACGGCATATTTAGAGCTTCGGGTATTGCTGTTGATATTGGTTTATTGTATGCAGACACTGCTCATTTTTTTCAAGCATCAGTATTGATAAAAAACTTAGGAACGCAATTGAATACTTATGCACCTTCACAGCAGAAGGAAGAACTTCCATTTGATATTCAAGCAGGCATCAGCAAGCGACTTGAATATGCACCGCTGCAATTTTCATTGACAGCACACAATTTACAGCGGTTCAATATTTTTTATTCAGATACTACTTTTAATGCTGCTGAAGGCGACTTGAGAAGCACAAGCACACTGCACAAATTATTTGTACACCTTATTTTGGCTGCACAAATTTACCTGTCAGAAAAAGTTGAGTTATCGGTTGGTTACAATTTTTTACGAAGACAAGATTTAAATATTTTTAATGCAAGCAATGGTCTAAATGGGGTAACTGCTGGTGTTGGATTCTTGCATAAAAAAATACATATCAGATACGCTACAGGGTTTTATCAACAAAATTTATTTCACCAATTTTCGATTAATTTTAATGTAAGAGGAACTACTTTTGAGAAAAAAAATCACTAAAACGGTTGTAGTTTTATTACTACATAAATTTCGATATAATTTTATGGCATGAAATAATGGCTTTGTAATTTAAAACTAGAACTTGTGCAAAATCCGGTTGCTAATTTTAAAACAATTAATTTTTAGTTATGAATGCCACATTCTCCACACCTGAAATTCTCGGTTGGTTAGAAAATCAAGAACCAAATCAGTATGATGAACTATCGTTTGGGATAGTAAAAATGAATACCGATGGTCAAGTTGTTTTTTATAATAAACAAGAATCACAAATCACTGGTATTGATCCTGCTTATGCAGTGGGTAAACTATTTTTTACCCAGATAGCACCCTGTACCAACAACTTCATGGTTTCAGAAAAATACAAGCAGATAGAGTTAGATGAGGAGTTGGATTATCTATTCACTCATATCACAACGCCAACAAGGGTTCGATTGCGTTTATTAAAATCTGCTTCATCTCAACATCAATATATGCTGGTACACAAATATTGATTCTTCTCAATATGGAAAAAGAGACTATAGAGCAGCAACTGCAAAAAATAATATTCATTATTCATCAAATTCCGATTGGATTGGTGGAGACTGACTTACAGGGTACACTGAAGCAAATGAATGCCAAGGGGGTTCAATTATTAATGCCCTTATTTCTTCAGTTTCAGTTATCAGGTAGCAATGTATTTGAATTGCTCGAAAAAATAAGACCTGATTTATTAAAGCAAATTCAACAATTTCAAAGTGAATCTGGAACGATTATTCAACAAGAGAATTATTTAATTGAGTTTAATATTAATCAACAACAAGTTAATAGATTTTTTTACTTTACAATAAACAAAATAAATGCTGATACCATTAGTTTTGTTTTTGATGATATTACTGAATTGCACGAGAAAGAAAACTTGATTCGAGAAGCGATGCAAGAAAAAGCAGTAGAACAAAGTAAATTTGAAATGGCTTCTGGTGTACTACATGATATTGGTAATGCTGTTGTAGGTTTTGGCTCATATATTAATCGGATAAAAAATCATTTGAATTATTCTGATCATAAAAACTTATTGGGCTTATGGGGGTTTTTAGAAAAAAACAAACAACACTTCGAACCAGGTATTGGTAGTGCTAAAACTATTGCTATGATGGATCTGGTTGAGGCTATTGCAAAAAATCAAGAAAAAAATGCAATGGAAGCCAATCAAATTATTTCAGAGCAGATGGGAATTATAAACCATATCTCAGAAATATTAGTAATACAGCGCCAGTATATTAAAGGGCATTCAGTAGAACGAGAAAGTATTAATATACGTTCTATTGTTAACGATAGTATTGCTATGATTATGCCAAGTTTGGTTAAAAAAGGAATAGAAATGGTCGTAGATATTCCCATAAATATTTCACAGGTAAAAGGTGATAAGACCCGCATGATGCAAGTTTTTCTGAATCTAATTAAAAATGCGTCTGAAAGTATTGAGAGTAATGAGTTATTTGATAAAAAAATATCCATTTATGCCTCTCAAAATACTGATATTGTAGAAATTAAATTAAATGATACTGGCATTGGATTTGAAAAGTCTGATGCGGAACAATTATTTAAGCGCGGTTATACCTCAAAAGAATCTGGTTCTGGTATTGGCCTTTATAATTGTAGATCTATTATTGAAAGTCACCAAGGAACCCTAGAGCTAGTTAGTGAAGGTAGCGGGAAGGGTGCTACGGCAATACTCACTTTTAAAATAGCTTGAAATAAAATCAATAAATAGAATCACATGAAATGAGCCATAACCGAATTTGTTACCAACCGAAATGTTGGTTAGTGAATTCCATGTGGCAAATAAAATCAATAAATAGAATCACATGAAATACGTTCAAATAAATACAAGGGTTTTGGTAATTGACGATGAAGAAATGGTAAGGGATAATATTGAAGAAATATTGGTGCCAAGAACCAAGTCAAATGATGCGTTGGATAAGGCTGCCAGTATTCTTTTTGACGAGGAAATATCACCTATTGAACATAGGTCTAGTAATATGCCAAAGTTTACGGTAGACAAGGCTTCTAGCGGTATTGAAGGGCTAGAGAAAATTAAAAAAAGTCTCAAAGATGGTCAGCCTTATGCGGTCGTTTTTTTAGATATGCGCATGCCCGGTTGGGATGGACTAGAAACAGCAGTACGCATCCGTGAAATTGAAAATAAAGCTGAAATTATTTTTGTGACTGCTTATAGTGATACTTCCATTAATGATATAGTTGCAAAAGCGGGACAAAATGTTGGGTATCATTGCAAACCTTATGCTTCAGAAGAAATTGTTCAACTGGCTACCAAAGCAACCGACGATTATAATAAACTCCGTAATCTTGAGCAACTGATTGAAGCGATATCCAATATCAATATTTCAGAAAATCACTTGAATCCACTGCTTAAAAATATTCTAGACCAGTTAGCTGGCTATTCTCAAACCGATACTGCACTTTTAGGTAAAATGCACAAGGATGGTACGTATGAAAAAATATTTTCAATAGGATCTTTGGAAGAAAAAGTAAACGAAAATTTATTACAAGACATGATTGATAAAGCTTTTTCAAATTCTTCTGAAAATGTTATTCAATCAAATGAAATTATTTTTGCTAAGCTAGAAGATTATGTGGTTTTTGCAGCCCTTAAAAAGGGAGCAAACTTAAAAACCGAAAAACTTTATCTACTCAAACTTTTTGTACACAACGCAGCAAAAGCTATTTGTAATGCTGAATTACAAGTTAAACTCCTTGAGAAAGAAAAATTATCTGCTGCTGGTAAAGCCATTAGCATGTTAATGCACGATTTACGTTGCCCCATAAAAAATATTCCCATCATTACTGGTATGATGCAAGAAGAAGGTGTGGTGAGTGAATGGTTGCCAGTATTAGATCAGGCTGGTGAACAGGCTTCGGAAATTATTGATGACTTTATGGACTTTATAAGAGAAGCACCCGTTAAAAAAATGCCCCTTAATTTTTTAAAGTTGGTGAATGAAGCCATTGATTTATCTACTGCTGCAAAAGAATTACCCAGTTTAAAAATTGATGTTTCAATAGAGCCAGATTTAATTATTCAGGCTGACAAGAGTAAATTCAAACGCATTATCACCAATTTAATCAATAACGCAGCCGAAGTATTAAAAGATAAAAAAGTAGCTCTTCCAATCATCAAGGTTCACGCTACCCATGTTTCCGATGAAATAGAAATTATTGTTCGCGACAATGGAAATGGAATTCCCGAACTTTTATTACGCAACTTATTTGATCCATTTATTACCTATGACAAAGCGGCTGGTACAGGATTGGGCTTGTCAATTGTTAAACAGTTTGTTGTTGCTCATGGTGGCGGTATTGAAGTACACAATGATGGGGGAGCTGTATTTACTATGCATATTCCACTTAATTAGGTTTTATGTTTTTTTGGACTACCCATAATATCCAACAGATTTTGATTGACTTTATTAAGAAGTTGAGCAATGATTCTTTTGGCTTTGATCATATTAACGAACAGAATCCAATTGAATTTTCTAATGATTTAGGTTTAAGCTCAATTCAAGTAATGGAACTAGCTGCCTATACAAACTCATTCTTTCATTTGTTTGATATTCCAGAACCTCCTGCTTTATTGCGCATCTCTACATTACATGGATGGGTCGATGCTATTCTTAAGGTGCGCAAACAGTTAAACAAGTTGGTTACTTTTAAAACTTCAGGTACCAGTGGGGAGTCAAAACTAATTACTCATCCAGTAGAAGCACTGATAGCTGAAATTCATTATTTACAAACTATACTTCCCAAACCAATACAGATTATCAGTCTGGTACCCAGTAATCATATTTATGGTTTTTTATTTTCAGTAATCCTCCCTGCTGTATGGTCGGTTCCTGTTATATACACTAATAGCATAACCCAAGCGCAACTTAACAGTAATTCATTAATTATTGGAACCCCTTTTAACTGGCATTATCTGCATGCATCATTGAACCAGCAGCCAGTGCAATGTTTGGGTGTATCTGCATCAGCACCGCTAAATAACGATTTGTATCGGTCGCTTACTCGCCAAGGTTTTCAGATTACAGAAATATATGGAAGTACGGAAACGGCAGGAGTGGGATATCGGCAATCAGCCGAACAGGCATTTTCATTATTTGATTATTGGAATTTTCAAGTAGCGCAAAACAGTGTTATTCATCAAGTAACAGGGAAAGAATTTTTATTGATGGATCATATTCAAGAAACATCTGATAGAACTTTTAACGTATATGGCAGAAAAGATGCGGCTGTTCAAATTGGTGGTTACAATGTGCATATAGAAGTGGTTAAACAAAAAATTATATCTGTTTCCAATGTTTCGGACTGCAAAATATTTGCCAAATCAGATGATTCTGGGGTAAAGCTTTCTGCTGCAGTTTATTTGCACAGCAATACATTAGAAGATCAACATTGCTGCTTACACATTTTGCGAACAAAACTGAAACCAGAGGAATATCCTGCATTCATAGATTTCTACAAATCAAACTGAATACCTTGAGCCAAGGGTAAACTGTTCCCCCAGTTAATGGTATTGGTTTGTCTGCGCATATAGGCTTTCCAAGCATCACTGCCACTTTCTCTTCCACCACCTGTTTCTTTTTCACCACCAAAAGCACCGCCAATTTCTGCGCCACTGGTACCAATATTTACATTGGCGATTCCGCAATCACTTCCACTGGCAGATAAAAACAGTTCGGCTTCACGCATATTTAATGTCATTATAGCTGATGAAAGCCCTTGTGGTACATTGTTTTGCATGGCAATGGCTTCTTCTAAATCGTTGTATTTCATCAGGTAAAGAATGGGCGCAAAAGTTTCATATTGTACAATGGACAGTTCATTGGTTACTTCGGCAATACAAGGTTTTACATAACAACCACTTTCATATCCGGCTCCAGTTACAATACCGCCCTCCACAATAAAATTGCCGCCTTGTGCTTTACATTTTTCAATGGAAGACATATATATATTTACCGCCTCTGTATCAATCAAAGGACCTACATGGTTATTGGTATCCAATGGATCGCCAATTCTAAGTTGAGCGTATGCTTTTATTAGTTTCAATTTAAAAATTTCATAAACAGATTCATGAATGATTAATCTGCGGGTAGTGGTACAGCGTTGTCCCGCTGTTCCAACTGCTCCAAAAACGGCACCAATAAGCGACATGTCAAGGTCGGCTTCCTTAGAAATAATGATGGCATTATTACCCCCCAACTCTAAAATTGTTTTTCCCAATCTTGCTGCGACTACTGCATTTAAAGCCTTACCCATTCTGGTAGATCCGGTAGCTGAGATTAAAGGAATACGGGCATCATGGCTCAGCCATTCGCCCACTTCTCTGCCGCCTTGAATAAGACAGTTAACACCTTCAGGGACTTGATTTTCTTCAAACACATCTGCCACAATATTTTGAATGGCAATGCCACAAAGCGGCGTTTTTTCACTAGGCTTCCAAATGGTTGTATTACCACATATCCAGGCCAAAGCTGCATTCCAGCTCCATACTGCTACGGGAAAATTGAATGCGGAAATAATCCCTACAATACCCAATGGATGCCATTGCTCATACATTCTATGAGAAGGCCTTTCACTGTGCATGGTGAGGCCGTATAGCTGTCTCGATAGTCCCACCGCAAAATCGCAGATATCAATCATTTCTTGTACTTCGCCATAGCCTTCTTGTAAGCTTTTGCCCATTTCATAGCTCACCAGTTTGCCCAGCGGTTCTTTGTAAGCCCTTAATGCTTCACCCACTTGGCGAACAATTTCTCCTCGTTTAGGGGCTGGCCATTTTGCCCATACTTTAGCTGCCAGTATAGATTGGTGAACAACCTGTTCATAAGCTGTTCTATCTGTACCTATAACCCTGCCTATCTGTTTGCCATCTACTGGTGATGAAGAGCTGAACGGTTCACCTGTACTATTTATCCAACTGATGCCAGTAGAAACACCTTTATTTAAATCGTTTAATCTCAATTGTTGAAGGAACTCCATATAGCAAGTATTTGAAGCGAAGATAGGCAGAATGAGAGTCTTGATTTCAATCAATCAATTTTGTAAAATCTTACTAAATTGTCATATTTTAAGGGGATACCAGCACAGTACAGTACTTTTTCTAGTATTATTTTTTTAAATTCAACATTCATCATCATTCAAACGATTGTTTATGTACCATTCAAGAAGAAAATTCATTAATAATGCACTAAAGTTGACTGCCGGCTCTGCAATAGCAGGTAGCATTCTATCCCCAATGATTGTAAATGGCAAGCCGTTTTTGCCAAATGAAAAAATCAATATCGCCCTAATTGGATGTAAAAGTATGGGCTTTTATGATTTGGAAAATGCACTCAAAATACCCGGTGTAGTTTGTATGGCTTTGTGTGATATTGATGAAAATATTTTGAATAAACGCAGTAAGGATGTCGAGAAAATTCAGGGTACAGCTCCCATGCTGTATAAGGATTACAGAAAACTAATGGATAATAAAGACATTCATGCAGTAATCATTGGTACACCCGATCATTGGCATTGCTTGCCATTTATTGCGGCTTGTGAGGCTGGGAAAGATATTTATGTAGAAAAGCCATTGGCCAACAGTATAGCTGAATGCGAACTGATGGTAGCCGCTACTCGTAAGTACAATAGGGTAGTACAAGTAGGGCAACAACAAAGAAGTGGAGCGCATTTTAAGCAAGCGATTGATTTTATTAAAGCAGGTAAAATAGGGCTGCTGCGAAAGGTAAATATCTGGGGTAATTTTAATTATGGTATTGGTCAACCAATAGTGCCAGATAGTCCTGTTCCTGCAGGGGTTGATTTTGATAGGTGGTTGGGGCCGGCTGCATTGCGAAGTTTTAATGCTTCAAGATTTCATGGTTCTTGGCGTATGTTTTGGGATTATGGAGGTGGACTAATGACTGATTGGGGCGTACACCTGATTGATATGGCGCTTTGGGCTAAAGATATTACGGTTATGCCCGATATTATTATGGCTGCTGGAGGCAATTTTTGCTGTCCCTCATTTGCGCATGAAACTTTTGATACCATGAACGCAAGTTTTCACTTCAAAGATTTTTTAATTAATTGGGAACATACAGCAGGCAGTGAAGTAGGTCCTTTTGGAAGAAATTATGGGTTGGCATTTGTGGGTACAGACGCTACACTTGTAATTGATAGGGATGGTTGGGAATTGTTTCCTGAGTGGGATAATAATAGTAAAAAGCACAAAGTTCCACTCATGGAAAAACAAATAGGAGTAGGCTCGCATGATATTCACATGAAAAATTTTGTGGATTGTATGAAGAGCCGAAAAACACCCGCATGTTCTATTGAAAATGGAAGTTTAGTAGCCAAATATGCACACGCAGCCAATATAGCGTTGCGAACAAAATCGCAATTGACTTGGAATAATACCAAACATAATTTCGGAAATAATTCAGCAGCCAATGCGCTCATCACACCAGTTTATAGAAAGCCTTGGGTATTGCCTGTTATTCATTAAAAAAATAAAAATAATATATGGCTATATTGTATCGACTTGACCATAACTATTTTATGCTTTAATATAAAAATAATGAGTCGTCTAATTTCTTCAAGAAGAAAATTTATACAGCAAACCGCACTTTGCAGTTTATCACTTGCACTTTCACAGTCTACTGTATTTGCATCAACAACTAAGAATAAGCTCAATAAAATTGGACTAATCACTGGTGTAGTTGAAGCTGAATTTAAAAAAGATTGGGAACAGTCGCTTCGTAAAGTTGCAGCTATTGGGTATACCCACCTTGAGTATACCAAGCATTATGGAAACGACCTTAATTATTTTAAACAAGTAATGAAAGAGTTGCGGCTAGATTCGCTTTGCGGCGGCAGTGCCATGGCGCAAATGTGTAAAGAAGATGCGTTAAAAAAAATGATAGAAGCATCGTTGGAACTCAATAAAAAATACTTGGTATGTTATTGGCCTTGGATGGATGATGGGAATAATAAAAAATTAGACGACTATCAAAAAGCCGCCAACGCATTAAATTCAATGGGTGAAATTTGCAATAGAGAAGGTATTAAACTTGCTTTTCATAATCACGATAAAGAATTTTTGCCTGTAGTTGGTTATAAATGGGGTTATGAAGTATTGTTAAAAGAAACAAATCCTGAAAATGTATCGATGTTGCTCGATTTATACTGGTGTACCAAAGGGGGAGCCGATGCAATAGAAATTTTGCAGAAAAATCCCAATAGAGTGGCTATGTTTCATGTAAAAGATATGGATAATACACCTGAAAAATTATATACTTGCCCTGGAAATGGTATCATTGACTTTAAAAAAATATTTGCACAATCCATTCAATCGGGTGTGCAATATTATACCGTAGAAATAGATCAACATCCTCAACCGATGAAATGTATTGAAGATAGTTTTCAATACTTGAACGCGCTTAGATTTTAAATTTAAATTTTTTCTATGAAATATATTTTAATGATTCTCCAACTTGTTTTAATTATAAATGGCAACTGTTACGCACAACAGAACTGGTATCCATTTAAACCCGTTGCTGTTGAAAAAAACAGTGCAATTAATATGAGTGCTTGGTTAGATAAGCCTGCTGGTAAACATGGTTTTTTGCAGATGAAAAATAAAGACTATTTTTTTCAAGACGGTACCCCTGTAAAATTTTGGGGAGTGAATATTGCTAGTGACAAACCATTTGTGGATAGTGCTGAAGCAAAACAGTGGACGAAATGGATAGCTGGTTATGGAATTAATGGGGTTCGGTTTCACAAGTTTACATGGGATGCAACCGATGGGATCCATTCAACAAGGTTGACAGAAGGGCATTGGAGAAATTTTGATTTCTTTAGTAATGAGCTTAGGCAGGCTGGCATTTATTATAGCTGGTCGCATATTTATGGGCATCGTCTGCTACAATCAGACAGTACAAGGGTTTTAGCTTATACAGAAATTAAAAATTTAAACTTGCCATGGTCGCATTTAAATGGGTCTACCGCTTCATTGGTAAATTTTGCAGAAGACTTACAAGCCGTAAATATTGAACTCACTGTGAATATGCTCAATCATGTGAATCCGCTTACTGGTTTGCGGTATGCCGATGATCCAGCATTAAATTTTATTGAATTTCAAAACGAGGATAATATTTTTTGGGCAGCCATTGAACAAACACTGCAACAAACACCAACTTATCGTGCGTTGCTTTGTAAAAAATTTTCCCATTGGTTAAAGAGGAAGTATGGCACACAGCAAGCCGTTTTAAAAGCATGGAATAATATAGGATTACCAAACAATCAGACCATCGATCAAGAAAATATTTACCCCATACCCAATCACGGATATTTCACACACGAAAATGATTTAGCTGCTTCAAAGGGGGAGTCTGTTCCCATGAATGTAGTAGATCGTGCCAGTTTTTTATATGAAGAACAATTAAAGTTCTATCAGCGATTTGAGAAGGCGGTGCGACAAACTGGGTACAAAGGAATCATTGTTGCCAGTTGTTGGCAGGCGGGTTCTGGGCTTACTCATTTTTACAACTTGCATGCAGATTATAAAGTGGGAGTAATAGATCGACATAATTATTTTGGTGGTGGCGATGGGCATGAATTGAAAACTGGAAAGTTTAATAATACTGCCATGTTAACCAATCCTGGTTCGGGTTTGTTGAGTACAGGTTTTCAGCAAGTAAAAGATAGGCCTTTTCAGATATCTGAATGGATGGAATTAATACCAACAGAGTGGGTTGCAGAAAGTGCACCCATTATAGCCGCTTATGGAATGGGCTTGCAAGGCTGGGATGCTTCATATTCTTTTGCTATGGATTATGGTGATTTTACCAATACCATTCAAAGTCACGGTGTTTACAATGTAACTTCTCCCTCGCAATTGTCGCTCTATCCAGCATTGGCTGCAATGATTTATAGAAAAGATATTAAAGAGGGTAAGCCAATTATAAATCGAAATATACAGCTAAGTGATTTAAGTAAAGGTATTGTGCGCATAAAAGATAAAACAGTGCAGGGATTTGATGTGAAAAGTTTTAAAATGGAAATGCCAGAAAAAGTTTTAGGCGTTGGGCCTGTAACCCTTTCCTTTGATGCCCCAAAAACCAATTTAAGTAAAGGCTGGAAAACTTATATTGATAGTAGTAAAAAGACAGTCCAATCCAATACAGGGCAATTACTATGGGATTATTCGGGTAAGGGGTATTTTTCTATTAATACGCAAGGTACTCAAGGTGTGGTAGGGTTTGCCAATCAATCGCAAATTCAATTGCGCGATATACAAATTAATACCAGCAACGATTTTGCCGTAGTATTGGTGAATAGTCTCGATAAAGTAAAGACATTAAGTAATTGCAAAAGAATATTGATCACTACTATGGCGAGGGCAAAAAATACCGATATGGCATTTAATGAAGATACTACTGAAATAATAAGTTTGGGCAAAGCACCCATTTTATTGGAGCCAGTAAATACCGTAATAACACTAGTACGAAAAAGCGCAGCTAGAATGTATATACTAGATCACAGTGGTAATAGAACGGGTGAATCCATTCTTGTAAAAAATGGAAGGCTAGTAATAACAGGGAATCTTTACAAAACCATCTATTATGAAGTAGTATTTGATTAAACTGTTAAGCGAATATATTATTTAGAAGCCGCTGCAACAGCTTCATTTATTTTTTCGGTTAAATGAGCTGCACCTTTGCCATCATATCCTTTCTCTTGATAGAGTACTTTTCCTGCTGCATCTATGATAATTACTTGTGGAAAACCTTCTTTAAATTCTTTAGGTAGTCCAAACTTTAATTTAACATTCATATTGTGCTTTAATTGCTGGGCAGTTAAAGGATTATTATATGGGAAATCAATATCTAGAAAAACTATTTTGTCGCTTGCAAAAGCAATGAAATCTTTATTGGCAAACACCTCTTTTTGCATTTGAATACAGGGTGGGCACCAGTCGCTTCCGTGAAAAAACAGCAATATGGGTTGTTTTTTTGTTGACGCTTCTTTTACGGCTTTGTCGTAATTCGTATGCCATTTAATATCATTTTCAAAAGTTAAAAACGACATGCAGATGCAACAAATAATGACAGCGGATAGAATTATTTTTTTCATGGTCTAAAGTGTATTTTTGGGTAATATTCTGTATGTGAAACTAAGCAATTATTACAATATTTAAAACTTTGGAAATTGTTTTTATCATGAAAATGACAATAGTAGTTTTTCGAGCTAAGTATTATATGTGAAATATTCTACTGGTTTTGGTGATATTGGTATGCTTGAATTGTAGAGAATACAATATCTTCCGTTTTTATTGAACCGTTTATTCTTTTTGAATCAATTGGGTTACTTAAAATCGAGTGTACTATTAGGCCAAAATCATTCATATATTGGTAAGAAACTTATGTTGAAGCACCCCAGTCCCCCATTTTTTTATCTCCTAATCAATCTAAGTATATTGATTTTGGGGTTACAGGTGAAGGCTGTTTCACAAAATAAAGAGAATCGTTTTTTCGATATTCCCAATTCCTTAAATAGAGAATTGGGCGACATGAGTAAAGATGATGAAGGTTTCATTTGGTTTATTACCAACCAAGGATTGTGTAGGTATGATGGAAATGATGTGAAGTTGGTTGAATACCAAAAATTTCAATTGCCTAATAATTCAACCCCTAATCACTTATTGTGTTACAACGAGTTTATCATTTGTGCTAAAGCTAGTAAACTGTTTTTTTTTAATAAAATTTCTGGCACCAGCTCTGCCCTCGAATTGAATAGTTGGATTTCAAAAATGTATAAAAATAAAAAAGGGGAGGCCGTTTTTATAACATATAGTGGTCAAGCTTGGATTTTTACCAAACAAAAAGGATTACAAAAGGGACTTGATTTTGCTGCCATAGCTGGTATTAAAAAACCAATTGAATTGCTCCACTTTAGTGTGGACGACAATGAAAATGCTTTCTTATTTCTTACCAATAATAGGTTTGCAGCATTCAATGGTAAAACCATTAGATGGAGTCCAGTGCCTTATTTTAATAAATTGAATGGCAATGGTTTTGAACGATATATTCGGATGTCGGCAGTAAGCTCGCGCTATATAAGTATTTTGCTTGATGGGGGTGATATTCATATATATAATAAAAAAACACTCCAACCTGTTGCTGAAATTTTAGGCAAGTCAATTGCAGCAGTTCTTTCCATACAGGATGAAATACTACTTATTCCAAGTGGTGACCAACAAAAGAAGATACTTCCCCAGGCCGAAATATTTAGGGTGGTAGAGAATTTATTTAATGAGCAAACCAAAATTTCTGCGACAGTAATTATTAAACAAGCAGACAACAAAATTTTATTATCTACCAACAATGGGTTAATTGAGTTTTCTACCTTGGCTGGGAATGAAGTAAAAGAAATTCAGCAGAGAAAATGGGTGGCTTTTTTTAAAAATAAAAGTATTCGTAGTATTTACAAAATAGGCGAAGAATTACTGGTGGGAACTTATGCAGGATTTTATAGTTGTACAAAAGATACCATTCAACTAATCGATGATAAATTATTGGTCTATTGCATACGGCCTTATGATAAAGAACACCTTATATTTGGCTTAGAAGGCAATACTGGATTGGTGAAATACCATATCAAGACCAAGCGAATAACCCAGATGCCTAATTTGAGGTTTAAGGATAAATATTTTCAGGTAAGATCATTATTCAATCACAATGGCGAATGGGTTTGTGGTGGTTTTAATAGTTTAAATATTTTGTTTGACAGCAGTAATACTTGGGCATTAAAACCCATTCATTTATCTGATGTAGAATTGGGCAATATAAGGCAGATTAGCAGCATGAAGGGAAACCTTTTAATGGCCTGTGAAGCCGGTGTTTTCAAAATCATCAACAATGGCATTCAAAAGATTTATCCAAAAATTGGAAAAATGCGGGTATCTGCCATGTTAGAAACTTCGGATGGGATATGGCTGGGTACATATGGAGAAGGGCTCGTGAAAATAAATAATGAAGGAGCAACGCTAAAAAAATTTGGATTCGATGAAGGATTGCTAAGCAATTTTGTATACTCAATTTTGAAGAATAATAAAACTATTATTGTAGGCACTGGTAGTGGGGTTAGTGTATTAAATCTTACCAAAGTGCTTCATCCAATTGCGATTAAAAAAAATGCAGAATTATTCGGTTCATTTGCTCAAGAGTTTAATCATTCTGCCTTCTTTCTTGATACCATTAATAAGCAAACCATATTGGGTGGAGTAGGTGGCCTTGCCTTTGTTGACGATAATAGTAAATATATACTTGATTCTGGCATAAATTCAATTCGGTTATCCTATATTAAAACCACCGAAGCAAATGCACATCACCGAATGAATATTTTTGCTGGGTTGAAAAATATTATAAAAGTGTACTCCGTTAATTCTTCCATAAATCTAAAATTTACTTGCATTAATGATCCAGAAAATGAGATGGCACTTTTTAGAATAAAAGGCTTGTCCACACAATGGCAGAATATTAAATTATCAGAGGAAGTAAATATCTATTCCCTTCCTCCCGGAGAATATACCATTGAAGTTAAATTACCCTATTCAGAAAATCCTAATGAATGGTTTTCAAAACAACTGATTGTATTGCCCGTTTTTTACCAGACTATTTTCTTTAAATGTTTAATTGTTTTTTTATTATTTGCAATAGGGTATTTCATTTGGCGATCTAGGGTAAGAAAGCTAAAAAAAGAGTATAAAATGCGTTCCTTAATTGCCAGTGATTTGCATGATGATATTGGTTCAACACTTAATAGTATTTCTGTTTATTCTTCCATTGCAGAAAATCAATTGGGAAATAATTTGCCTAACACCAAAATATTACTAGATAAAATGGGGACTGCTTCTAGAGATATGATAGAAAAAATGAGTGATATTGTTTGGGCCATACATCCGAAAAATGATGAATTTGAAAAAGTGCTGGATCGAATTCGATTTTTTGCTGCGGAGCTTCTAAGTACCAAGAATATTGTGTTCAACTTTAAGGTGCAGGATTATATCAATGAACTTAAATTTGAAATGGAAGTCAGGAAAAATATTTATTTAATTTGTAAAGAAGCATTGAATAATGCATACAAGTATTCGGAGGCTTCAATTATTACGTTGAACTTTCAGAAAGTAAATAATATTTTTTTTGTTGAGATAGCAGACAATGGAATTGGTTTTGAATCTAATAAGTTACCATCGCAAGGCAATGGCTTATTCAATATGAAGGCAAGGGCTATAGAGATCAATGCGGTTTTAAAAATAGAAAGTATTGCACAGAAGGGTACTATTATTTTACTTAAGATTCAATTGTAGTAAGAAGCTGTTTTATTTTAGTAAGCGAATGCTAGTTCCCCCAAAAAACTACTTATTCATGTAGTGTTTTGGGTAATAACTAATCAGATATTTGTAAAAATGGAAAAGGATATACGGGTAGCAGTTTTTGAAGACAATTATCTCTTGAGGGATGGCTATGCTCAATTAATTAATGGGATGCCAGGATTTACCTGTACTGGTGCATTCGACAATGCTTCGGATATTGTGCTGAAAATAAAGCGCAGCGAACCAGAAGTTATATTGATGGACGTAGAAATGCCCGGTATTACTGGTATAGCGGCAACCCAAATTATTAAAGAACAATTCCCCGATATTTATATCATTATACAGACTGTTTTTGAGGATGAGGATAAAATATTTCAAGCCATTCAGGCAGGTGCCAATGGGTATATTCTTAAAAAAACCAATCCAGTTAAAATATTAGAAGCCATTACAGATGTAATGAATGGAGGAGCGCCTATTACCCCTAGTATAGCCGCAAAAACATTGCAATTGTTTAGGAAACAATCCCTCAGTGCTCCATTACAAAAGCAGGAGCAATTGAATGAGCGACAAAAAGAGATTTTAGAATGTATTGTAGCTGGCTTGAGTTACAAGCTAATAGCAGAAAAACTATTTGTATCCATTGATACAGTGAGATACCATGTGAAAAATATTTATTCTATTCTGCATGTAAATTCTCGCTACGAGTTATTGGCAAAAAGGGGACGATCATAGTCGCCCTATCCCTCAAAAACTACATTTCAATGTAGTTTTTATACTACACGTCAATTATATCTTGCGCTTTGAAAGAATCTATAATGAATTTTTTTAAAGCGGTCACCCTCATAAGCTTCCATTTTTTTTGTGCTATTCAAATCTTGTTTGCACAGCCCACCATTAGTTCATTCACGCCGGCATCTGGTGCTATTGGTACAATTGTAACAATAACAGGTACAAATTTAAATAACCCAACAGCCATTAGCATTGGCAGTGTAGCTGCTCTTTCCATTAGTAATACTGGAACAAGTTTAGTTGCCATGGTAATGCCTGGTGCAACAACCGGAGCTGTAAGTATTACTACAGCAGGAGGCACGGGCATTGGAGTTACTAATTTTACTATTACTACAGTAGGCAATCCTACTACTCGATCGGGTAGTAAATTAATGCCCGTTATTACCAACGACAGCAGTAGTGAGATGGGAGAGTTTGTTGCTATGAGTGCAGATGGTAAAACGGTAGCTATAGGGGGCAGATTTAATTCAGTTGGAGGCGTATTTGCAAGAGGTCCTGTTGTTGTTTTTGCCAATAACAATGGCGTGTGGGCACAGCAGGGCAACCCATTGTATGGTGCAGATGATTTAACAGGTTGTGGTTCACTTGCCTTAAGTGCAGATGGAAATACATTATTGGTGGGTGGATATAGTTCAGCCCCAGGAGGTGCTTATGTTTTTACAAGATCGAATGGGGTTTGGAGCCAGCAAGGAAGCAAATTGGTTGGCGCTGGTATTATTGGTAGTCCACAACAAGGTTTTTCTGTATCATTGAGTGCAGATGGAAATACGGCTGCCATCTGTGGCTTTAAAGATAATAGTGCTGAAGGAGGTGTATATATTTTTACCAGAACAAATGGGGTTTGGACGCAACAAGGGACAAAGTTGGTTGGAACTGGTAGTACAGGAAATGTAAGTCAAGGTGAAGCAATACATTTAAGTGCTGATGGGAACACCCTACTTGTTGCAGGTCTCGAAGATGATGATTTTAAAGGGGCAGTATGGGTATTTACTCGTTCAGGAGGCGCATGGAGCCAACAAGGGAATAAATTAGTAGGAACTGGGACTGCAAGAGCTGACTACTTTGGATGGGCGCTTTCTTCAAGTGCCGATGGTAATACGGCAATGGTGGGTTCTGATAGCAAAGGTGCTTGGGTATTTACACGTTCTACGCTAGGAATTTGGAGTTTGCAAACAAAATTAACCACCCCTGCTACTGCCTCAGGTTTTGGATCGGCTCTTTCATTGAGTGCCGATGGAAATACGGCTATAGTAGGAGATCCTTATGGCAATTCAACTCAAGGAGCTGTATATATTTTTAAACGCAGTGGCAATAGTTGGTCGCAACAGGGCGGCAAATTGTCTGGATCGGGATATTCGCAATCTACATGGTCAAGATTTTTGTCCTTATCTGCAGATGGATCAACTTTTATTTCAGGTAGTAAAGCCAATGCTGGAGATTTAAGTGCCGCTTGGATATTTGCTTATGTAGAACCAGCACCTACTATTACTAATTTTAGCCCACAAACGGGTAAGCCTGGCGATGTGGTAACCATAACTGGTACTAATTTCAATACCACAGCTACCAACAATATTGTGTTTTTTGGTGCTACCAAAGCTTTAGTAACGGCAGCAAGTGCTACTAGTTTAACGGTTACAGTACCTATAGGGGCAACTTATGCACCCATTACTTTATTAAATACAGGAATTAATTTAGCAGCTTTTAGTGCTAAACAGTTTACGCCTACCTATAACCCAGCTAAAACTGGTTTTACGGCTACTGATTTTTCACTTGCACAAAATTTTACAACAGCAACAGGAGCTTATTCCGTAGCTATCGGAGATTTGGATGGAGATGGTAAGCCCGATATGGCGGTTGCGAGTAATGCGTCAAACACTGTTTCAGTATTCCGCAATACAGCAACCAGTGGAAGCATTGGTGCGGGCAGTTTTGCTACCAGGGTAGATTTTACAACAGGTGCAGCTCCTTCTTCTTTAGCCATCGGCGATTTGGATGGAGATGGTAAATTAGATTTAGCAGTTACAAATAATACTTCCAATACCGTTTCAATATACCATAATACAGCTACCAGCGGTATTATCAATACAAGCAGTTTTGCAGCAAGAGTAAATTTTGTTGTGGGAGATAAACCTACTAATATAGCTATTGGTGATTTGGATGGAGATGGTAAGCCCGATTTGGTGGTGGCCCATTTTGGTGTACATGTAGTTTCAGTACTCCGTAATACCAGCAGCCTTGGCAGTATTGGGTTAAGCAGTTTTGAAGCCAAAGTAGATTTTGCAA
>JANMOT010000050.1:0-1829 GCA_031369485.1 Sphingobacteriia bacterium
CATTGAAACAATTTTTTTAAAATCCACTGTTCTTCTGTTAGAATAAGTGTCTTAGAGATAATATTCTTATTAATTGGTGTAGCTATTTTTATATCATAAACAGTTTTTGCAATATCAATTGCCTTTTCTGGGCTTAGGGTAGACTGTTTTTCTCTCAGTTGTCTTTCTAACTCTTTGTAAATTTTATAAGCTACAAAGGCAATACAAATATGTGCCTCTATTCTTCTTTTAAGACGATGATAAATGGGGCGTATTTGCAAGTCTGTTTTCGAGATTCTAAAAGCCTTCTCAATTTTCCATAAATGACTATAGTTTTCTATTATTTCATCTTTAGGTAAGTTGGTGTTGGTGATGTAACCTTTCAAGCCATCCCACTTATTAGCATCTTTAATTTTCGTTTCATCAATACTTACTTTTACTTCGCCTTCTAATTTTAAATATTTGTTGTACCCCTTATTATTGATGTTGGATTTGGTAAGTTTTCCCGATTGTATTAGCTTCTCCAATTTTTGTAACCCGCGTTGCCTATTATAGCTGTCTTTTGCAGCCCTTTTATCGGAGTAACTAATAACAATTTTGCTATTTTCGTCTTTTGTAATGATGGCATTCTCGCCATTTTTTAATGCTAAAGCCAATATTTTTTCTTGAATATCTTTCTTTTCATTCTTTATTCTTGCACCTAAAATATATTCGTACCCTTTGCTTTGTAATTCATTTATATTTTCCGCAGACATTAACCCAGAATCTGCCACCACTAATAGTTTGGTTAGTTTGTATTTTTCTTTAAAAGCTTCGACAATTGGCAACATCGTATGGCCTTCATATTTATTGCCTTCAAAAATATCGTATGCCAACGGATACCCATCAATGCTTACCAACAAGCCTAAAACTATTTGTGGGTGCTGGTGTTTACCATCTTTACTAAAACCTGTTTTGCGTAAATCGTCTTCTTTTTCTACTTCAAAATACAATGTAGTTACATCATAAAATGCAACACTAATTTGATTGTTTAATATTTTGAGCGTATGGTCATAACTGATTTGTTGTACTTGCTCTTTTTGGGTGTTGTATAGTTTGTCTAAATAGCGATAAACGCTATCTACATCCAACGATATGCTGTTATATTTATTAAGATAATCGGTGGTTTTTAATTTGCTGACTGGAAAACAAAGCCGTGCAATTACCAACTGTTTGAAAATAAAGTCATTGATTGCATTAAAACCAATATCATTGAAAATAGTACCCAGCAGCAATTCTGTACCTACCACATTGATGCTTTGAATACCATTAGTGAATTGTTCAAATAATTGCTGCTCGTTCTTAAAATCCAGCTCTGTAGCTCCTGTATAATTGCGAACCCAAGAAACTCCCTGCGCATATAGCTGCTCTATCTCTATCAAATTAGCGGAGCTGCCAATTGTTTTAATTAATTTGTAATTGCCAGAACTTTTATCAATTACTTGAACACTTATGACACCACTTTTATTCTTTTTCTTCCTAATAAACATGAAGGAAATATAGCTAAAAAACTAGCCGGGACACCCAAATCTATATTCTTTAACTCCTAATTCATTGATAATCAATTACATTGTTTTCAACATTGAAAAAGTGCGGAAGACAGGAAAATAATGCAGGTCACTATCATGGTCTAGGAAAGCCTCATCCAAGCCTTGATACGCTGAATAGAGAATGGACCATAAAGCAACCTATTCGCTCAAAGTGGAGAAAGCATTAATTCAAACAGATTCTAAGTATTACTTGCAATTAGTTCGTCCTGTAATTTTCTTTCTGCTGCTTGTTTGGTGAGATAGGTAATACTCACATTCAAT
>JANMOT010000051.1:0-24643 GCA_031369485.1 Sphingobacteriia bacterium
CATTGAAACAATTTTTTTAAAATCCACTGTTCTTCTGTTAGAATAAGTGTCTTAGAGATAATATTCTTATTAATTGGTGTAGCTATTTTTATATCATAAACAGTTTTTGCAATATCAATTGCCTTTTCTGGGCTTAGGGTAAACTGTTTTTCTCTCAGTTGTCTTTCTAACTCTTTGTAAATTTTATAAGCTACAAAGGCACTCAAAGGCAACATAAATAAATTTAATTAAAAATAATGGTGTAGTTTAATGCAATAATATTATTTTTTTCGTGTGCATTTTAACGCAAAAAATAATTTTACAATGGAAATAAGCGAAATCATCAAGTCTTTAAGCATCCTCACAGTTTTAGACCACTACAACCTCAAACCCAACCGCAACAAAATGGTATGCTGTCCTTTCCACGATGATAAAAACCCCAGTATACAGGTATATGCGGTGGAAAATCCACGAATCTTGATCCCTAGATTCCATTTTTGTTAACCCCATTGAAACTAGGGTATATTTTGCAATTGGATATAACTCGTAAATATTTGACAATCAACTTAATTAAGGGATCAAATTTATCTGGGAAGAGGGTGCTTTAAAATTGGAGAAATGGAATCATAACTATCTGGTATAATGGTTCAATTTGACTGGAATTTCCAGCCCTGTAGCTTAATGATATATTATGATGGGAGATAGGTATTAGGCGCAACTACTTACCCTAATTTAGCGTATCTTTATTGCTAACAATATTAGTCTTTCGAGTGTAAAAATAAACGATTTTTAATACTAAATTTTATAGTCAACTTTATTTTAAATAATACATTGATAATTAAATAATTATAAATTTAAATTTATTTTTTACAACAACTAAATTATGCCTTTAAATGGGTTATTGAGTTCATTACAGCGTTTCGTTAAACAAGCTATTTTATGCAGTCATTATTAATTGAAAATCAATACTTTGGAACGGTTAGTTATTATAAAATTTTGTTTCAATATAAATATATAAAAATTGAACAATGTGAACTTTATCAAAAAGCCAGTTTTAGGAATAGGTGTATAATTCCGGGGTCGAATGGATTGATTCATTTATCGGTTCCCCTGCAAAAAGGGCGCGACCAGAAAGCATTTTTTAAAGAGGTACAGATTGCCTATAAAGACAATTGGGTGATTCAACATTGCCGTTCTATGGATGCCTGTTACAATCGGGCTCCTTTTTTTGAATATTATAGAGACGAGCTTTATGGGATATTGGAAGAAAGGGAACCCTCCCTTTTTAAACTTAATTGGAACTTGATGCAATGGTTTTTTAAAAAGTTAAAGTATCTTCCTGAAATGGAGTTGACCGATCAATATATTCAAAATCCCGATCAGGGTATTAGTGATGCTAGAAACCTTATTCTGCCGGGTAAAGATTTAAGTGGAATTCACGTGAATAGGTATTCCCAGGTTTTTGAGGATCGGATTGGCTTTCAGTCCCAGTGTAGTGCGCTGGATATATTGTTTAATTTAGGGCCATCGGCAATTGATTGGCTGAGAGACAACGAGAATCAATTTTAATGTGTCTATAACTATGGTTTGAAGAAGATCGCTTAATATTGTTAATCAATTGTCTGAAATACGAATGCCCCCCAGCCGTAATGAAGAGAAGTATTATAGTCCTGTTTTTTTTAATGATCTGTTCTGGCTGTATACTCCATGCCCAGGAATTCTCCAATAAGGGAAAGGATTTTTGGATTGCGTATCCTGCTCATATAGACAATCTAACTTCTAGAATGGCATTGTATATTTCATCAACAGAAAACGCTACTGGAGAAGTGCAATTGGATGGTAAAATCATACCATTTACGGTAACAGCTAATCAAGCAACAACTGTTCAGATCAGTCCCTCTACATATAATATTTACAATAGCCAAGCTGATGGAACAAGTTCAGGCAAAGGAATACATATAATATCGCAAAAACCAGTGGTGGTGTATGCGCATATACTTAATGCTGCTCGATCTGGTTCAAGCTTGGTTTTTCCTACCAATGTACTAGGTAAAGAATATATTTCTTTGAATTATACCCAATCTAATGCAGTTGGAGCGAGAAGTCAAATTGCTGTGGTTGCTACCGCAGATAATACAGTAATAGAAATTAATCTTAAAGCACCTAGTTCAGGAAATCCGGTAAGACCTGCTGGTATAGCTTTCCAGATAAACTTAAATAAGGGAGATGTATATCAGATTCAGTCTACGCAAGATCTTACTGGCTCAACTATTAGGAGTATAGCAACGCCCACATCTAGTTGTAATGCTATTGCAGTGTTTACTGGGTCGTCATGGACATCTTTTGATTGCGTAGGTGCAAGTGGAGGAGATAACTTGTTTCAACAAGTGTTTCCTTCCAATGCTTGGGGGCGTAACTATATAACCGCTCCCTTCGCCAATAAACTTAATGATATATATCGCATAATTGTGAAAGATCCTTCAACCCAAGTTGTATTAAATGGCAACCCTATTTCTTTGAACTCATTGATTGCGAACAGCTTTTATGAATTTAAAAATTTTCAACCTAATATTATTACCTCGGATAAGCCAATTTTGGTTGTTCAATACATGACATCTCAAACTTGTGATAATAAAGCATTAGGAGATCCTGAAATAATAACCATTAATCCGTTGGAGCAAACCATCAATAATGTCACAGTTGTTTCAGCTAGGAGAGATCTAACCCCTCCTAGTACTAATATAACGGTTCATTATTTAAATGTATTGATGAAGACAGTAAATACAGGAAGTTTGAAAATTGATGGAGCCATACCTAATGCAAATTGGATTCCAATTCCTAATTCAGAATATTCCTATTTGCAAGAGAATGTAACGAATAGTACTAATACAAACCCAAGTCATAATATTAAGGCCGATAGTGGATTTATAGCTTTAGCTTATGGTCTGGGGAGCTTCGAAAGCTATGGCTACAATGCAGGTACCAATATAATCGACCTAAATCCTCCCATTACACTAAAAAATCAATTCTCTTCCACAAACGTAACTTACTCGGCAACTTGTACCAACACTTCTTTTAATATTAATTTAGCACTCACCTATAAGCCCAATAAAATTGTAGTTGATATGGGGGGAAGTGATTCATTAACTGGTTCAAGAAGTATTACCTACAATCCATCTCCAACAGGATTTGATTCTACTTATATTACAAATGGGAAAAACTATTACCAGTATAGACTTTCCCAATTATATTCTTATAATACTCGAGGCAGTTTCCCAGTCAAAATAACAACTACCTCAGATTTACCCCAATCTGACGGTTGTAGTAACTCAAATGAACAAGAAATTACTGACAATGTGATCGTAAACGATCCACCTACTGCTAATTTTAATATCACCAGTAATGGATGTATTAATAACCAAATCGCTTTCACAGATGCATCCGACGGTATTGGTAGACCGATTGTAAAATGGAACTGGACTTTTAGTGATGCTTCTACTTCAAGCCTTCAAAACCCAAATAAAATATTTGCCACTGCTGGTATTTATACAGCTAAACTAACCGCCATTACCGATTATGGCTGTGTTGCTAGCGTTACAAAAGACATTAAAGTATCCCACAAACCCATCGCCGCTTTTACTGTGCCTACCACTCTCTGCGAAAAATCATCCATCACTTTCACAGATGCTTCTACCATTGTTGCTGGTTCTACTCCCAATACCATTGCCCAATGGAGGTGGAACCTAGATAATGGTGCTGGCGTAGCTACCGTTAATGCCAATACTGCCCAAAGTTTTGCTTATACCAGTTGGGGGACTAAAAATGTTTACTTGGTTACAGAATCTAATACGGGTTGTATCAGTGATACTTTCCGTATGCCTGGTTTTAAAATCAACCCGCTACCCGAAGTCGGCTTTATATTACCAGAAGTCTGCTTGGCCGATGCCGCAGCCCCTTTTCAGGACACCAGTAAAATTGCTGATGGGAGCGAAGCATTATTTACTTACCAATGGAACTTAAATGCAGGTGTTCCGGCAATTGTTCCAGCTCCTATACCTTCTACCAGTATCATAAAAAATCCGAATCCCTCTTATAAAAAATCAGACAATTATACGGTTAGTTTAAAATTAACTTCCAATAATGGATGTGTTGCAGCACTCAGTAAATCATTCACTGTAAATGGAAGTATACCTATACCTAAATTTGAAGTGCAACAAGCTAATTCATTGTGCAGCAATGACTCTATACGAATCAAGAATCTCTCAACAGTTGACTTCGGCGTTATTACACGACTAGATATTTTTTGGGATACTTTATCCAAGCCCCAGATTAATTTCAGAGACGAAAATCCTACGACCAATAATTTCTACAGTAATCTGTATGCTAACTTCCAAGCACCGACAACAAAAGATTTTACCATTAGTTTGGTGGCTTATTCTGGTAATTCTTCTACTTGTAGAAAAAGTATTAAACAAGTCATAGCCATTAACAATGCCCCCAAAGCATCTTTCTCCGATATCCGCGATATTTGTTTCGATGCTGCGCCAAGGCAACTCAACCAAGGTAGTTTTAGTTCTGCATTAACGGCCGCTGGTAATTACTACGGCAAAGGAATAAGTGAAAGAGGATTATTAAATCCTGTCACCACTGGCATTGGTAATGACACCCTTAAATATTTGGTGGTAAATACAGCTGGTTGCCGCGACGCTGCTTTTCAGCCCCTCACTGTTTGGCCTTCTCCCATTGCCAAATGGGGCGTAAGTAATCCCCTCTGTGAAAAAAATAATATCCCTTTTACCGATAGCTCTCTGGCTAATTTTAGTAATATCACCCAGTACAAATGGGATTTTGGGGATGGCAAAACCGAGAACCGCAATTCTGCCGCTGTTTTCACCCATAGGTTTGATACGGCTAAAAATTATACTGTCGCCCTTTCCGTTGTAACTGACAGTGGTTGTATCAGTACCATCAACACCCAACCCGTTATTACCAAAGATTTACCCAAACCCGCTTTCAGCCTCCCCATTATCTGCCTACCAGATGGGAGAGGTAGTTTTACCAATACTAGTAAAATAGCCGATGGCTCAGATGCGCTTTTTAGCTATACTTGGAATTTTGGTAATCCCAATGATCCCACCCCATCGCTGTTAAAAGTCCCTACCCATAAATACACTGCATTAGGACCTTACAATGTAAAACTTAAAATAACCAGTAAAGATGGTTGCACAGATTCTCTTACTAGAGTTCTTAATACCATTTACCCTTGGCCTAAAGCCAATTTCAATATATCTGCGGCTGCTATTTGTCTCGGAGATTCCATTAGGTTTACCGATTTGGGTGATGGCATCAGCAGCCCGCCTAATACTTGGCGTTGGAATTTTGGGGATGGTAAATTGTCTTCCCTAAAAAATCCCATTAATACTTTTTCCGATTCTGGTTCTTTTAATATCAGTTATTTCTTTTTTAATGGACAGGGTTGTGTGAGTGATACTGTTTCTAAAACAATTATTGTGCATCCCTATCCCAAGCTTATTTTGGGACCGAAAATAAATGTTCTAGAAGGTGGCACTGCCGCTATTAAACCACAATATATTTATGGATCTGATTTGTCTTATTTATGGACGCCGCCCACTTATTTAAACAATCCAATCGACTCCATCCCCAAAACCTCCCCCTTAGCTGATATTACTTATCGGCTAAACTTAACAGGTATTGGTGGCTGCACGGTTACAGATACAATCTTTATAAAACTATTATTAGCACCCGTGGTTCCCAACGCATTTTCTCCCAATGGTGATGGAATTAATGATCGGTGGCGCATTCAATACCTAGAAAGCTATCCAGGTGCTACGGTACAAGTTTTTAATAGATATGGACAAGTGGTATTCAGCAGTTTTGAATATTCCGTAGATTGGGATGGTAAATTAAACGGTAAACCACTTCCAATTGGGACTTACTATTATATTGTAGATCCTAAAAATGGTAGAAATAAAATTACTGGATCTATAACCATCGTTTTATAAAATGAATAAAGTTTTAATTTTATACGGCTTATTTATTTTGTTAGGGTTGAATGCGTTGGCACAACAGCGGCCTTATTATACCCAATACATCATGAATAATTATATCATCAACCCTGCCGTTGCTGGAATTGAGAACTATTGGGATATTAAAGCAAGTCACCGTATGCAATGGGTAGGATTACAAGACGCACCAGTAACCACTTATATTACGGTTCACGGCCCCTTAAAAAAAAGCGATTATGAAAGAGAATCAGCAACCAGCTTTAGGGCAAGGGGGCAGAATCCAAGGGGTCAAGCATATTGGCGAGATTATACAGCGGCTGATCCACACCAAGGTGTTGGCTTTACAATCATGAACGATAAAACAGGCCCACTCAACCGTTTTGCTGCTTATGGAACTTATGCATATCACCTAGGGTTATCTCCCACTATGAACTTATCAGCGGGGTTTTCTGCAGGGTTTACCAATCTGAGCCTCGACGCTTCTAAACTGAATTTTGGTGGGACTACCGTTGATCCTGCTGTGGCAGGTAGTGGATTAATTAATCGACTAAAGCCTGATATCAGTGCTGGCTTATGGCTTTACTCAAGGGATTTTTTTGTGGGTTTATCTGCCCAACAAATCATTCCCCAAAATGTGGCTTTTTCTGATAACCTAGTCTCGCTTACAAAAGGTAAGCTGGTGCCACATTTGTTTTTAAGTGCTGGTTATAGAATGCCCATATCGGAGGACATTAGCTTTTTGCCTTCCGCCCTTATAAGATATATCAGCCCATTGCCCATCGGGTTCGACCTGAACGCAAAATTTCAATACCAAGATATTTTATGGTTAGGGGCTTCCTATCGGTATAAAGATGGATTTGCAGCCATGATGGGCGTTAACCTCAACAATAATATCAATATTGGGTACTCCTACGATATACAGACCTCACAGCTTAATACAGTAAGCAAGGGTACCCATGAAATACTTATTGGTTTTTTATTGGGTAATAAATTCGGTGATTGGTGCCCCACTAAATTATGGTAATGCTAATTGCCTTGAATAAAATATTTATAAGCATTTACAAGTCCATTGGTAGAGGAGTCGTGACTCGTTACCTTTTCCTCAGTTAATAATTCTGGTAGAATCTGGTTGGCCAATTGCTTGCCCAATTCAACACCCCATTGGTCGTAACTAAAAATATTCCAGATAATGCCCTGCACAAAAATTTTGTGCTCATATAAAGCAATCAACATGCCCAAAGATTTTGGGTTTATAGATTTCAGCAACAATGAATTGGTGGGTTTATTACCCGGGAATACTTTAAAAGGAGTGAGGCGCTTAATCTCATCTTCATTCTTGCCAGCTTTCATGAATTCTACTTTTACTTCATTTTCTGACTTGCCATTCATCAGTGCTACTGTTTGTGCAAAGAAATTAGAGAGTAGTTTGGCATGGTGATCACCCAAAGGATTGTGGCTGAAAGCAGGCGCAATAAAATCACAGGGAATTAAGGGCGTTCCTTGGTGAATTAATTGGTAAAATGCGTGCTGGCCATTGGTGCCAGGTTCACCCCAAATAACAGGCCCCGTACTATAATTTACGGGATTGCCATTGCGGTCAACACTTTTCCCATTGCTTTCCATATTGCCCTGCTGAAAATACGCGGCAAAACGATGCATATATTGATCATAAGGAAGGATGGCTTCACTTTGAGCCCCAAAAAAATTCGTGTACCAAATACCCAATAAAGCCATGATGACAGGAATGTTTTTGTCCAGCTTTTCCTTCCTAAAATGTTCATCGGCCAATTCAGCACCTTTTAGTAATGCTTCAAAATTTTCGTACCCAATGGTGAGGGCAATGGACAAGCCAATGGCACTCCAGAGCGAATAGCGACCACCTACCCAGTCCCAGAATTCAAACATATTGGCCTTGTCAATACCAAATTCAGTCACCGATTTTTCATTGGTGCTGAGGGCAGCGAAATGTTTGGCAACGAATTTTTCTTCTTTGGCATGCGCTAGAAACCAAGCCCTTGCAGTATGGGCATTGGTCATTGTTTCTTGGGTGGTAAATGTTTTGGATGCAACCAGAAAAAGGGTTTCGTCGGGGGTGATTTTTTTAAGGGTCTCGGCTATATGCGTACCATCTACATTACTCACAAAATAGGACTCTATGCCTTCTACCCAAAAAGGTTTGAGGGCTTCGGTAACCATAACGGGACCAAGATCGCTTCCTCCAATACCAATATTTACGATATACTTAATTTTTTTACCCGTATAGCCCAGCCAATTGCCACCATGAATCTGCTCGCAAAAAGCCTTCATCTGCAGTTGTACTTTTCTTATTTTAGGCATAATGTCTTTACCTTCTACCAAAATAGGCGTATCGGAAAAATTACGCAGCGCAGTATGCAATACGGCACGATGTTCGGTCTCGTTTATTTTAATACCAGCAAAAAGATCGTGAATGGAATCTTTCAGTTTACACTCATCTGCCAGTTGCAACAGCAGTTGCATGGTTCTGGGATTGATGATATTTTTAGAATAATCAAATAAAAGCTGATCGAGGCAAAGCGAAAATTTTTGAAAACGTTCAGGATCATTTGAGAAAAGATCGCGCATATGGCGACGATTCATTTCAACTTCGTAATGTTTTTTTAATAGAAACCAGGCTTGTGTACTTGTAGGATTAATTCTTGGTAGCATATATTTTAAGGCAGCGTTTTTTTGGCCGATGAAGATACTTATAAGCACTGAATAACCTAATGGTTTGGGCTACCAAATCGGGCGAAATATTCAAATGAACAACCATTCTTATATATATATGGGTTTGTGCATTGGCTGAAATACCTTGTTTTGCTAAGTTATTTAACAAATAATTAGTGGGGAAGCGACCAGTTGCCTCTAATAAAATAATTGTTGATCTTTATCTGAATAGACATAATATTACTATTTTTATCTATTTTATCAAGTTTTTTCAACAGAGAGTCGTTAAATTGCTTCTATAATCGTACTTTCGCCATTTTACGCCATACAAGAAAATTTTCATGTAAATCCAGCGTTTTCATAACAATTTAGATCATATACTCGTTATTTTTAAAAGCAATATACCAATATGAGGCAACTCAAGATCGCTACCCAGATTACCAACAGAGATTCACAGGCAGTAGAAAAGTATTTACAGGAAATTTCTAAGATCCCTATGATCAACCCCGAAGAGGAAACTACTTTGGCGCAAAAGATTAAAATGGGCGATCAAAGGGCATTGGATAAATTGGTTCAAGCGAATTTGCGTTTCGTAGTATCTGTTGCAAAACAATACCAGCACCAAGGGTTATCGCTCAGTGATTTGATTAATGAGGGGAATTTAGGGTTGATTAAAGCAGCTCAACGTTTTGATGAAACCAAAGGATTTAAATTTATTTCGTACGCAGTATGGTGGATTCGCCAGTCCATTCTACAAGCTTTGGCAGAGCAAGGTCGCTTGGTTCGTTTACCCCAGAATAAAATTGGCACTTACAATAAAGCCAATAAAGCCTATATGGCATTTGAGCAAGAGCATGAACGTGAACCGTCTACCGAAGAGTTGGCAGAAATTTTGGAGATGAGTGAAACCGAAATCAACAATATCTTCCAAAGTAATACCCGTCACACTTCATTAGATGCACCCGTGCATGAGGCAGAAGATGTTGCCATGGGCGATTTGCTAGAAGGTTCTGATGATACTGATGAAGATGTGATGAAAGATTCTTTGAGAGAAGAAATACGCAGGGTATTAAAATCACTCAGCCCAAGAGAAGCTGAAATTGTGAATGCATATTTTGGATTGGATGGTGAGAACGGAGTAACTATTGAACAGATTGGGATGAAGTATGATCTTACTAAAGAGCGAATTCGTCAAATTAAAGAACGTGCTATTAAACGTTTGCAAAAAGCGAGATACAGCAATGCGCTGAAAGCATATTTAGGTTAATTCTTCTACTGGAAGAATACTGGTTTATTTTATTTTGCGCCTCCTCCATTCAACAGAGGGGGCGTTCTTGATTCATTTTTTATAACTCAAAATCATGGGTTGGTTTATTAAAAAAAGGATATTGTTCACACTGATGGGGCTGGTGATATTGTTGGGTTGCGAGAAAGACATAACTTTTGAACCATTGCAACAGGAACCCAAATTGGTGGTGGACGCAGAAATTGAAAATGGTCGACCTCCCATTGTTGTACTTTCTAATTCACTCAATTATTTTTCTACCATTGATACTGCTGCATTATTTAATTCATTTGTAAAAAATGCCATCGTAAATATTTTCGACGGCACTAAAAAACATACACTCCGTTACTTTGAATTTCGTTCTGCTAATGCAATCCGTTATGCTTTCTATACCAATGATCCGGCTGACCCTTCAGGTGTGCTTTTGGGAGTGGAGGGGAAAACATACCGCCTTACAATTGAAACGGGGGGCAAACTTTACAATAGCAGTACCACCATTCCAAATATTACCAAGAAAGTTGATTCACTTTGGTGGAAACCTGTTCCGAATAGACCAGTGAATGATAGTTTTCGGGTATTAATGGCTAGGATCACTGATCCTCCAGGATTGGGCAATTATATCCGTTATTTTACCAAAGTGAATAGTGAAGATTTTCTACCCGGCTTCAACAGCGTTTACGACGATGACGTGATTGACGGAAAAACATACAATACCGATGTTGATAAAGGCGTAGATAAAAATCGGATACTTGAAAGAGAGAATTTCGGCTTTTTTAAAAGCGGAGACACTGTTACAGTCAGGATGAGTAATATTGATAAAGCCAGTTTTGATTTCTGGCGTACATGGGAATTTACTTTCCAATCTATTGGTAATCCTTTCTCAGCTCCTGGAGTAGTAACAGGAAATATTAATAATGGTGCATTGGGCGCATTCTGTGGGTATGGGTCACAGTATCGGCGTATTATTATCCCCAAATAAAATAAGATGGTGAAAAATCATTCACGTGGTTATGCCGTTGAACAATACATTTGTTGACCAAAAAAATTGGATTATGGAACAAGGAGTAATAGAAAAAGTATCAGTATTAATTATCGGGTCTGGTCCCGCAGGTTATACAGCCGCTATTTATGCAGCGCGTGCCAATATGAAACCATTGCTTTATCAAGGTATTCAGCCAGGGGGGCAATTAACCATTACTACCGAAGTTGAGAATTATCCCGGCTATCCCGATGGCATTCAAGGCCCAGAAATGATGATTCATTTTGAAAAACAGGCTGCAAGAATGGGGACAGATATACGGTATGGACTGGCAACAAAAGTTGACTTTAGTGCTATTCCGTTTAAGGTTTGGATTGATGAAGAAAAAGAAATACACGCCGATTCAGTCATTATATGCACAGGTGCTTCTGCAAAATGGTTGGGATTACCCAGTGAAGAGCGATTGAATGGATTTGGCGTAAGTGCTTGCGCCGTATGCGATGGTTTTTTCTTTAAAGGAAAAGAAGTAGCCATTGTAGGTGCTGGGGATACCGCTGCGGAAGAGGCATTGTATTTGAGTAAACTATGCACAACGGTTCATATGTTTATAAGGAAAGATAAAATGAAAGCCAGCAAAGTGATGCAGGATAGGGTATTGGCCTCACCGAATATTAAAGTATATTGGAATACCGATACAGATGAAATTTTAGGAGAGAAGAAAGTAGAAGCAGTACGCATAAAAAATAGCAAGACCCATCAAACACAAGATATTCCAGTAAGTGGATTCTTTGTAGCCATTGGTCACCAACCCAATAGCCATATTTTCAACGGATGGATTAATATGGATGAAACAGGTTATATCTTAACCCAACCTGGCACCACCAAAACAAATATTGAAGGGGTATTTGCAGCAGGGGATGTGCAAGATAAAAACTATCGGCAAGCAGTTACTGCAGCCGGAAGTGGTTGTATGGCGGCACTAGATGCAGAACGTTACCTTACTGCAAAAGGGCACTAGGGTATTGCGGAATTTTAATAAAATGCTAGATTGTTAACCAAGGATATATGATGAAAATTCACCTTAGCAAACTCTACTTCTTTGCATTCCACGGAATTTATGAAGAAGAGCGCTTATTGGGTAATGATTTTGAAGTAAATATTGAAGTAGGATTTACGCCTGCTTCCTTGCCAGTACTTTATATTAAAGATACCATCAACTACGTAGATGTTTACGGACTTGTTAAAAAGCGCATGTCCATACCAACCGCTTTACTAGAAACACTGGCTACGGATATCGCTATTGCTATTTTGGCACAGTTTTCTCTTGCTGAACAAGTATTCATCTCCATTGATAAGGTTCGTCCTCCCATTGAACAATTTAGGGGGCGATTAGGAGTATCTTTTGAACTTAAAAGAAACAAATAATGCGGTTGCGATTTTTATTGTTATTTACGGTGCTTTTTTACAAGTCTCAGTTGCTATCAGCCCAAGATATTGCCCTGCTTTTTAAAGAAGCTGATAATTTAGAAAAGGTTCAAAAAGAAGCCGATGCACTGGAAAAATACAAGCAGATATTGGTATCAGAACCTGCCAATATTAAGGCATTGGTGAAAGCGGCTGAGCTGGCTGTATCCAATGGTTCAAGGTCACCAAAAAGCAATGATACCCGCTTATTCTACGAATCGGCATTGGCTTATGCAAAGAGAGCAATTGCCGCTGATGCCAATAATGCCGATGCCAACTATGCAATGGCAATGGCCTGTGGCAGGTTGACGGACGTGGAGACCGAGAATAAAAGAATCGTGGCCTTGGTGAAAGACGTAAAACTATACGCTGATAAAGCTGTTTCTCTGAATCCAAATCACGCCAAAGGCAATTATACATTGGGCAAATGGCATTATGAGATGGTTACTTTATCTGGCTTCAAAAAAGCTGCTGTGAAACTATTTTATGGTGGCCTACCCGATGGCGACCTGGATAAAGCTATTTTGTATATGGAAAAGTGTAAGTCGCTGGCTCCTTATTTTGTAGCCAATCAACTGGATCTGGCAAAAGCATACAAAGAAAATCATCAACCCGCCAAAGCCATTGAACTATTGGAGAAAGTAGTTAAATTGCCTACTAGAACTGCGGATGATGCAGCCCTTAAAACTGCAGCAGCCAATTTACTCGCATCATTACAATAAATATTTATGCATTTAACCGACTTATTTCAACAAGCTGTAGCCAACAGCAAAACCTTGCTTCAAAAGCCTGATAATGATATTTTATTAAAATTATATGGACTCTTTAAGCAAGCTACAGAAGGTGACAATGAGCAGGATGGTCCCGCCAACGCCTTCGATTTTGTGGCCAAATTTAAGCATGAAGCTTGGGCTAAACTTAAGGGACTAACCAATGAAGCTGCTATGCAGCAGTATATTGATTTGGTGAACCAGCTCAAAGGCTAAATAATCATCTTTTTCCATCTATCGCTTTTCATATACCAGAATGAAGGAATAAACATGATGGCCCAATACAACCATTCGCTTCCCCATCCCCAAGTAATGGACAGATTCATTTTTTCCAACACGATGTATACGTATAGCATATAAAAAACAATAGTAGAAATTTCTGTGTAAAGATTCATTTTTGAATTGCCTGTCCCCGTTACGGCACTTACCCATACTACGGCTACTGACATTAAAATCATAGCGAACGATACAATTCTAAGTACAGGAATGCCGGCGGTGATAAAATCTTCCCCTTGTGCGTATATACCTAGAAAAGCCCTAGGAAATAGGTTTAAGAATATAAAAACTACCACAGCAAAACCAATGCTCCATTTAAGAATTCGGTAAATCAAAGGCATTACAGCTTCTTTTTTATCCTGCCCTATTACATTGCTCACCATGGTATTGGTTGTAGCGGCAAATGCCCAAGTAAAGCACCCGAAAAAACCAAATAGGTTGCGCATGGTATTGGAAATAGCTAAATCTCTTGCACCATGGTGCTCAATAAGAATATAAAAATATTCCCAGCTCATAATACTGATAAGGTGCTGTAAAATAAGTGGGTAAGATTGTGTTAATATTAATTGGGTATATGCTTTTTGATAAGTCACCTTCTTAAAAATCTGCATTTTTTTACTAATGCCATTGAATCTTATCACCAGAAATACGGCAAACAAACCTGCAAACTCAGCAATGATAGAAGCATAGGCTGCGCCATTGAAACCTAGGTTGGGCATACCCATTTTGCCGTAAATAAAACCATAATCGAAAAACACATTCACCACTGCTTCAGATGCAGTTCCCAGTATCAGCAATTTGCTTTGGTTGATGCCCACCAATAGCGCATTCCGCATTTGATAGATGTACAAAATGGGTAGCCCCAAAATTCTGATGTACAAAAAGTGAATGGCCATTTGAATGCCTTCTTCATCGTGAAGCGACCATTTTAGTACAATGGGAGCTACCAACCAAGTGAGTAATATACCCAAAAGGGCAAATACCATTGCAATTCTTACGCCATGCCAAAAAAGGGTTCCTATTTCATCTATTCTGTTTTCCCCAGCCCTTCTTGAAATTAATGCCTGTAAACCATTGTTTAATCCATTTCCGACTACAGCAAATAGTAAATAATAAACCCCAGTAATTCCCGCAATGCCCAGTTGCTTTTGCCCCAAACCTCCCAGAAAAATATTGTTGGTGATAAAATTTAGTTGTGGAACTATAATGGAAGCAGAAATGGGCAGCGCAATACGAAGAATTTGCATATTGCCTGTGTCGATCTTCAAATTCATTGAATTGTTACTGCTCATAATGAAGTGCAAAGTTAGTATTTTGAAGGGTGAGCTGCATCTATCTTGGTTCGTTAATGCTTTTTTATATATTATTGCAACGTAATTAGCGTGAATGGCCATTAAAAAAGCAGGTTTTTATCAGGAGGATTCCATCAGTGGTTCTGCATTTCAGCTCTTTATTGAGTTGGATGAGCAGGAATTGATGTGCATGTCCAAATCAATCGAGAGCGGACTGGTTGTAGCTTTTGAACTCTTTAGTCTAGAAAAAGATGCCAATGAAGATTGGAATGATATATTTTATGAGATTAAAACCCTCTCCAAATTATTCAACCAAACTTTTAAACAGGTTACCTGCTATTTCAATACCGTTGAGGCAGTGTTGGTGCCGGAGAAATACTTGACTGCAACTTCTGCTGAAGATTACTTGAATCTTATTTACGGAGAAAGCAATCGGATGGAAGTGAAGTACGAAAAGCTGAGTAGTACAAAAGTTTTCATCAATGCTTACCGAATTAGAAAATCATTGTCGGAATTACTGAGTAGACAATTTATTATTTTTCAGACTGCACATGTATATTCTTCTTTGCTGAATGATATTATGAGTAGGGATATTGTGCAGGAACAATTTGTTAAAATACAGTGCTACACGCAACATTTTATATTGGCTATATGGAAGGGGGGGCGACTGCAAATGGTGCAGACCTTTAAATTTATTACTGCTGAAGATGCCATGTATTTTGTGTTAAGAGCAACCCAACAATTTGCTATTGATCCTACTACTGCTGTGCTGGAATTTAGTGGGATGCTTGATATGGATGCTGATCTGTACAAGCAATTGAAAAATTTATACACCCATTTTGAATTGGACATTCTTCAACCTACTGGTATTTTTAGTACCGTACTATTAGAGTATCCCAATTATTATTTTACACCATTTTATAAATTATCGGTATGAGGATTATTTCCGGACAGTGGGGTGGAAGAAAAATACATCCCCCGGCAAATATGCCTAATACGCGGCCAACCACTGATATTGCAAAAGAGGGACTTTTTAATATACTCCAAAGCAGGATGAGTTTTGATGGCATTACTACTTTGGATTTATTTGGGGGCACTGGTTGTATCAGCTATGAACTTGCGTCTCGTGGTGCAACGGGTTTGACCATTGTAGAGAAAGATCCTATGATGCATGGCTTTATTTGCAAGAATGCCGATATGCTGGGTATTAAAAATATGCAATTACTGAAATTAGATGTTTTTGTGTTTTTGCAGACCTGCACCAATCAATACGATTTTATTTTTGCTGGGCCACCTTATGCACTGGGATCTATTGATGAATTACCCAAGCTGATTGCTAGCAGAAAATTAATTGCACCCGGTGGCTTTTTTGTGTTGGAACATACCCCTCGAAATGCCTACGAAAAGTTTGAAGGCTTTTCTTTTGTGAGGAATTATGGCACTACGCTGTTCTCTTTTTTTACAGCAGAATAATCATTAATAAACAAACAAAAGGAGTGGGGTTAATCTACTTGACTGGGATGTCTTTCCCTTCCAGATTTACCTTCATTAAAGGAAAATAGTAGGGTGGTTTGTAAAAAATTTTTCCACTGTTCTTTGCCAGCACCAAAATAGTCAAACCGATTTACCAATCCTGTTTGAACCGTAAGAAGATCGTTGATATCGTAACCTACCAATATACTCAACCGATTTTGCTCAAAAAAATTGCCCCTATTGCTTAAAAAAATCTCATTAGAAAAACTCAGATACCAAGTATTATTTTCAACTACGGGCTTGTTAATGGGAATGATAGCGTTTAGTCTGTAACGAAATCTATTTCTGTATCCACTGCTTGTGAATCGCTGTTCAAATCGATAACGGTGTTCCAGCTTTACGCGAGAGAGATAATTATTGAGTATAAGTTGTTGCCACAGCCTAAATTCACTGTTTATTACGGGGGATTTAAAGTCGCCATCGGGCTGGTAAGTAGTATAATGCCCCATAGCAGCAACGAGACTTATTTTTTGTGGGAAGTTGTATCCAATACCTCCTTTGTATTCGTGGTAATTGAAATGGTGATAAGCTTGCTGCGAACGAAGTTGTGTTTCAAAAAAAACATTCCATTTAGCGTTAATGGTATACCTACCTGTGGCTACATTCCAAGTGCCGAGTCCAGGGGTTTGGGCATTAGTATTGGTTGTGCAAAAAACAAAAAAAGCCATCCAGAGGAAGGCTTTTTTAAAATATCTTTTCATCATTGATTGGCCTTTATAAGTAATGGAACCATTGTTTGTTGATGTCCCATTTCTCGAACTCTTTGGCAACTTCTGATAAGAAGCTGGCGCCAATACTTCCATCTACAATTCTATGATCGTAGCTGAGAGACAAATACATCATATGACGGATAGCAATGGTATCACCTTCTGGTGTTTCAATCACCATTGGGCGCTTCTTAATAATGCCTACCGCCATAATGGCTACCTGAGGCATATTGATGATGGGAGTTCCCATTAAGCTACCAAAACTACCTACATTGGTAAGTGTGAAAGTGCCGCCAGTAGTATCTTCTGGCTTTAGGCGACCATTTCTGGCTGCATCAGCAAGTGAGTTTACTGCCTTACTTAGTCCCACTATATTCATCTGATCCGCTCCTTTAATAACGGGGACAATTAAGTTACCAGAGGGCAATGCGGTGGCCATACCAATATTAATGTCTTTTTTCAGTATGATTTTGTCGCCATCTAATGAGCAGTTAATATAAGGGAAGCGCTTAATTACGCTGGCAATACATTCTATAAATATGGGTGTGAAAGTGAGTTTAGTACTTTCTCTTTGTTCGAATTCTTTTTTTATTTTCTCTCTCCATAAAACCATATTGGTTACATCCGCTTCGGCAAAGCTGGTAACGTGGGGACTGGTATGTTTGCTCTCTACCATATGTTTGGCAATAAGCTTACGCATACGATCCATCTCAATAATTTCGGTAGCTCCAGTTAATACAATAGCCGAAGGATCGGGGATGATGCCCGATGGTATTATTTCTTTATTGGCCACAGGTAAACTGGTTACTGGTGGAGTATATGGAGGAATTGATGGCGTAATAGGATTGGGTGCTATTTCAGTAGGCGCAGTATAAATAGATGCTGCTTGTACTGTAGCCATAATAGGTGTAGTTGGTGCAGTTGGTATACTTACTGGCTCAGGTATCGTAACTGGTATGGCCGCAATTGCAGGTGCTGGTACTTGTAGCGGTGCAGTTTCAGCTACTGGTGTAGCAACTTGTGGTGGTGGTATTGGTAATGCGTCAGGAACCACAGCCGCCGCAATAGGTGCTGGTGCCGTAATAATGGGTGCTGCAACAACTGGTATCGGTTGTGGTGCAGGTTGATATACTGGTTGTTGTGGTGCAGGTTGATATACTGGAATTCTTCCTGCTTTTTTATCTACAACATACTGTAAAATATCTCTTTTAGAAACACGGTTATCGTTGCCAGTCCCGGGAATCCGTTCTAATTCACTCAAACTAATACCTTCACTATTGGCAATATTTAAAACCAAGGGCGAATAAAATCTGTTTGAAGCTGGCTTTACCATTAATTCAATTACTGGGGCAGAGGGCGTGTATGGAACTTCGGGTATGGGTGGTGTAGACATTTCAACCACAGGTGCTGTTGGTGGTATTATTATTGGTGCTTCAACTATTGGTGCTTCAACTATTGGTGCAGGTGAGGGCATAGCAGTTAAAACAGTTGGTATTGTTATAGGAGCGGCAGGCGCAGGGCTTGGGGCAACAGTTGCAGCAGCACTGGCTACTTCAATGCGTGCAATTACAGTCCCGATAGGTACAACATCATTTATATTAAATAAAATTTCTCTAATGATGCCTTCGTATGTGGACGGAACTTCACTGTCAACTTTGTCAGTCGCAATGTCTAACACAGTCTCGTCAAGCTTAACAAAGTCGCCTACATTCTTATACCATTTAAGAATGGTTGCTTCCATAATACTTTCGCCCAATTTGGGCATCACCAATTCAGCTATTGCCATACTGTACTACTGTTTAACGTGGGTAATCCGGTATTTATTTGAACTGTTAGATAGTTTGAATTTGCATATGCAATTCACTACTAATCAACAAATATACTGTTCTATCTACTATACTTGTTCAACTATTTTCCACAATGATACCCCTTAGCATATTGAGCGCATTTGTGGCTGTTAATTCAATATTTCGCCTCCTATCAAATCTGAAATGAAATGATTTCGCCTGCACCCGTGTTTTATCTGCCACGGCAACCCATACCAGTCCCACTGGTTTTTCATCGGTAGCTCCACCCGGTCCCATGATGCCACTTACTGCAATGGCATAATCTGTATTCATCAATACCCTTACCTGTTGGGCCATTTGCAGTACCGTTTCCTCACTTACAGCCCCCACGGTTATAAGGGTTTCGTGGGGTACATTCAACATAGTTTCTTTAATGATATTGGCATAGCTTACTACGGCTCCTTTAAAAAAATTAGAGGATCCTGGATGTATACTGAGAAGGTGGGCTATATACCCGCCAGTACAACTTTCGGCAGTGGCTACAGTCGCGTTTTTTTCTTTTAAAAGATTCCCCACCACTACCTCCATTGGCTGATCAATATCGGTTACCAAATATGGCTCGACTGCTGCTTTTAATTGACTGAAATAATGGTCTAAATCTTTTTGCAACAGGGCTTCATCGTTGCTCCAAGCTGTTAGCCTTAAACGAACCATACCATAATTGGGCAAGTATGCCAACTTAATATATATTGGCAATTGTTGTTCAATATCTTTTATCAATTCGGCTAGAAATGATTCTCCAATACCTGCTGTTAGTAAGGTTCTATGTTGAATATAACCAGTATTGAATTTTTGTGGAATCATTGGAATCACATGGTGTTCCATGATCCATTTCATTTCATGAGGTACGCCAGGCATGGCAATAAAAATCACTCCATCTTGCTCAAACAACATACCCGGTGCTGTACCTCTTTCATTTTTAAGCACGGTGCAAGTATCTGGCACGTCGGCTTGTTTGGCATTGCGCTCAATCATAGGTCTTTTCAACACCTGCTCAAAAATATGGGTTACATGATCTAGGGTTGGTTGATGCACCACCATCTTTCCATGAAAATAATCGCACAATAATGGCTTGGTAATATCATCCGCCGTAGGTCCCAGCCCGCCCGTAATTAATACAATTGATGCTTGCTGTTTTGCCTCATCAAGTGCATGAATAATATCACTGCTAGTGTCTCCAACCGCTACCCGTTGTTTTACAGCAATCCCAATTTTATTCAATTCCTGTGCAATCCAACTGCTATTGGTATCTATTACTTGTCCTATTAATAATTCATCACCAATAGTGATGATGGAAGCATATATTTTTTGGTTCATAGTCCTGATTATTTGTAAAATTACCAGCTTATTGTTTTAGCTCGCATGATCAGCTGTAAAAAAAGGGGGTTAATGACAACTTTAAATCTTGGGGCATATCAGTTCTTTTGCCTGTTGCTACACTTATAAAATAAAGGGTTACTTTACCTGTGGTGAGTAATTTTTCTTTTTCATTGTAAACTTCGTGGTGAAAAGTAATTTCATGCTCCGCAGGCAATTCTTTTAATATGGTTTTAATGGTAATTAATTCATCATATTGGGCGGGCCTGAGAAACTTTACTTCCATCTTTACCACTGGCATACGAATGCCCATTTCTTCCATTTTTTTATAGGTATATCCGAGCGACCTAATCCATTCTGCCCTGCCTACTTCAAAATACTGCGCATAATTGCCATAGTAAACAATATTCATTTGATCGGTTTCTGCGTACCTTACCCTCAGCATTGTATTATATTCGTACATATTCACTATTTGTTGACAAACTTACAACCTTATCCTGTTTTTCCACAAAGCACTGCTTTCTTCCAATCTACACCACTCTGGGATTATCTTTAACAAGCCTTTGCCACTTTGTTTGGATAAATAAAAAAACCTTTGTACTCAATTATTTCCTGCCCATGCGTTGTTTCTTTATTCCTATAACGTTTTTTTTACTGATTGGTTTTGCTCCATCTGTTGCTGGACAGTTCACGCTTTTGAACAACGACCCAGATGCTTCATTTAAGCAAGCCAAAATTTTATACCAACAAGGGCAGCTAAGTCTCGCCTATCCTGTATTTAAGCAATTGTATAACCTTGGTATAGCGAATGGGAATATGCCCGTGCAGTTGATGTTGGAAAATAAATATTATTATATTATTGCTGCGTTGGATATTGATGAAACTGGCGTAGATGAACTTGCCAAGTCTTATATTGATGCAGCGGAAAGTGTTGCCCATGCTCAAATGATGGCCTTTCATCTTGGAGAATACTATTACCGTAAGCAGACATTTTCAGAGGCGCTTTCGGCTTATGAAAAAACCAATATTGCCAATTTAAACAATCTTCAGATTGCCAATATGAAGTTTCACCAAGGTTATGCTTATTTCGTGTCCAAAAAATTTGAAAAAGCACTGCCACTTTTTAACAGTATTCGACAATTGCCCAATCACCCCAACTATAAAGATGCCAATTATTACTATGGATTTCTTGAGTTCAATAATAAAAAATATGGATCGGCTATTGAATCGTTTCTAATTGCAGAGAAAGATCCGGACTATCAAATGGTGGTTCCTTTTTATTTGGTTGAATTGTATTATTTCACTGGAGAAAAAGAAAAAGCATTGACTTATGGTGAGCAAGCTATACAGCGTACGGGACAGTATTATGATTTGCAATTGAAACAATTGGTCGGTCATATATTTTTTGAACAACGCAAATTTTCTAAAGCACTTCCTTACCTAGAATCCTTTGTGGGTGCCAAAAATAAAGTGAGGCGGGAAGATCTGTATGAATTATCCTATTGTTATTATGAAGCAAAAAAATGGACAAAAGCCATTGAAGGATTTAAGCAGATTGGGGGTGCAAATGATTCATTGGAACAAAATAGCATGTACTTATTAGCAGATGCCTATTTAAAAACAGGTGATTTGCAGAATGCCCGCAATGCTTTTCAGTTTTGTGCGGCTAATAACAGCAATAAAGTACAAAAAGAGGTATCGGCTTTTCATTATGCAAAACTTTCTTATGACCTCAGCTATTTTGATATTGCTGCAAAATCATTTCAACAGTTTTTGAATGCCTATCCAACTTCTACCTATCAATTGGAAGCAAGGGAATTGCTCATCAGCACATTGGCCAATACCAATAATTACAAAGATGCCCTAAGCATTTATGCTCAACTGGGGAATACTCGTTCTGAAAATGCGTTGAAGCTTTATCCGCGGCTCCTTTATGGTAGGGTGGTTGAGTTGATTAACGACCAGCATATAACCGAAGCAGAACAGCTACTGAATCAACTGATGACAGTGTCATATAACGCTAACCAATTGCCTTTGGCTAATTTTTGGAAAGCAGAGCTTGCGTATCGTTCTGGAAAAACGGATGAAGCCATTGCTTACTCAATAGATTATTTAAAGTCGCCCATAAGAAATGGGGAAGTGAACTCATCTAATGCACGCTACAACTTGGCTTATTGTTACCTAAAAAAAGAAAATTATAAAGCTGCCAAAGAACAATTTGAATTGGTGAATAAAAATGCAACTACTGCTTTAAATGATGTGGAAAAAGACGCAATATTAAGGACTGCAGATTGTTGGTTTATGCTAAAAGATTACAGATCGGCACTGCCAATATATGAACAAGTGATTCAAAAAAACTGGTCAAATGCCGATTATGCACTTTATCAAAAAGCCATTATTAAAGGGGCTCAAAACAAGTCGCAAGAAAAACTAGTATTACTAAATCAGTTGGAAGCCGCTTATGCAAAATCAGCCATGCTGCCACAGAGTTATATTGAAATTGCCAATACCCATCTTGCGAATGAAGATTTTGAAAAAGCACTCCCTCCTTTATATAAAGTGGTCAATAATAATCAAGCTATTGCCTTGCATCCACAAGCCTATCAGAAATTGGGTATTGCTTTGTTTAACCTCGACAAAAATGATGCTTCTCTAGATCAGTTTAAAATATTGGTAAAGCAATTTCCCAATAGTGCAGAGAGCGAGACGGCAATTGAATATATCCGAAATATTTTTGTAGAAAAACAACAGCCCGCTGCCTATATTGATTTTATGAATAACAATGGTAAATCTGTTGGCATAGACGAAGCAGATTCTATTACTTATCGCTCTGCTATGATTCGCTATGAGGCAAAAGACAACCTAGGAGCGGAGTCGGGCTTTACCGAATATGTACTAAAATATCCCAATGGGAAATATGCTGTTGAAGCCAATTATTTTCTGGCAGAAGTAAATATTGTTCAACAGAAGCCACAATCTGCCTTGCCTTTTTATACCGCTGTTGCCAGCAAAGCACCCAATAAATATGCTGAGAGAAGTGCATTGCAAGCTGCTCGCATTTATTATTTTGACCTGCAAGATTATACCCATGCTGCCCAATATTTTACGCTATTGAAGCAAAATGCTTTACAGCAAGAAAATAAATTAGAAGCAATGCGGGGATTGCTTCGTTGTAACTTTAAAACACAGCAGTGGGCCGAAGCAGCTCCCAATGCCGCTGAATTATTATTGCAGAAAGGAATTGCCTCAGACGATCAACTAATGGCTGGTTTTGTAATTGCTAGAAATGAACAATTGGCCAATAATTACCCTACTGCACTAGTGGCCTATCAGTTGCTGCTTAACAAAGGGAAATCAGCAATAACAGCTGAGGTTCAATACAGGATTGCAGAATTACAGTTTCAATTGAATAAGTTGGCGGAAGCTGAAAAATCATGTTTTGAAGTGATAAAAAAATTCACATCCTATGATATATGGGTAACCAAAAGTTATATACTGGTAGGCGATATCTATTTTAAGCAAGCAGATTATTTTAATGCAGAAGCTACTTTTAAAAGTGTAGCTGAAAATGCAATAATCCCTATTTTAAAACAAGAAGCTGCTGATAAATTGGCAGAAACAATTAAGGTAAAAGAGAAAAATAATAAAGTTCAATAGATCAATAAAGTTACTCACTCATGTATAAATGTTTCAAAATATGCTGTTGGTTATTGTGTTTAGTCTGCTTGAGCCATGCTGTGCATGCGCAGAAAAAAAAGCGCGCAAAAAAAACAACCAAACAGGTTATAACACCAAAAAATAAAAAACAGGTTAAAAAAGTAATTTCTAAAGTGGCTACTCGCACTGCGCTTATAAGTATACCAAAACTGGGAACTAATCTAAACACTTCATTCAACACAGTAAGCGCTACCGATACTGGGGCGAATAGAACTGTGGTAATTACGTCTTCATTCAAACCATCGCTACAGTATGCCGCTAAAATTAATTTTACGGCAGCGTCTGCCATCATTGATTCTAGTAAGTTGTTGTTGAATTATAAAATACCATCGTCTAACCTTTTTTTCTCCTATCAACCAATACCTGTGAGCCCCCTAGCTATGCCGGTTGACTCAGCTATGCCTTGGAAAAACAACCATCGGTTGAAATTGGGAGCTGGGAATTTTAGTGGTTTTTTAGCAGAAGGTAGGTTCTCTTTTGGGGATGGCAAGCAGTCTATTACGACTTTAAAAGGCGATTTTTTGCATGCTTCTGGCCCCCGTTTTGCACAACAAACACATCGATTTGGGTTGGATATTACCTCCATATTAAATACGGCAAATGATTTGGAATTTACAACCCACGCCTATTTTAATACCAATACCATGTATCGCTACGGCTACCAGCCTGAAACATTGGTCTATAGCAAAGACCAGTTGCTGCTGGTATACAATTCGGTGGGAATAGAAACTGCCGTAAAAAATAAAACCATCACGGCCGCAGG
>JANMOT010000063.1:0-24909 GCA_031369485.1 Sphingobacteriia bacterium
CCTATGAGAAGGAGAAAGAAGATGGGGAACAAGGCCACCACCGATAAGCAGCTTGTACACAGTTTTTTTTGCTTATTTTCGTTTTTTGAACTGAATTAGCAAATCGATTATGAAGAAAGTTTTCTCTTGTGCTATTATATGCCTCTACTTGTTTCAATTTTCGGCCAAGGCTCAGCGACCCACTACCAGTGGCAAACCTAAGCCCGTAGCTACAAATCAAACAGTTGCCACTCCCGCTGCTGGTGATGCGCAGAACGTTTTTCCAGAATCTGGCTTTGCGGGTATTGGCATACTTACACCCGGTGCTCCCTTGGAAATTAAAAAAGGGATTGGCAATACCCGATCAAAAAATATTTTATTAAAACTCAGTAATGAGTGGGCTTCGGGGGGACAAAATGAGCCTTCCATTATGTTCTCTAACGGTGATCTTACCAATCCTAAGAATATGAGCTACTGGACTATTGGTGCTAGGGTTTCTGGGGATGATATACTAAAAACACCTCAAACATTTAAAATCAGTCACAAAGCAGGAAACGATGCAATTGAAAGGGAATTTTTCTCTATAGATTCCTATGAAGGTCGCGTTAAAATTGGCGACGTAAACACCCAAGTAGATGGGTACAAGCTTTATGTAGAGCAGGGTATCTTAACAGAGAAAGTTAAAGTGGCTATTAAAAATTCTAAGGACTGGTACGATCATGTTTTCCATAAAAATTATTCTTTAATGCCTTTGCCCCAGCTTGAACAATACATTCAAAAAAACAAACACTTACCTGGCATTCAAACCACCGAAGAAGTAATGAAAGATGGATTGGATTTGGGTAAAATGAATGCCTTATTATTAAAAAAAATAGAAGAACTTACCCTCTATAATATTCAGCAACAAAAAGAAATTGATGCCATAAAAAAGTTGCTTAAAAAAAGAACAAAGCAATAGCTATAATAATACAATTCAACTTTCCTTATTTTGTATCTACCACTTCTATTTCAAATACCAACACACTGTTTGGAGGGATGCTTTTGCTTCTTGATCGAATTGAATAAGCTAGTGCCGATGGAATAAAAATTTTCACCACACCACCTATCTTGCATTGCGGAACAATTAGCTGCCAGCCTTTTATTAAACGGTTCAGCGGAAATACAGCTGGTTTCTCTTTTGTTTGATCAAATATAGAATCGTCTACCAATAAACTACCCTTGTAAAATACAGTAACCGTATCGGTAAGTTTTACAAACGCACCCTTGCCCTCTTTTACAATTTTATAATATACCCCATCTTTACTGCCTGTAGTATCAATTCTTTTAGCTTTTACTGCGTTAATAATTTGAGCGTAATCTTTCTGAGCTTGCTGCAAAGAATCTGTGTTTCTCGTCCAGTCAACCACAGGACGCTCACCGCCTGTCTGCTTGGCAAAGAAATCTCCCGACTGGATTGCAATCCACCTGCCACGTTCTGTTTGAATCCATGGATTTGTTTTGGCAGGATCTACCCCTAGAAGGGTTTGTTGAAAACGGGTAAATGCAATTGCGTCATTGGTTAATTTATAAGCCGCTAAAAACTTCCAACGCTGCAAATCGGGTTCTAAAAAATACGCCGTATAAATAGTAGATTTTGTAGCACTATCGAGTAAGGCAGTCACCATCGTTTTATACACTTGATTTTCCTTCCAGGTTTTATTCCATAACGCAGTAGCTGTAATACTCCCATCGCTTTTCTTTTTAATGGAGGTTGCCATATCAATACCCGCAGCAAATAATTCAACCTGCTGCGTTGGCAATGCAGTTAAAGCAAAGCCTACTAGGCGTTTTCTGGCTTTTCTAATCAGCTGTATCTCACCCGACTGAAATCCATTAGCAATAAATATTTGTTTTCTTTTTATATTATTTTCTTTCACCAAAAACTCGGTGTACAAAGTAGTTACTCGACCGCTATCGGGTATTTTAAAATCGTTGGCAACAAGTGTATGTTGACCGAATATTTGTGTTGACAACCACGAGCAAAATAGCAATAAAAAAATAGTCTTCATAAATAGGTATATATCCAAATCTACGAAACAACTGATTGGTTATTTAAAAAATCTCTAAACCAGTAACCAGAGTTTTTAATAGTTCGCAACTGGGTATTAAAATCTACGTGTACCAATCCGAATCTTGCGTTGTATCCCTCCGACCATTCAAAATTATCGGTGAGCGTCCATGCTAGATAGCCACTTAGTTTTACTCCTTCATTTTTGGCCTTTCCCGCAGCGGCTATATATTGTTTAAAATAATCTATCCTACGGGTATCATCAACCACACCGTTTACTAGGAGGTCTTTAAATGCCGCTCCACCTTCGGTAATCATTATTTCTTTTACACTTCCATACATCCAGAAACGTTTAATCATTCTATAAAAACTCTCTGCATTTATTTCCCATCCTAATGCGGTATGGGGCACTTTTCTTGTAGCTGCTTTTACTTCAGACATTTGTATATACGGAATGAGTGGATTGTATTTCACGGTCAATGCAAAATAATTTTGCAGTCCAATAAAATCAAAATTAAACTGCATCCGATCTTTATATTTCCAAGCTTTGGTATGAATATGTAATTTTTCAAAAAAAGGCAGCGGAACATCTTCAGGATAGCCTCTTCCGAGTGCGGGTTCAATAAATAAACGATTCAATAACGCATCTCCTCTTCTGGCTGCCAATATATCATCTGGTTTATCGGTATAAGGCATCACTTCACTACAAGAGAAGCTGGTACCAATATATGCATTGCTCACCGAAGATCGGATGATTCTTCCGCCCTCTGCTGTACAAAGTACCGCATTGTGAATGGCAGACATATACTGGTTCATACTACTAATGCCTGGCGCGTGTTTCCCCAGCATATAACCCAAGGTGGTAAAGCCCATTGGCTCATTCAATACAATCCAGTTTTTCACTTTATCACCATACTCATCTGCACATAACTTGGCAAAGCGACTGAACCATTTGAGCATATGGGTGCTGGCCCAGCCTCCTTCTTTTTGTAGTTCCTGCGGCAAATCCCAATGGTATAAGGTAACAAACGGAACAAGGCCCAATGCAATACACTCATCAATAAGCCGATGGTAAAATGCAATGCCTTCTTTGTTAACGCGACCAGTTCCTTCGGGTAAAATTCTACTCCAAGCAATAGAGAAACGAAACACTTTAAAGCCCAATGCTTTTACCAGCATTAGATCGTCTTTGTATCGGTGATAAAAATCGGTGGCGACAGTAGGCTTAACTCCAGATTTTATTTTACCTATTCGGCGCGAAAATGTATCCCAAATAGAAAGTCCTTTCCCATCTGAAAAGGCAGCACCTTCATTCTGCAAAGCAGAAATAGCTATACCCCAGAGAAAATCAGTCCCAAAATCAGCAGATCCTAATTCATGTTTAAATTGCAATGCAGGAATTTGTGCAAATATCCTTCCAATACACCATGCTTGTGATTATGCTATTGTTATGTTTTGAATTTAAATAGCAGTTAAGTTCCTAAAATAGTGTGGCCTAATTTGTCTCTTTTGGTGGCCAAATACTTCTCATTATGTGGATTAGAAGCAACTTCAATAGCAACTACTTCTACTATTGACAGTCCATATCCTTTTAATCCCGCTCTTTTGCGAGGATTGTTACTCATTAAACGCACATTGGTAACCCCCAAATACCTAAGTATCTGTGCACCTACCCCATAATCTCTTTCATCCATACCAAAGCCCAGTTCTAGATTGGCTTCCACAGTATCTAAGCCACCTTCTTGTAATTTATATGCTTTCAATTTATTAATCAACCCAATACCTCTACCCTCTTGGTTCATATACAGAATTACGCCCTTGCCTTCCGATTCTACCATGCGCATCGCTTTGTGCAATTGATCGCCGCAATCGCAGCGTAAGCTGCCCAATATATCCCCCGTAAAACAACTGCTATGTACCCTTGTTAATACCGCTTCACCCTCCTTCCATTCGCCTTTTACCAAGGCAAGGTGCTCGGCACCAGAGAGTTTTTCTTTAAATGCAACCAGTTCAAATAATCCGAATTTGGTGGGCATAGAAACCCTTACCAATTCTTCAATTAAGGAATCGGTTTTCAACCGAAAATCAATCAGGTCTTTAATGGAAATTATTTTTAACTCAAATCGTTTAGCAATGGTTAACAACTGGGGCAGTCTAGCCATGGTACCATCTTCATTCATCACTTCTACTAGAACGCCAGCCGGCTCTAGATTCGCCAGCCGCGCCAAATCAACCGTAGCTTCAGTATGCCCGCTCCTGCGCAATACGCCACCTGCTTTGGCTTTTAGGGGAAAAATATGACCCGGCCTTCCCAAATCACTTGCTTTGGTTTGAGGATGCACCAGTGCTTGAATGGTTTTAGAACGATCTTGCGCAGATATACCAGTGGTAGTGCCTTGCCCAATCAGGTCAATCGAGACCGTAAAAGCTGTTTCATGCAAAGAAGTGTTGGAGCTTACCATTGGAGTGAGTTCCAGTTCAGCGCAACGCTCTTCAGTAAGTGCAGCACAAATCAATCCGCGACCTTCCTTACTCATAAAGTTAATAGCTTCTGGAGTAGCAAATCTGGCCGCCATAATAAAGTCGCCCTCATTTTCACGGTCTTCATCATCCACTACAATTACCATTTTACCGTTGCGAATATCTTCTATTGCGTCTTCTATCCTATCTAACATATTTACTCAATTAATCTGCAAAATTAAGCATTCCATTTTAGATGCTGTTTACCCCCCAGTTAAAAAACAGTCGAAATAAGTATAAATACCTGTTCATTGGCTTTGGTAACCGCTTAGCATTGTTGAAAATACTTTGATATGAAAATCATTTGCATTTATGCCGCAATGCTAGCCTACCCATTTATATTACAGTCGCAAACTACTTCTGGTTCAATAGGCGGCATCATCTATTTATTTAAAAAGCCCCTACCCAACGCCAATATAATATTGAAGCAAACACTATCAGGCATCGTTTACCAAACCAATAGTAATACAAAAGGATACTACTTTTTCTCTGCAATAGATCCAGGTTCAGGTTATGCAATGCAGGTAGCGTATAAAACTACAGACACTCTATTAATAGAAAATATAGTAGTAACACTGGGCAGTAATTTGGCATTGAATATGGAACTACAACCAACGCAATATTCATTAAAACCCGTCACTGTTAAATCGAATTACTTTGCAATGAGTAAGCAACACCAGCAATCTATTTTAATAGGCGCTGAAGAAATAGAATCTACGCCTGCTAGAGGCCGAAGTTTCAGCGGACTATTCAACAATCAACCCAGCGCATTAATTAATAACAACAATGGCGCAGTATCTTTTTCGGGACAGAATAATCGCTACAATTCAATTTATATTGATGGTGCATTACAAAACGATGTATTTGGTTTATCCCCCAGCGGAAGTTTTGGGGGACAAGCAGGTAGTTTTCCAGCAGCCACAGAAACTATTGAGCAGATGCAGATTCTGCTATCCCCTTTTGATGCTTCAATGGGAGGCTATACGGGCGCTGCCATTAATATGATTACAAAATCTGGAAAGAACAATCCTGTCTCTACCATTTACCGATATTGGAAGGGGCATGAACATACACAAAACAATACAGGCGTTTCATTGAGTGGCCCTGTGAAGCAAAATAAATTATTTTATTATTTGAATGGGGACTATACAAAGGAATCAGCATCCGATTCATACGCAATAAACAATTATAAAGGAGATACCAAAAACGCAGCACAACTCACCAATATTGCAAATACTTTTCAATCTATTTACGGATACGACCCAGGATGGATTGACAGTAGAAATAATCAAACTGCACTCAGGTTAACACTGAGAATGGATGCAAGAATAAATGAAAAAAATAATTTGGCCATTCACTTGAAACAAAACCAAGCCACTAGAATAAATACACTTCCTGGTAATGAAACAGCTATTATTTTTTTAAACAATGGAAAGCAAATACAGCACCAGTTGTTCAGTGCTGCGGTAGAATGGAAATACAGGTCTTCAAAAAAAATTGACCATCAACTATTGTTGAATTATACTTTTTCAAAAGACCTAACACAACCTAGGGGAATGGCTTTCCCCACTTTGAGAATACTAGATGGTGATGCAATTATATTATTAGGAAATAACGAAGACGCAATGAACAATTCAATTCTACAATCAAATACCAATCTCTTGTATAAACGCAGTTTTGGAAAAGGAAAAAACAGGTGGGTATTGGGCACTGAGCTAGAATACAATGCAATGAAAAATAATTTTATTCAAAGTAGGAATGGTAGTTTTTTTTATTATTCACTGAGTAATTTTTTTCAGAATAAAACACCTGGAGGATATCTTGCCAATTTTAAGCAGGAAGATCAGCCCGATAAAATACACGCATTCAAAACAGCTTTATTCATTAACCATCAATGGCGTTGGAATAAAAATATAAGCTTGCAAACGGGATTAAGAATGAGTTACCAAGCAATTTTAAACAGTCCCCCTACAGACGCTTTTACCAACGACAGCACCCTACCTATTCTTCAAAAATATTATGCCATTGCAGATCATTTATCGGGGCAAAAGCCAGTGATAAAGCCATCTATTTCTCCAAGAATTTATTGGCAAGTAGAAATACCCAATAAAAAAATAAGTCTGCAAATAGGTACTGGTTTATTTTCGGGAAGAATGCCTTTTGCTTGGCTGGGTGGATTGTACAGCAATAATGGAATTACAAGTGGTGCATTCGATCCCAATATTGCTGAACTCCGAAAAATTCGCTTTCACAATCCACTTTTAGAACCTTGGTTACCTGCCAGCTACCATATAAATGCATCAAAAGGTGTAGTCCATTTAGCCAGTCCCCAAATAACCATGCCATCGGTATGGCGATCAATTTTACAAGTAAAAAAAATATGGAACAATCAATACAGTCTCACCATTGATGCAATGCACTATATAAATACTGCGGAAATAAGTTTCACCAATATTAATATTTTACCAGCAACGCAAATATTAGAAGGCGCAGACAACCGATTGATTCATTCCAATATTAATAACGCAAAAATTCCGATACTGGCAGACAGTACTAACCCTTACGACCAAATAATATTACTGCACAATCAAAATACAGAACGTGGATATGGATATCGGTTTGGGGGAGCATTAAAAATGCAGTCGCCCAATTTTAACTGGCAATTGCAATACAGTTATGGCGAATCTTATGCGGTGCAAGATGGCAACTATTCAATATTGGAGAATCATTGGCGTTTAAATGAACAAGTAAATGGAAGAAATAATTTGGCCATTTCTAGATCTGATTTTAGTGTAGGTAATCGCGTGCTTTTTTCCGTTAGCCGCAACTATGCCACCACTCGAAAACAAAAAATAACCGTCGCCTTATTTTACAATGGGCAATCAGGAAAGCCTTACAGTTTTGTGTATGGAAAGCGGAGTTTGAGTGGGGATGATATGGAGACAGTTGGTTACGACTTATTGTATATTCCAACAGCAGCGGAGTTAACCAATCAAGTATTTCAACCATTTATTACCAAAGATATTTATTATACTGCTGAACAGCAGAAGGAAGCATTAGAATGGTTTATTGAGCAAAATACTTATTTAAAAAAGAATCGGGGAAATTACGCAGCCCGCAATGGAAGTCGCTCTCCATTTAACCATCGGGTTGACCTAAGGATATCTGGATATATACCCATTAAAATAGATAGAAAAAGGTATGGGCTGGGATGGAGTATTGATTTAATGAATATGGGTAATTTGTTAAACAAAAACTGGGGAAGAAATTGGCATATTTCTGGAAATCGATTGAAATTGATAGATTTTATGGGGATGTTAAGCGATCAATCGCTGGTGCCAACATTTAACTTTGATCCATCTATGATTCAACAAAATTATTGGCGCGAAGGGAATAGCAACAACCCTGCATTTTCAGAAAAATGGATGATGCAGTTGGGATTGAGGGTTGTTTTTTATTAACAGGGTTTAGCTAAAAAGGAAGGTGAGGCAGTTTGCCGAGAAAGAATAAATGCTTGATTATCAGTCCATAATATAAGGTATTATACAACACTAATAGTAATAATGTTGATAATGATCATATTAAGAAATCATTATTTTAACAGGATTTTGGGAAAAGAGACCATTAAGTTGGATATTTGCGGCATCAAAACAAAGATTTATGAGAATATTTAAGCAAATTTCATTGTTTTTGGCAGCCGTATTTGCTGTCTCAATTACAATGGCGCAAGTAACAACTGGTACGCTTACAGGGTTTGTGAAAGACGCAAAAAACGCAGCCTTAAGTGGTGCATCAATTGAAGTAATCCATGAACCATCGGGTTCACGTTACAAATCAGTATCTACCACTTCTGGTAAATACACAGTGCCAGGTTTACGTGTAGGTGGCCCTTACAAAGTGACATTTAGCTATGTGGGTTTAAAAACCGAGACTGTTACTGATATAACAGTACAGTTGGGTGAGCCTGCAGTAATTGATATAGCTCTATTAGACGCTTCTTCTTCTCTACAAGAAGTTACCGTAGTAGGTGCCAACAATAAAAGAGCCGCTTTAATTTCTAAGGATAGAAAAGGTACATCTACCAATATCAACGCTCGGTTAATTGGTTCTTTACCTACAATCAGTCGTAATATCACAGATTTAACTCGTTTGGTTCCCCAATCAAATGGTTTGTCTTTTGCGGGACAAGACAGTAGAGCCATCAACTTCACCTTGGATGGATCTATCTTTAATAATTCATTTGGATTGAGTCCATTAAATGGCGGACAAACACAGTCGGCTCCTATTTCTTTAGACGCTCTTCAAGAAATCCAAATCAACCTATCTCCTTACAATGTAAGAGACGCAGGTTTTACAGGTGCTAGTATTAATGCGATTACTAAAAGTGGTACCAATACCATGCACGGAACTGGTTTCTATAATCAAAGAAATGAAGGTTTTGTTGGAACCAAAGCAGGTGCTGCTGGTAAACAGGATGTAGTAACAACAGCATTCGATGTAAAGCAATTTGGTGCAAGTTTTGGAGGTGCAATTATTAAGAACAAATTATTTTATTTCTTAAATTATGAAGGTGAAAGAAGAAATGACGTAGGAACCTCTTTTGTATCTGATGCCAGTAATGGAGCCATCCCAATCAGTGGAAATATTACCCGTGTAAGAACAATTGACTTAACAGACTTGCAATCATACTTAAAAACCAATTTCAACTACGACCCCGGTGCTTTTCAAGGATACCCCTTCTTAACAACCAGTGACAAGGCTGTTGCCCGTATTGATTGGAATATAAATGACAAGCACAAGCTGAGTATTCGTGGTAACTTATTTCGTTCTAAAAGGGACGTGGGTGTGAGTAGTTCTAATACCACGAATGGAAATAGAGGTAGTTTACAGTCTATGAGTTTTGCGAATTCTGCTTACGAAATCAATAATAATATTACAGGCGTAATTGGTCAATTGAACAGCCGATTCAGTAATAAAATTAGCAATGAAATGACTTTTGGTTATACTGCCAACCGCGATTTCAGGGCTTTAAAAGGTGGGGCTTTCCCCATGGTAGATATTCAAGATGGTAGCAGCCCTTTAACTACTCTACCTACTTCAGCTACAACTCCAGCTTTACCTGCTGCACAAGCCAATCAAAGCTTGAACTATATCTCATTTGGTAACGATCCATTTACGCCTAATAACTTGTTGAGTACCGATACTTGGCAGTTTAGTGATAACTTGACTGCCTACTTGGGCAAGCATACCATCACTGCTGGTGTTGCGTATGAAAGTTTTACCTTCACTAATGGATTTACTCCTTTAATTAATGGTATTTTTACTTTCAACAGCTTACCTGATTTTTATATTGCAGCAAATGCTTACAAAGCAAGTCCAAATGCTACATTTAGCCCAGTGTTTATGAGAAACTACCGAGCTAACTTTAGTAATCTACCCGGTGGAGCACCATGGTTGGTAACAACTAGGGCTCGCCAATGGTCGGCTTATATTCAAGATGAAGTAAATTTAGAACCTAATTTCAATTTGACTTATGGTGTTCGTTTTGAAGTACCATATTTTGTTGGATCTGGCTTTGCGAATGCAGAAGTTGATGGTTTAAATTTTGTGGACAATGATGGTAAAAACACCAAACTAAGTACTTCACAATTACCAGGCGCTAGATTAATGATCAGTCCAAGAATTGGTTTTAACTACGATATTAAAGGCGATAAAACCACCCAAGTACGTGGAGGTGCTGGCTTGTTTACAGGACGTCCTCCGTTTGTATTCCTCAGTAACCAAATGGGAAACAATGGCGTATTGAATGGCGGTGTGAATACCAACAATACTGCAGCATTCCCTTTCAATCCTAATACCCCATCTAGCTTCCCTAGTTTCGCACCAACACCTGGTTTACCAGCTTCTTCTTATAATATTGCAACCACTGAAAACGAATTTCGTTTTCCACAAGTGTTAAGAGCCAATATTGCAGTTGACCAAAAACTCTTTAATGATATCATAGCTACTGGAGAATTAACTTTTACGCAAAGCATCAGCAATATCAATTATTACAATGCCAACCTTGTCCCTTCTACTGCAAACTTTAATGGACCAGATCAGCGCCCTCGTTTTGCTGGAATGGGGCCAACAGGTTTATTATCTGGTGCTGCATTAAATAATGCCATTCGGGTAGTACCTAAAGTGTTGGACGCAACAGTATTGGAAAGTCGCCCTTATGGTGGTTCTATGACTGCAACCATACAAATTCAAAAACCAACCAAAGCAAAGGGATTGGGATGGATGGTAGCTTATAACTTTACAAGAGCGCGCGACTTTATGTCTGCAGGTTCTATTGCAGCAACTTCATGGACTGGTATTAGAAGTGTTAGAGGTAATAACAGCACCGATATATCATTCAGTGATAATGAAATTCGCAATCGTGTAATTGGTAATGTGAATTATAAAATTGAATTGGGTAAATTCTCTGCTTTAACTTTCTCATTAGTTGGATCTTCACAAAATCAAGGTCGTTTCACTTACGCTTACTCTGGAGATATGAATGGAGATGCAGTTTCGGGTAACGATTTAATGTATGTACCTCGCAACCAAAGTGAAATTATATTTTTACCTTTACCTGCTACAAGTTCAGCTCCTGCTGCAACTGCTGCTGAACAGGCGACTGCTTTTGATGCATATATTAATCAAGACAGTTATTTAAGTACCATGCGTGGTAAAATTGTTGAAAGGAATGGGGTTTTACAACCGTATATTGTTCGTTTTGATATTTCTGCTGAACTAGAAATTTATAAGAATATTGGCAAGAACAGACATTCTATTAAATTAAGAGCCGATATATTTAATGCTGGAAATATGCTAAAATCGTCTTGGGGTGTAGGTAATTCTGTAAATACCTCTACTCCACTAGCTGCTGCTGGTATTAACGCACAAGGCATACCTCAGTTCAGAATGAACCGTATAAACAATAGTATTAACTACACTACTTTTAGAAAAGGGACCAGCAATGACTTTGATGTTTGGCAAGCCCAGTTTGGCATCCGGTACACTTTCTAGTATAACTTTCTTAGAATTAAAAAGCCCCGCTTCAAACTTATTGAGCGGGGCTTTTTATATTCCATCATTCAGCATTTTTTACCCCTTCACTCCCCACCCCCATTTTAAAAAATCGGGAAATCCTTTTGCCCAAGTAGCCACATCATGTTTTCCATCTACTAATTCAAGGTAATGAATATGTTGATCGGTATAACCCTTTGCCTTTAATTCAATAATTAAATCCAACGCATCATCAATAGTATCAATTATCCCATTTTTATTTCTGTCAGCCGTTTCATCCATAGTACCACATTCAATAAAAAATTGCAACCAAGGATGAAATACCCCTTTTCTAATTTGCAAATGCATCAATCGATCTAATTCTTCATCATAACCATCTTCATAACCCTTTCTCCTCCACCAAAGTGAAGCACTGAATAACCCTATTTTACGAAATTCGCTGGCATGATTCCAACAGATATCAATGGCACTTAATCCCCCCAACGAAAATCCTGCAAATGACTTGTCTTTAAAAGATATTACTTGGTACTTTCGGCGAATAAATGGCAACAACTCATCTAATATAAATTTACTGTACAAACCCGCTTTTACTCCCCTACCCTCAAAATCAGCAGAATAAGCAGTTCCATACTCCATTTTACGGTCGGCCCCACAATGAATTCCTACACAAAAAAGCGGCTCTAAAACTTGTTGGCTCCACAAATCATTTAATATTTCATCAAAAGGCATTTTTGGCAAATCCTGACCATCATTAATCAGCAATAAACTTACTTGTTCCAATGTTGGCATATTCGCTGGTAAATAAATATCCAGTAGTACTTTTCGTTCCAAATACTCCGAATAAATACTGTATTGCTCTATTTTACAAATGGAAACTGATTGAACTGTTGAAAGTTGCATGATTCCAAAAATAGTGAATAGATTTAAAATATAATAACAAGCAAGATTTCTTTATTAGCTTTAGATCGCTTAAATTACAATTCAACTAATAGCCATACTACAAAATAATAGTCGGCCAATTCACTCAATAATATGCATATATGAAAAAAATCGGGATTTTGTATGGACAGGAAAGAAGCTTCCCTACAGCTTTTGTAGAAAGAATTAACAGTAAAAATATTCCAGGTATTATGGCTGAACCTGTGAAAATTGACAAAGTTATTCAAGGAGTGAGTAGTGGCTATGCTGTGATTTTAGACAGAATTAGTCAAGACGTTCCCTTTTACCGAGCTTTCCTAAAAAATGCAGCACTTTGTGGAACCGCTGTTATCAACAACCCATTTTGGTGGAGTGCTGATGAAAAGTTTTTCAACAACTGCTTGTCCACAAAAATTGATGTTCCCGTTCCTAAAACCGTCATTCTTCCTTCTAAAGACTTACCCGTAGATACATCTGAAGTTTCTTTTAGTAACCTCGCTTATCCGTTGGATTGGGAGGGAATTTTTGACTATGTTGGATTTCCTGCTTATATGAAACCTTTTGCAGGCGGCGGATGGAAAAATGTTTACAAACTCACCGATATGGCTGACTTCTTTCAGAAACATGCTGAAACAAAAGAGTTGGTGATGATGTTGCAAGAAGAAATAATTTTTGAAGAATATTATCGCTGTTATTGTATAGGAGGCAAACACGTTAAAATAATGTCTTACGAACCCCGAAACCCGCACCACCTAAGGTATGTAGCAGATTTCAAACCTTCGGAAGAGCGACTGAAATTGATGACAGATATTGTATTGCGCATTAATAAATACCTTGGCTATGATTTCAATACAGTTGAATTGGCATTGAAAGATGGTATTCCTTATGCCATTGATTTTTGCAACCCAGCACCTGATGCAGATCTTAAAAGTGTTGGTCAAGAAAATTTTGACTGGGTGGTTGAAACTGCTGCAAATTTTGCCATTGAAAAAGCGCAATCACAAGTAGAAAATGCAGATAACCTCACATGGGGTGAATATATTAAACGCAGTGCTTCAGGAAAAAAATTGTATTGAGCATGGGAAATCTCAGTTATAAACACTTTACATTAGGTGTTGAGGAAGAGTATATGGTAATTGATCCTGTAACAAGGGAGTTGAGAAGCCATGAACAAAAAATTGTATTGCTGGGTCAAGAAACTTTGAAGGATAAAGTAAAAGCCGAAATGCACCAAGCAGTGGTAGAAGTGGGAACCGATATCTGTAAAGATATAGATGAAGCTTTTGAAGATGTTGCTTCCCTTAGAGGTAATATTGCACAAATTGCAGGCGATCTTGGATTATGGGTAGGCGCATCTGGAACACATCCTTTCAGTCACTGGGAAACGCAACTCATCACCGATCATATTCGTTATAACCAAATTGTGAATGAATTACAGGAAGCTGCAAGAAGTAACTTAATTTTTGGCCTCCATGTTCATGTTGGGATGGAAGACAGAAAAATGGCCATTCATATTGCCAATACTGCCCGTTACTTTTTACCGCACGTATATGCATTGAGTACCAATTCTCCTTTTTGGGAATCACGAGAAACAGGTTATAAATCTTTCAGAACCAAAGTATTCGATAAGTTCCCTCGAACAGGTATACCCGATTATTTTGAAAGTTTTGAAGCTTATGAGAATTATGTAAACCTATTAATAAAGACCAATTGCATTGATAATGCCAAGAAAATATGGTGGGATTTACGCGTTCATCCTTTCTTCAATACAGTTGAATTTAGAATCTGCGATGTGCCAATGACCATCATGGAAACCATGACCATCACTGCTCTTTTTCAGGCCATCTGTGCCAAAATATATAAACTGAGAAACCAAAATCTCAATTTTATGATTTATCAACGCTCCCTAATCAACGAAAATAAATGGAGGGCTGGCAGGTATGGAATTGATGGTAAGCTGATTGATTTTGGCAAAGAAACTGAAGTAGATACCAAAGCCCTTATTTATGAATTACTCGATTTTGTAGATGATGTACTAGACGAGCTTGGAAGTAGACACGTGATTGAACATATTACCAAAATATTTGAAATGGGTACTGGTGCCGATAGACAACTAAAAGTGTACAGAGAAACTGGCAGCCTCGTAAGTGTGGTAGATTATATACACGAGCAATTTCTTTCGGTTTAGTACAATAAACGTATTCGGTTTAAATATTATGCTTCATTTTTGGCATCTTTATTGTAATCCCAATCTGTTTCACACTCCCAAGCAACGATTTTAACAGGTTGGGGGTCTTCTACTTTGTATCATCTTAAAATGACCTGCTTGACAGAACACGAGCTGATTAAAGGTTGTATTAGGCAAGATCCCGCTTGCCAGCGTTCGCTGTTTGAAAAACACGCAGGTAGAATGATGGGCGTATGTCTTCGTTATTCGCAGGACAATATGGAAGCGGAAGATATGATGCAAGATGCTTTTATTAAAGTATTTCAATATATAAACCAATTCAAGTTTGAAGGCTCATTTGAGGGCTGGATTAGGAGAATAGTGGTAAACACATGCATCAGGCATTTGGAGCGGAAGAAAATGAGTTTTAAAGAGATTGAAGACAATCAATCTGGTATGCCACAAATTGACCCCTATGCTTTTACACATTTGGGGGAAGAGGATCTGATGAAATTAATAAGCGCATTGCCAGAAGGATACAGAACGGTGTTTAACCTTAGTGTGATAGAAGGCTATAGTCACGATGAAATTGCAGAAATGCTCCATATTCAAGCGGGTACTAGTAGAAGTCAACTAGTGAAAGCTCGAAAAATGTTACAAACCCAAATATTACAGTTACAAAAGATTGCAGTGTAAATGATCAACGAGGAATTCGACTATATTATCAACCAAAAACTGCACCAGTACGAAGCACCTGTTTCAGCTGGGTTGTGGAATAAAATTCATGTAGCCATACCTGCATCTGATAACGATTTCGCTTTTGATTCATTTGTAAAAGATCAATTAGTAAATTTAATTGCTCCCGTTCCTGCTGACTTATGGGAAAAGGTAAAACCAGCGGAAGAAAAAAGAAGAAGAATATTTTTCTTTTTACCAAGAACATCTATGATAGCTGCATCACTATTGTTATTGGTATTTGCAGGTAGTGTATCCGCTTATCTATATTACCAAAAAGTTCATTCGGGTGAAGTTTCTTCTACCAATGGTACTGGAAATTCTGGTTCTAGTGCTGGTATTGTAAAGTGGCAAAAAAAATCAGATAGAATAACTGCAAATGCAGCAGAGGAGAAATCCGTTCTACCCAATAATCAAAACTCATCTATAGGTTCAGTAATAAAGACCAATATAAAAAATTCAACTGTAGCTTTCCTAAATTCAAGTAATGGCATAATAAAATCATCCCAAGGTATACCAGCGAAACTGCCAATAAATCGTAGTGAAAATAATTTTATACAACCCAATATATCAACCGAAGCCGATATTGCTATAGCTGAATCTTATAATGGTGCTAAAAAAGCAGGAAGCGCTTTTATCGCTAATAAGAGAAATATATATAATGCATCTCTTGAAAAATCAATATCCTATTTTAATGAATCTGGCAAACTGAAAAATATTATCATCTGCCCCTCTGATAGAAAATCTCGCAATACTGACTGGGATCTTGAAATATATATGGGGCCAGATTACGCAGCCAAATCTGTAATAAGTAATAATGCCACTCCACAATTTTTAAGTAGAAAAGACAGCAGTGAAACCGCTGGAATAAGCTATTCTGCTGGATTTAGGATAGTTAAACCCATCAACGATCATTTTTCAATTAAAACAGGATTAAATTTTACTCAGATAAATGAAAAATTTTCTTACCGTTCAGAAAATGAAATCAAAACAACTACCATTGTTACACAAAGAATTATTATTCGTGCGCCTGGTGATACCATTACCATCAGCGATACTAGTACACTTCAACAAATTGGGTTTAAAAATAACAATGTAAAAAACAGGTATCGATCCATTGATATTCCAATACTTTTTGGCTATCAATTTGGAGACGATAACTTACGTATTGGCATCAATGCGGGTGTTATGGTGAACTTAACAAGTTGGTACCAAGGCATGATATTCGATAGCAGTTTCACACCCCAAACCGTGAACAAATCATCTGATATGGTTTATAAAAAAAATATTGGTCTTGGTCTCTATGCAGGGTTGTCTTTCATGAAACGATTGAATTACAATACCCATATTTTTGCCGAGCCCTATTTTAGGTATAATCTTTCAGATATGAATATGCCAGGATCGGCTTATAAACAGCGTTTCAGCATAGGGGGACTTTCTTTGGGACTTAGGTTTAACCTTAATCAGCGTTAAAGCAACAAAACTAATAGATACCGTATCTCTAGTAAGACTTAATTATATGCAAACAGTAAAAAAACTTCTTTCACTATTTCTTATTGCACTGGCTTTTGCCTGCAATAAAGAAGTATCAGAAGACTTTATTTCTTACAGCATAAGCAACCCATTAAACGATACAACTTGGGCAAAAAATATAACCGGATCAGCAGCTATTCATACACTGGCAGACTCTATTTTTCCAATTTATTTTTCTGACTCAATTGATGCCGAAACCAACACTACCATTACTTTTTCAAATAATCTTGAACTATCTTTTCCAGCCAATATTTTCACCAATAATTCGCAATCAGGTAAAATAACTGGTAAGCTTTTAGTTCAAGTAATCCGATTGGAAAAAGAGAGTGATTTTATTTTTGCAAGCAAAGCAACTTATAGTAATATCCCACTAGAATCAGACGGGGCTTTGTTTATTAGAGTACTAAAAAATGGCCAAGAGTTATCTCTGATTCCTAATAGTTCATATACCATTCGTTTTATAAATAAAGATAATTTGGCAGATGATAATATGAAAGTGTATACGGGAGTTGAATCATCCCCACTAATATCATCTGGCATTGATTTTAATTTCAGCTGGAACAATAATATATTAATACAATCACAGGCAACTATTTATAATAAGCAAATTACTGGCGGGGGATACTTAAAGGGTTATCAAATTACAGCCAAACAACTGCGTTGGATAGCAGTGGCAAAGCCGATGGAAGCCCCATTTACAAAAACCAAATTATCTGCCTATTTGCCATTGAATTTCACCAACAAGAACACATTGGTTTTCGCAATTTTTAGTGACCATAAAGCTGTTGTGCAATTAAAACCAGACTATATTTCTAGAACATTTTCGGCAAGTGATTTCCCCAACCAGAAAAAAATAAAACTGGTCTCAATTTCAGTAATAGGCAAAAATTATTATTTCAGTAAGCTTAATATTAATGCCGTAGATAATATACCTGCATTTTCCCTCAAACCAGAAAAAAAATCTCTACTATACATTTTTACAGAGTTAATTAAATAAGTTCTTTCAACCACATATCGGGGGATATGTGTGGCCCTGTCTAATAAAAAAAGACGGGGCTTTTTATTTTCTTACTGGCTTTGTATGCAGTCCCCGATATGCCCAAAGGAGACTGAACGCCATAAAAATAGCACCTAGTAAAAAAGCTGCTCCTGGAAAATAAATGGGTGATGAAGGTGCTGTAAAATAGGCAAACAAATTGGTCATCATTAAGGGCCCAATTATAGATGTAGCACTGATTAAACTGGTTAGTGCTCCTTGCAATTCACCTTGCTCATTAGGAGGTATATTTCCTGAAATAATAGATTGAAGCGCTGGTCCTGCTATCCCTCCTAAACAATACGGAACTACAAACACAAACATCATCCAACTTGATGATGCAAAGGCAAAAAGAACTAGCCCCAATGTGTAAAAAGCCAACCCATAATAAACACTTTTTTCGTTCCCGATTTTTGGATTTAAAATACGCACCAAGCCTCCCTGTACCCCTCCCACTAATAATCCTACCAAACCCAATGATATTCCAATCATCTTAGGCGACCAATGAAATTTTTCAATATTAAAAAAGCTCCAATTACTCTGTACTGCATGCGAAGCAAGATAAATTAATACCAAAGAACCCACCAATCCAGAAACTGCCGGATATTTTTTAAGCTGCATCAGTGATCCAACTGGATTGGCTCTTCTCCATTCAAACGGTCTTCTGTTTGATTTATCCAGCGATTCAGGCAATACAAAATAACCATACAACCAGTTTGTAAGTGCAAGTGCCGCCGCTACAAAAAAAGGTACCCTTGCACCATATTCACCCAGTATTCCTCCTAACATAGGACCGATGATAAATCCCATACCAAAAGCAGCTCCGATCATCCCAAAATTTTGTGCTCGGTTTTCATTTGTACTTATATCTGCGATATAAGCAGTTGCTGTGGTAAAGCTGGCACCAGTTACCCCAGCAATCAATCTACCTACAAAGAGCCAAACAATTGAAGGCGCAAAGGATAAAAAAAGATAATCAATTCCAAAACCAAACAATGATATCAGCAACACTGGTCGCCTCCCATATTGATCGCTTAAATTACCCAATACAGGTGCAAATAAAAATTGCATAAAGGCGTAAGCAAATGTTAGCCATCCCCCATATTGTGAGGCAAGACTGATACTATTAATACCTAATAAATCGGAAATCAGTTTTGGCATCACAGGTATTATAAGACCAAACCCAATTACATCTATCAACAACGTAATAAAGATAAATCCAATAGCCGCTTTTCTACCCTTTGCCATAATGCATAATATTAGTAGCTGCAAATATGATCTAAATAGTACCAACTAGTTCAGTCTACCTTATCAACTAGAAATATAGCAAGTATTGGCCTGCCAATACAATAAAAAAAGGCCGTTTCTTTCGAAACGGCCCATTCAATTCATTCCACTTTTTCTATTTCTTAAGGGTAATAATACCCAATGACGCTTCTTTTGTTTTACTCACTATTATATTATTAATGGTAGTATCTACATATCCGTTTGATGCATTGATGAACACTTTATAAGTTCCTTCTTTTAATCCACGCAATTTAAAGTATCCTTCAGAATTTGGTAATGCATAAGCAGTATCTGTGTTATTAAATACCGTTACGACTGCTTGCGCCTCTTTTGGGACTATTTTTCCAGACACACTTGCGGTAGACTTCACGGTGAAGAACTTAATGAAAGGGCGAAGATAAAATTGATTATTCCTTTCTTGTATAATAGAGCGGCTGACGTCAAAATCTAACCATAAACGCAGTTTACGGGGAAGGTACTCATCGGGTTCATCTCCTTTTAATTTTATAAGAATATAATTGGGAATATTAGCAGGCCATTGTAATGGATAAGTAATACTATCTTTTGAGACTGAATTATTACTGCCAATTTCAATCCTAATTAATCGAATTGAGCCCTTAGATATTGTACTGGTAGCAAGTAGCGTATCCAATCCATTCCTAAGTTGTAAAATATCATATACGCCAGCTTTTACGCCTAGGTTGTGCCATATCAATGAAGAATCATTGTGTGCAGGCTTACTACCTACCCTGTCCCAATTACAGGTATCTCGTTTACGGGTATCTTTTCCTGTATCAACCAATACTTGTACAGATTTAATATCAATCAATACTTTGTCAAATACGCCTGGCGCATCTGTTAAATAAAGAGAAACACTTTGGTTACCCAAGGGTGACTCTATTGAAGTTGACTTATTACAGGCACTGAGAATAATTGCTGCAACAATGGCTATTGAAGCAATAAAGTAAAGGGTGTTTGTTTTTTTCATGTTTGAAGGTTTTAGCGTAAACATTTTACCATTCATCTTTTTTATTACCGCATAATATCGCCATCCCATATATGGGGATACGTAATACCAGCGGCAGTTTCAGGGGATTGAGCATATATAATATTTATATGCCCGTTAATTAAAACAAAGATGCAATATGCTTAAACCCTGTTGCCTATTAAAATAAATTTAACAGAAATAAATATTTATTTGATTAAAATAGAACTAAAAGCGGGCAGTTCCTAAGAACCGCCCAGAATGGTTAAGTTTGGTTTACCACAACTAAAGATTAACCATGGACGAAGTTAAAAAATTTGTCGGACAGCCGGTACTATCCCAAATATTAGATCAGATACCAAGTTCTTTGATAAATAAAGCAAATAGGAAGCACCAGTCTAACCGCTACTATAAGAAAATGCCATTACGGATTCATTTGGTAAGTCTTTTATATGGCGTATTAAGTTATTGCAACGGTCTTAGGGAGCTTTGTGAAGGCATGTTAGGTTGCGAAGGCAAGCTCAATCATTTGGGATTTGATAAGGCTCCTGCCAGAAGTACCCTATCGGATGCAAATACCAATCGGAGTTACTTGGTTTTTGAAACCATTTACTTTGAACTACTTAAGCAATATCACGCATTTATCTCGGACAGCCGATTAAAAGGCTTAAGTATACGAAACTTAAAAATTATTGATAGTACCACCATTCGTTTGTTTAGCGACATTCTTCGTGGAGTTGGTCGTAACATATTAGATGGTAGTCGTAAAACATGATAACACTCATCAGACTCCATCTGATGAGTTATATAGGGTTGTTTGAGTTTATCAAAGACACCTACAAAGCGTGGAGAAAAACACACAATGCGCCCAATGCTTTTTGTACATAAAATCAACCATGCCTGCTACCCCCATTTTTGAAACAACGTATTTTTTGCCTAAAAAGCATACTAGCTTTAGGGGGTAGCTGATTATATACTACTTTTAGTCGGACAACAATGAGAAATAAATAAAGATGGAATTAGCGAAACGCATAAGGGCCATAAGAGAAGCGCGTAACTTATCTCAAGCTGAGGTAGCTTATAAAATTGATATTAGCCCATCTGCGTATGGACAAATTGAACGTAGAGCAGCTAAATCAACATTTGAAACATTAGAAAAAATCGCCAAAGCAATTGGGGTTTCAGTTATGTTTTTGGTAGATATAAAAAATCCAGAGATCGTTGAAAAAAACAAGTTATAACTTGTTGACTGCCATTTTTTATTTTTTTAATTTGGGTGAAATTAATTCCTTTAATTATGAAAAAGAAAAGTGGTTTTCAAAATTCAGGTAAACTAATTTGCCTTTTTGTAATTAATTTTATGTTTGCACAAATTGTATCTGGGCAAACTCAAAGTATCATTATTCAAACGAGTTTAACACCTTCACAGCTAAACTCTAATCAGTTAGTAAAATTCAACAAACTTTCTGCATCATCTCTTCACGACAACTTTCAACTGGTTCAAATCCAAAATTTATCAACCAATCAAGTAAATGGTAGAGTTAGACTGGCGTTATCTATTCTTCCTTGCAATGATTTAATTTTTACTGCAACTAAAGTAGAATATAATTCAGAGAGTGATTATTACTGGTATGGTATTATTGATAGCGAAGACGAGAACAATCCTTGTAAAGGTGGCTTTATAACTTTAATGGCAAAAGGAGGGGAAAAATTTGGAACAATTGTTTTTGATGACTATTCATACGAGTTTCAAGAGCTGGGAAATGGAATTCAAGTTTTTTCAAGGTTTAAATTAGAAGCTATTGGTGAAAACGAATGCGGCGTAAATACCGAATCGCTTAGATATCGTTCAAGCTCAACATCTCAATCAAATCCATCGTTAAAAAACAACCCACCTTCCGTAAGCAGAATTATTCCATGTAGCCCTCAGGTAATTGATGAAGTTCGGGTTTTAGTCCTTTGGACACAAGCTGCTGCAGATATCGAAGCAAATATCAATAATAGAATTGCTTTAGCAATGGCTCAAACCAATCAAGCTTACCTAAATAGTCAGGTTGGGGGGACACTAAATTTAGTATTAGCATCTAGCCAGTAAATTAATTTTAACGAAAACCAAAATATACAAACAGATGCAGCAGTATTAGCTGGTAGAGCAGATATACAGGCCTTAAGAAATCAGTTTCAAGCCGATCTTGTTATCCTATTAACTAATGGCCCATATCAAGCTTTTGGTGTAGTACAAGAAATTGGTCCAGACTTCAATGGGGCATATAGTATAGTACAAACAAATGCTGCAACTGGCGGACGGTTTACCTTTGCGCATGAAGTTGGGCATTTGTTCGGTGCCAGACACGATATTGACACCAATGGAACAATTGAGCATGGTTACAACTTCAGTACTGGTTGGTTCCTTTCACAAAAGAGCGATACACCCTTCTTGCAATAATGCCTGCGGGTAAAACAAGAGAGCAAAATTATTCTAACCCAGATGTGCATATAAAAAATAAACCAACAGGAACAACCAATTTTAATAATAATGCACAACAACACAGAAATACAGCCGCAGTACTAGCAAATTTTTTTACTAATGCTCCGGTAAATGCCCCAATGTCTATAAATATTCTTCAAGACAATCCGAATATGTGTTGCACTAACGTTACAGCCGAAGCCGAGGTATTTTGTGGTACTGGTCCATTTTATTTTAATTGGACGATAAGTTATGATGGCATTAATTGGCAACTACTGCCCAACAGTGAAATCATAACTTTTAATACAGATTGTGACAAAACAACTTTGATTATTGAGTTAGCTGTTACAGATTCCAATGGTCAATTTAAAACCGTAAGAAGGTATTATAATGCCGATTGTGGTCAAACTCAAAGAATTGCTAATCCATCAAATATTGCAGAAAAGCGAAAGGAATCAATCATTCAAAGGATTTACCCCAATCCTAGCAGTTCAACTGCACTTGTAGAATTAAAGCTTTCGGCTAATGAAAATATACGAGTAGATATTGTTGATGCAAATGGCAATATTAGAAAAGGAATATTTAATGGCTATTTAACTAAAGGTATCAGTAATTTTACAATCAACACAGCGAACTTGCAAGCTGGAACTTATCAAATACGTGCAGTAACGAAAGGCATCTCAGAATATAGACAGCTAATCGTTATAAAATAATAATTTTTAGCTAGAAATAATTTTTTACTGTATGAGAACTTCATTAATAGTAGCAACATTTCTCCTTTTTGTTTTTGCCAAATGCAAGAAAGATGAATTAGAACCAGAAGGCAATTTTTTTGGATATGCTAAAGCTGAAATAAATGGCATACCTATGAATTTCAATAAGGCAAATGGAGGATTATTGTACAATTTATCAGATAGCATTTCGGTTAACTTGGAAAAATGGAATGGTTTGGTATTAACAGAATCAATCAGCATTCAAAAAATATATAAATGGTCAAATTTGTCACAGAAAATTTATAAGTACGACTACTCTGCTATCAAAATAAACAAGTTATCTTCTGGCTATGTTACCCTCCGAGATGATGGTGATGTTATTTGTGATGTTTATAATGTATATGAACCAGACAGCCTGCAAAACTATATTACAATAACTTCTTACAATTCGCAAACAAATGAAATTAAGGGGCGATTTCAAGTAACCTATTTAATTGACTCGAGCCGGGTTGCGAATAGAGGGAGGAAATGCAGACCTACGGCCCCTGACACAATAAGAATAAGAAATGGGGAGTTTCTCACCAAAATATTTTAACAAAATAATGCCACCAATAACTAAATGGTTTAGCCAAAGTATTAAAAGCTTTGCATTCGAAGAACTTTCAACGGAGAAGATGTTAACCAACTCTTTTTAAGTGTTATAGACCAATATATACGATTATTAACTGGCTAAAAAAACCCGCTCAAGCATTTGCAAACATCATTTTCAGTACCTTCAATGATCGTAAATTCCTTTACCACATTGATTTACCAGCCAACAGTTTTATGGTCTTTGATAAAGCTTACAATCTCTATAGTCAGTTTGATAAGTGGACTAACCAAAAGATTTGGTTTGTAACCCGAATGAAATACAATTCAGTATACCATGTAACCAAGGTTCTGGTAGATCATACCAAAAAGAAAAATCCCAAAGGGGTCATAAAAGAACAACTTATTACAGTAGGGTACAAGGATGGCGCAGGTACTATGGTAAGGGTTAAGCTACGCCGTATCACCTTTATTGTAGAAGATGGCAAGCAATATGTTTTTCTTACCAACAATCTTACCCTTGCCGCATCAAAAATAGCAGTAATTTATAAATGCCGATGGATGATTGAATTGTTGTTCAAGCAAATCAAACAAAATTTTCCGTTGCGATATTTTTGGGGCAATAGCGAAAAGCTATCAAAATGCAGGTATACTGTGTATTGATAGCGCAATTGCTGATGGTGGTAATTAGAAAGAAATCGGTTACTAAAAAATCATTCGCCAACATGATAACACTCATCAGACTCCATCTGATGAGTTATGTAGGGTTGTTTGAGTTTATCAAAGACACCTACAAAGCGTGGAGAAAAACACACAATGCGCCCAATGCTTTTTGTACATAAAATCAACCATGCCTGCTACCCCCATTTTTGAAACAACGT
>JANMOT010000004.1:0-82031 GCA_031369485.1 Sphingobacteriia bacterium
AACCCTTGTGCCACAAGCATTGCAACGCTTTGGGTTCACCAATATACATATTGTTGAAGAACAGTCCACCCCCGACGGTAATTTCCCTACCGTTGCCTATCCCAACCCAGAAGAAAGCGAGACCATGAGTATTGGCCTGAAAAAAGCCAAAGAATTGGATGCCGATATTTTGTTGGGAACCGATCCCGATGCGGATAGGGTAGGTGTTGGCGTAAAAAATCACCGTGGTGAATGGGTATTGATGAACGGCAACCAGACCGCCGTATTGGCCTTTGCATATATGATGGAAGCCCGCAAAGCAAAGGGAATTGCACAGTCAAATGATATGGTGATATCCACCATTGTAACCACTGAAATGATTAATGAAGTAGCGCGCCAAAATAAAGTAAACTGCTACAATGTACTTACTGGATTTAAGTGGATTGCAGAAAAAATAAAAGAATTAGAAGGCAAAGAAAATTATGTAATTGGTGGGGAAGAAAGTTTTGGTTTAATGATTGGCGACCAAATTCGCGATAAAGATGCAGTAAGTGCCGTTGCCCTTATGTGTGAAATGGCTGCCTACGAAAAGAATAAGGGAAAAAGCCTTTTCGATAAAATGATTGAGCTTTATATTCAATACGGATTTTATTATGAAACCCTTATCAGCATTACCAAGAAGGGCATGAATGGACAAAAAGAAATTGCCGATATGATGGAAGGTTATCGCAGCAATCCACCCGCTACCATTAATGATAGTGCAGTTGTTACCTTACTAGATTATCAATTACAAAAAGGCAGCAATTTGCTTACTGGCGAAACTTGGTCCTTAAATCTTCCTAAAAGCAATGTATTGCAATTTATTACAGCCGATGGAAGTAAAATTTCAGCCCGTCCCTCTGGTACTGAGCCTAAAATTAAATTCTATTTCAGTGTAAAAACCTCACTTGCGTCTAAAGCTGAATTTGATGTTAAACAGGCTGAATTAGAAAATAGAATTAAAGGAATTATTGGCAGTATGGCACTTCATTAGTAGTGGAATATGGCCAGCCTTTTTTAATGAAGTGATTCCGTAATTCCCCAATGCCTATATTTGCGCCATGCGTAAGGACAGAGAATATATGGATGGTTTTCAGCACAAAGGTATGCGCAAGAAATTGGTAGATATTTTGCGTGAGAAAGGTATCACGGATGAAACTGTTTTGGCGGCAATTAATAAAATACCGCGTCACTTTTTTTTAGATTCTGCATTTGATAAAATTGCCTACGAAAACAGGGCTTTCCCCATCAGTGCTGAACAAACCATTTCTCATCCATACACAGTCGCTTATCAAACCCAGTTGCTTCAAATAAAGAAAGGGGAGAAGGTATTAGAAATTGGTACGGGTAGTGTTTACCAAACCACCATATTATCTGAATTGGGTGCTCAATGGGTGTACACCATTGAACGGCAGAAAAAATTATATGATGAGCAGCGAGAATACTATTATTTCAGAAAGCAATATCCCAATATTAAATTCTTTTATGGAGATGGCTTTCAAGGGCTACCCACTTACGGCCCCTTTGATAAAATTATTATTACCGCCGCCGCACCCTTTATTCCACCTAAATTGATTGAACAATTGAAAGTAGGTGGATGCATGGTGATACCCGTTGATGAAGCAGACAATCAGCGAATGATGCGCATTACCAAATTAGAAAACGGCGATTTAAAAGAAGAACTCTTTGAAGAATTTTCTTTTGTGCCCATGCTTACAGGCAAGAACGGATAATAGCTAATTACGCTGAAATTCTGCGTTACTTTCTACTGCATCATATCCATTCCACCACTTTGATCTGCCTTGGTATTCTTGCGCTTAAAGAGACTGATATCAAACTTTCCAAAACGATAGCTAAAGTTCAAACGCAATACCTGCGGATCTCTTCTGCGTTGGGTTGTTTGATTAAAGAAAGAACTTTCACTGTAAGATTGAAACAATTGGGTTCTAAAAATATCATTCATGCTCAATGTAAGATTAGCCGTTCTGCCTTTTTTCCAAGTAAAATCTTTGCGAATAGCTACGTCTATACCATAACGAGGTAGGTTATAGCCTTGGGCACCAGATTGCGGACCTCCTCCAAACATCATTCCACCACCACCACCACCTCTTCCACCACCGCCGCCGCCACCTTGTGGAAGAACGGTTCTAGCTTGGTAATCTCCACTCAATTGAATTGATAAGCCCTTCACAATTTTAAAAGTATTGTTCATTTTGGCAAACCAACTCCACTGTTCCTGAATTAAATCAGGTTGTCCCACCACTGTTGCATTAATTCTTGAATTGAAAATATTCAGGTTTACAGTAGCTTCCCACCATGTGGTAAGTGCAATTTTATTGGTCAATTCCAATCCGAACGACCTTGCACTATTGGCATTGATAAAAGTGCTGAAAAATGCACTATCACCCGGTATTAGTGCATTGGCATCTCTATAAATATAACGCGTAATTAGGTTGGTGGATTGTTTGAAAAATAAGGTTGCCAGAAAATTCGATCCTTTTTTATACGCATTATTCCAACTCATTTCAAAAGAATGGGTAAACTCAGGTTTTAATCCAGCATTACCAATACTTATATTCTGTGGATCTGAATAATCTGGAAAAGGCATTAACTGAAAAAAGTTGGGACGATTAACCCTTCTTGAATAATTAATCTGATAGTCCTGCTTATCATTTATTTTATAAGTAATAAATGCACTTGGAAATAAACTCAGCGGGAAGTCCACTTTAAAACTAGCTGAATCTACTCCCTTTGCATTTAGTAAGGTTCCTTTATAGTTTGAACTTTCTGCGCGTAATCCAAGTTGATAACTCCATTTTTTTACTCTAAAGCTATAGGTAGAATAAGCTGCAAATACTTCATCAATATATTTATAGCGACTGCTGATGAATGGCACCAAAATATATTGATTGCTGGCAGGATTGAAGCGAAATTGATTTAGCTGATTGGTGAAATTTCTAATAGCAACCCTAGCACCTGCTTCAAATTTTGTATCATCGGTAAGGGGATTTTCATAGTCCAGTTGAAATGTACTATTCGTTGTTTTTCCATCGCCTAAACCCTTTTGCAGCACTGGAAGCCCTTTGGGCGTTGCATTTAGGTTGAACGTGTAATTGCCGATATTGGAGGAGTTGTCGTTACTACTGCTGTTGAAATTATAGTCGGTGCTTATATTGTGACCATTTTTGGCAAAATTGTGCTTATAACTTAATTGGGTACCTAAGTTTTTGAAATTGCCGGTAGATTGAGTATAAATATCGGAATAAGAAGTAAGCGTATTTTTAATGGTAGAATCCAGTCGCTGCGTTTGGTCATTATCAAACCTACCACGGTTGTAATTGGCGTTGATAGAGAAGGTATTTCGGTTGTCAGCAAAATAGTCAATACCGCCCCGCAGGAATGCAAAATAACCGGTGTTGATTGAGTTCTGCACGTTGTAAATATTGCTGGGTGTAGTGAGTATATTATTCCGATCTGTAATGCCTTCTGAAATTGATTTCCGTTGGTTGTAAATTCCAACAGCAGTAAAGTTGAGTTTATTTTGGCGTACATTCATATCACCGCCGCCATTCAGCATACCACGTGAATCTATCCCACCCCTTAATCCACCGTTGTAACCTGATTTTCGATTTTTCTTTAATACAATATTTAAAATACCTGCATTACCACCTGATGCATCAAATTTTGCAGAAGGGTTGGTGATTAATTCTACTTTATCAATGATATCAGCAGGAATTTGATCGAGTGTGATAGTGGTGGGTCTGCCATCAATAAATATAGTAGGAGCAGCGTTTCGGAGGGTAACATTCCCGTCAATATCTACATTTAATGCGGGTATATTGCGCATCAATTCTGTTGCTGTTTGTCCCGATCCCATTAGGTTTTTATCTACATTGAATATTTTTCTGTCGATTCCCAATTCAAACTGTGGTTTAGAAGAAGCGGTTACTGTTACATTAGCAAGGTTAGTAGCATCTTCTTCCAGCTTAATATTGCCCAAATCTTTATCGGCCATGCCCAACATTTGTTGCATATTTCCGCCACCCGCACCAGCAGATGGCATTTTAATTCCAAAGTTGATGGTTTGATCAACAGTTTTATAAGCAAGAGAACTTAATTTTAGTTTGAAATTACCAAAAATCGCAAGCGATTCAAAGCTGAAATCTCCGTTTGCTTTGGTAATAACTGTGCCCAAAACTACTTCCTTCATTTTTTTTGTAACTGTATCGAATTTGTTTCCACGAAGTTGAACGGTTACGCCTTCAATGCTTTTATTGGTCTTATTGTCCACCACTTTACCATAAAAGTGACCAATATTCATATTTTGATTGCCTCCACCGCCTCTTGCACCAGCTCCTGGAAATTGGGCAGAAACAGTCAACACAGTCAGAAATAGCCCAATAATAAGTAAAATTCTATACATAATTAGCTTTGTTAATAGGCACAAAGTTGCACCAAGGAAAGTTGATAGATGATTTCATTACACAAACGGTAATAAGACAAGTTTAAAAGGATAAAGTTTATTGCAGGAAGCAGATTTTTTTTTCAATCAAGATAATAAAGTAAGACATACCTGAATTAAGCCAATGATAAAGCCCAAAACACCGCCTATAATTTCTACAAAGCGAAACTCTTTTGCCATAATATCGTTGAGGATTTGCTCCAACTTATCGGAGGAGAAATTTTTTACTTTTGCCACTACAATTTGTTCTAAGTCGAGATCATTTTGCAGGTTATTCATATAGTTTTTCATGATTACTGGAAAAAGGGTGGACAATTCCGTCATGAAAACAGTTTTTAACTCCTGGATGGTTTTATCGCCAATAAACATGCTGATTACAGGCATCTGTTCGGCTAATTTAACCCGTAAAAACTGGTCTATATGAGTTTCAACATAAGGCATCAGCTTATGAATATTATCTGGATGGGTTAGCTTGGCTTCAATATCACTGAATGAGAGCAGTTCCTCTGATACCAGTTTACCCAGCTTTTGTGCAAATTGATCCTGCTGCTTGGGAAAAATACCTTGTATGGTAAACCCTGCTATTTTTTTAGGTAGTCTTGGATGGAAAAGCATTTTAATGGCAATCCAGTTTGTAAACCAACCGATAAAAGCAGAAATAAAAGGTATTAAATAAAGTAATTTCATGTATTAAATTTAAAAACCTATAAAACAAAGGTCTTATAGGTTTTATATTGGGAGAACGAGGGGTCTCGAACCCCCGGCCTTCAGTGCCACAAACTGACGCTCTAACCGACTGAGCTACGCCCTCCGTTTTGCGGACGGCAAAAATAGCATATTTTTTTTAAAAAATACGCATCTAAACCTTTGTTAATTGGTTTTGTATTAGCTATTGACAATATTTTTTACGCTAATTTTGGGAAGATCATGCAAAAAATCAAACAATTTATGAAGAGTAGAAAAGGATTGGTGCTTACCGCTATTGTGATGTTCGGTGTATTATTTTTCGCATTCCGCAATATCAATGCGGTTAATTCTAATGAAGTAATTACACAGCAGCAGCGCTTATTGTCTGCCGTTACTTCACTATTAGAACAGCAACATTATAGCCCCAAAAAAATCAACGATGATTTTTCTAAAAGTATTTTCAAATCCTATTTAGAACAATTGGATGGCGACAAAACCATATTTACACAAGCAGATATTGCTTCATTTAAAAAAATGGAGAATACTATTGATGATGAAATTAAGGGAGCTCCACTACAATTTCAGCCTGCGGTAAGTGCCATGTATGAAAAACGTGTTGAAGAAACAGTGAATATTTATAAATCTATTTTGGCAACTCCATTTAATTATAGTGTAGATGAATCGGTTCAATTAGATGGAGAGCGGATTGGGTACAGCACGGATGAATTGGATCGAAAAGATCGGTGGAGAAAAAAATTAAAGTATTATTCGTTAGAACGATTTACTGCTTTACAAGAAGAGAGAGAAAAAAATAAAGGTAAAGAAGGGTTTAAGTTTTTGCCCGATGATAGCCTTGAAGTTCAGTCAAGAACCAGCATTTTGAAAATGATGGACAGGACTTTTACTAGAATTAAAAAAACATATACTTCGGAACAACGATTTAACGCTTTTATAAATGTAATTACCAATTTAATGGATCCACATACGGACTATTTTCCGCCCGCAGAAAAGCGCAGTTTTGATGAAAAAATGAGTAATCAATTTTATGGAATTGGTGCACAATTGCAGCAAGACGATAATGGTATTAAAATAGCTAGTGTAGTAACAGGAGGGCCAGCTTGGAAATCGGGGTCTATTGTAGCTGGCGATATCATTACTAAAGTTGCCCAAGGCAATGAGGCTGCGGTTGATGTAAGTGGTTATGCAACAGAAGATGCAGTAAGACTAATTAGAGGTAATAAAGGAACAACGGTAAACTTGACCTTAAAAAAACAGGATGGTACCACAGCCACTGTAAGCATGATTCGTGAAAAAATTGAACAGGATGAAGGGCTTGCAAGAAGTGCGATAGTAATGCGGGGAGTTGATAAAATTGGCTATATAGCATTGCCTGATTTTTATGCCAATTTTGAAGATAAGAATGGATTCCGTTGCTCCGATGATGTAGCTAAAGAAGTAAAAAAATTGAAAGAAGAAAAAGTAAAGGGTATTGTAATTGACTTGCGCAATAATGGGGGAGGCTCACTGGTAGAAGTAGTAAAAATGGTTGGTCTATTCATTAAAAGTGGAATAGTAGTTCAAGTAAAGGAAAGAGATGGGCAGGTAGATCAACAAACTTGGAGAGACAACGATGAATCGGTTTTGTATGATGGCCCTCTAACGGTTATGGTAAATGAATCTAGTGCTTCAGCAAGCGAAATTTTTGCTGCTGCAATTCAAGATTATGCGCGTGGAGTAATCATTGGTAGTTCATCAACTTATGGAAAGGGAACTGTTCAACGTCCCATTCCTTTTGGAAAACCTATTGATTTTTTCAGTAACAGAACGGAGTATGGTGCGGTGGGGTTGACTTTCCAAAAATTCTATCGAGTGAATGGCGGTAGTACCCAATTGCGCGGTGTAGTACCCGATGTGGTAATGCCCGATGTATATGAGTACTTAAAAATAAGGGAAAAAGACAATCCCAATTCATTGCCTTGGGATGCCATTCCACAAGCTCCATACGATCCTTGGGTAAATGCTGCCCCCAATACCCTTTCTACCATCAGCAAGCAGCAACAGGAGCGTATTTTAGCAGACCCCAACTTCAATTTATTAAAGAGTAACTTAAAATGGTTGTCTACTCGCACAGATAGCCCTATAAACTTACAATTAGATAAGTTTAAGTTGATGCAAAAGCAGGTATTGAATACGGTGGAGCAGAATAATAATTTACTCAAATTAAAAAACGAAATGTCAGTAGCTGCTATGGAAGCTGACAAGGATAAATTTTATAATAATCCCGATAAAAATAAAGGTATTCGTTACCAAGAATGGTTAAAGTCGCTCAGATTTGATGTGCAAATTGAAGCTGGCGTGAAGATCATAGAAGAAATTGCTAAGTCAAATCAGAATACGGTTCACAAGTAAGTAATTGTTGGAATTATTTTTTGTTGTATTGTTGCAGATTAGTCAGGATTGCTCATGGAGAAAGTTTTAGAAAAAAAATGGTATGCATTGTATACCAAGCCAAGGTGGGAAAAGAAAATTGATACGGTCTTGATTAGAAAGGGAGTGGAGTGTTGGTGCCCGTTGCAAAAAGTGGAACGGCAATGGAGTGATCGGAAAAAAGTAGTAGAAGAACCCCTTTTTAAGTCCTACGTTTTTGTGTATATTGACATTACAGAAAGGTCGAAAGTACTCATGACAGATGGTGTATTAAATTTTGTGTATTATTTAGGAAAGCCTGCTATTATAAAAGAAGTGGAGGTAAATAATATTAAATTATACCTAGCAGAGAAAGATGCGAGAATCACTGTTATTTCCGAAGATGGGTTTCAATCGGGGGATATGATTCGCGTAAATTATGGGGTATTTATGGACAAAGAAGGTACCGTAATAAGAGGCGGCAAAAAGAAAATATATGTTCAACTGCAGAGCTTGGGACAGGTAATGATTGTTGAATTTCCTGCCGAATATTTGACGCCTAAATAAACTCCCATGTTTTCATCTATCTTCCGCTCAAGCGTACCCATAGATTTTTCGTTTATTGGGGTTGATATGCATTCGCATATGCTTCCGGGAATAGACGATGGTGCTGTTACGGTAGAAGAGTCGCTCAGCTATTTCAAGGCCATGCAGGAATGGGGATACCATAAATGTATTTGTACTCCACATATATTTAGGGGTGTTCACAATAATTCAGCAGACACCATTTTGCCTGCACTAGAAAAAATGCGTGCAGCATTAGCGGAAGCTGCCATAGCCTTGAGTATTGACGCGGCTGCTGAGTATATGGTAGATGAATCTTTTATGGATTTGCTAAATAACAATACACCACTTCTTACCATTGCGGGCAAATATATATTGATAGAAATGTCTTATGCAGCCCCATCTCCTTATTTAGAGAATGCCATTTTTAAGTTGAATATTCAGGGTTATAAACCCATACTTGCGCACCCAGAGCGATACAGTTATTTTCACCATCAGCTAGATTATTACGATCGGTTATTGGAGATGGGTTGTATTTTTCAAGTCAATTTATTGTCGCTCAGCGGATACTACGGGATGCCCGTAAAAAAATTCGCTCTCAAGATGTTGAAGCAAAATATGTTTGCTTTAATTGGAACAGATTTGCACCACCACAACCATAAAGATGCAATAAAAGCCTTTGCTGTTACCAAAGAATGTTATGAAATTATTCGTCAAATTCCGCTGCTGAACCAGCAATTATAAATTCCAATCCACCAATTGGTTGGCCCATTCGGCTCGGTAGGGAGTAGTAACCCTAATATAATTATCGGTATAACCTTCCATCATTCCATCTTTATTAAAGGCTTCGAATAATACTTTCCTGCTATCCCCACAGTGTTGTTGTGTAAAATACTGCAACTTCATATAAGATAGATTGCGCAAGGTTTTATTGCGTTCGTTGCGAATATGAATAGGTATAATTGGTTGTATTTCTAATGCTTTGGTACTGTCTCTTTCGGAATACGTAAATACGTGTAGATAAGCAATATCTAAGGCGTGTAAAAAATCAAAAGTCTCTTGAAAATGCGCATCTGTTTCTCCGGGAAATCCAACAATTACATCTACACCAATGGCGGCATGGGGCATTAATTTTTTTATCAATGCCACTCTTTCTGCATACAATTCTCTGCGATACCTCCTGCGCATGGCTGCTAATACATCATTCGATCCGCTTTGAAGTGGAATATGAAAATGGGGCATGAATTGATCGCTTTTTGCCACCCATTCAATCAGTTCATTGGTGAGCAAGTTGGGTTCAATAGATGAAATTCGATAGCGCTGTATGCCCGCTACTTCGTCCAGTGCCTTGACTAGACTGGTAAAATCAGTTTCTCTTTTATCACCATCGGCACTTTTTCCAAAATCGCCTAGGTTTACTCCCGTAAGCACAATTTCTTTAACGCCATCTGCGGCCAAGCTGGTGCATTGTTTCACCACATTGGCAATACTGTCGCTTCTGCTTTTCCCGCGCGCCATGGGTATGGTGCAGAAAGAGCAGTTGTAATCGCAGCCATCCTGCACTTTTAAAAAAGTACGGGTACGATCGTTCTGGGAAAAAGAAGCATTGAATCCGGTGAGGGTTTCAATATCACAACTGCATATTTTAGCGGCATCATTGGCTTTGGTTAAATCGCCAATATGTTGTACAATATTAAATTTTTCGGCTGCTCCCAACACTAGATCAACCCCTTGAATAGAGGCAATTTCTTTGGGTTTAAGTTGCGCATAGCAGCCAGTAATTACTACAAAACTTTCTGGGGATTTTCTTTGAATGCGCCGAACGAGTTGCCTACATTCCTTATCTGCATTATCGGTAACAGAGCAGGTATTAATAACGTACACATCGGCCAGATCGGTAAAGTCGCGCTTTTCATAACCAGCTTTTTCCATCATACGAGCAATGGTGGAAGTCTCCGAAAAGTTGAGTTTACAACCTAGGGTATGAAAAGCTACGGTCTGTTTTTTGTGCATTAGTGTGCAAAGGTAAGCAATTGAATGTTTCTTGAAGCCTTAAGCGGTTTTACTGGCTCTGTTATCGTAAAATTTTTATGAGCACTAATGGATTTTACTTTACATCCCATTGATTGGCTGTGGTATTCCTAATACTGGTATTTTTTTAATAAATATTGCCCCGAAGTAACTTGTATTTTTTGTCCTGTATTTTTATCAATTGCGTCAAAAGAAAATATTCCTTCTACAACTGGAATTCGTCCACCATTTGCTAATTGGAAGATGCTGCTTTTTATTGTCAAACTACCTTTGTTAAAACTATCTGTTTGATAAGTGGTTGTACTCTCATCATACCAAGCAATATTCTTATTGTCGAGTATATAAATTCCGTCTATTCCTTTGCCTTTGAGAGAAAAGCCTGCTCTTTGTCCGCCACAACCAAAAGCTGCAAAGACAGCTGTGTCTTTTAAAAATTCTGCAACATGGGTAGATGTACCACAAGCTGGTATTTTTTTTAAACTTCCATTCACTTTCAATTTGTAAAAAGGATTCAGTTGTGTGGATTTTTTTTCTTTTTCACATGAATAAAAAAGAGCCAATAAAGAAAATAATATAATTAGATTTTTCTGGGGCCTTTTCATATTTAATTTTATTCTTCATTGAATATACCATATTAGCTGGTTGTTCGGTCATAAAATGCTGCAGATTTGAAAAGAAAATGGCAGTAATTAGTTTTTTTGCTATAGAAACCCGCAAGCAAGGGTTGTTAGAAGAAGGTATTCAACTCATGTGTTCCTCAATTTAATAATCTGTTGATACTTCGTAACAATTTAAAACCCCTCTTAATTTAGAATTTGTCTAATTCTTTAACCATTCTCTAAAACTTCTAGGTACTATTGATATCCAACTGTGATAAAAACCCAACAAAAGATAAAGGAGTATTCCAATGGTTAGAATTGATATTTTACCTGTCGGGTTGGTTGCTCCAAAATAAATAACAGCTGTAACTGGAATTATGGCAACCATCACAACGGCTATAATGAATTTAAGTAAAGTGTTCATAAGACTGAGTTAGATAAAATTGACTTAATTAATTTGTTTTAATACTTGCCTAGTCGTTTAATAACAATCTTATATTGGCATTGTCATCATCCCAAAAAGCAATGATATTTGTCCTCTTCAACAAGTTTAGTAAATTCATGTAAATTAGTCACAGTTGCCTTTGGCGAATAGCTATGCCATTTCAAGTTTGCTCTAATCCAAAACACTTTCCAGTGATTTTTAGCTTTTACAAATTTTGTCTTTGCAAATGGATGTTCGAGAATTATTTCTGGCTTATTCCATTGCGGTCTGATTTCAAAAATAATGATACTTTGGTCTTCAATTTTATATCCAATGTCCAATTGGTTTCTTAAATGCTCAGGCGGCCTTTTTCTTGAAAGAAAATCCTCCATCACTTCAATGATTTCTAATGTTTGTAAAATGTCAATTGCCATATTTAACTAAATTGTTTCATTAGGTTATTTTGAAATTCCGTTACACCCTTTGTATTAAACTTCCTGCCAGCTCCAACCCATCCAATAAAGCATCTTTTCCCGCAGAGCTAAACCAATCAACTTTTTTTCCAGTACAGATCCTAGCCGTTATTTGCCCCTAAAAAGAGTCGTTTTTTTGTAAGGCAAACGGTTTATGTAACTTCCATTGAACTACTATTGAGGATACTATGAGGATACTATGAGGATATATTGGACATACCATAAATATACTACCATCTACCGTCCACTTCTAAAATTTCCCTAAATCTATCGAATTGCAGCCTTCAATTTCAAATTTTAGCTATAATCAACTATGTTTGCCCGTGTTTAAAAATCAAAACTAATATGCAGTTTAAAAAGATCAATAATATTACGGGTTGGGTAGTGTTTTTAATTGCCAGCGTTGTTTATATAATGACCGCCGAAGCGGGTGGTAGTTTCTGGGATTGTGGTGAATTTGTAAGTAGTTGTTATAAACTACAAATTCCCCATCCACCAGGGGCTCCTTTATTTGTAATTCTAGGAAGAATTTTTATTATTTTCTTTGGCGATAATCCCTTAAATGCCGCTAAAGCTGTAAATATGATGAGTGCCTTATCTAGTAGTTTCACCATCTTGTTCCTGTTCTGGACCATCACGCATTTTGCACGCAGAATCATAGATATTAAAAATACTTCTATACCAACCGCATACCAAATTTGGATGATCATGGGAGCTGGAGTAGTAGGTGCATTGTCTTATACTTTCAGTGATTCTTTCTGGTTTAGTGCCGTGGAAGGTGAAGTTTATGCCCTCTCTTCTTTTTTTACAGCCATTGTTTTCTGGGCCATTCTTAAATGGGAGAATCAAGCAGATGAGCCTGGAGCGGATCGATGGATTGTGTTTATCTTTTTTATGATGGGTCTTTCTATTGGTGTTCACTTACTTAACCTACTTACCATTCCTGCAATTGTAATGGTGTACTATTTCCGCAGAAGAGAAACCTTTAATTACAGCTTGATGCGTTCATGGTTTATCCGTATTGCAGTAATAGGTGGCGCATTGGCCTTTGTTGTGGCATTGATTGCTGGCGCTGCCGATGCGGGCGAAAATTCCGCAATGGATGGCACTATTGCGGGTCTCGTAATTTTAGGAACCGTTATGGCCATTGGTCTATTATTCGCCATAGAAAAATTCAATGCAAATAACAAAGCTTATTTTGGTGGGGTATATATTTTCTTCCTCATTGGTTGTGCTGTTACTGGCATTATTCAAGTTGGGGTTATTCAATATTCCATTAAACTGGCTGGATCTTTCGACCGCTGGTTTGTAAATGGAGCTGGTATGCCTTTCTTCACTGGCTTTTCCATCTTCTTCTGCTTGGTGGCCGCTGCCATCTGGTATGGTTTGCATATTGCCACTAAAAAGCTATGGCCTTATCTAACTTTAGCCATCTGGTGTATTGCCTTTATGTTTATCGGGTATAGTACTTATTTAACCACCATGATCCGCAGTAGTGCCAACCCTTCTGTTGATATGTATAATGTGGACAATCCGATGAGCTTAGTAGGTTATTTGGGCAGAGAACAATATGGTGATTTTCCTTTATTATATGGTCAAAAATTTACGGCTCAACCCATAGATTTGAAGAATACTGGCATGCGTTACCAAAAAGCGCGTGATAAATACATTGAAGTAGGGCAGGATAAGAAATATATTTATGCAGCGGAAGACAAAATGCTATTCCCCCGTGTTTGGGATGCCAGCGACGATCAATACCATGCCTATTATTACGCCAATTTCTTAGGCATTCCAAAGCTCAAAGACGGTACTTATGAGCGGGCTCCCAATCAAGCAGATAATATTAAATTTTTTGTAGGCTATCAATTCTATTGGATGTATTTCCGCTATTTTATGTGGAATTTCTCTGGTAAGCAAAACGATATTCAAGGTGTTTATATAGGAAATACGCGCGATGGCAATTGGATTACCGGTATTCCCTTTATTGATAATATTTTATACGGAGATCAAAGTCAGTTGCCAGATTCCCTCAAAAAAAACAAAGCTAATAACAAATTATTTGCCCTTCCCTTTATATTGGGCTTGATTGGCTTTTTTTACCAACGTAAAAAACGTGGCGATGATGCTTTTAGTAATTTGCTCATGTTCTTCTTTACTGGTTTTGCTATTCTACTCTACCTGAACCAAGCGGGTAACCAACCCCGTGAGCGTGATTATGCTTATGTAGGCAGCTTTTACGCATTTGCTGTTTGGATAGGATTGGGTGTAATGGGCATAGCTTCTTTTTTACAGAAAAAACTCAATGCAACTACAGCCGCTGCATTAGCAACCATTGTTTGTCTCTTAGCCGTGCCTGCTTTAATGGCGCAACAGGAATGGGATGATCACGATAGAAGTAAGAAAGTATTGTCCAGAGATTTGGCTAAAGATTATTTAGAAAGCTGCGCACCCAATGCCATTCTCTTTACTTTTGGCGACAACGATACATATCCCCTTTGGTATGCTCAAGAAGTAGAAGGCATTCGACCCGATATTCGGGTGATTAATTATAGTTTGTTGGGAATTGACTGGTATATTAATGAGCTCCGTTATAAAGTAAACCAGAGTGCACCCATCGACGTAATTTGGTCTGCCGAGCAAATTGAAGGTTCTAAAAGAGACTATGCCATGTATCGTCCCAAACCCAATATTCCAGAGGACAGGTTCTATGATTTATTCGATTTAATGAAGAACTATGTAGGCAGCGATGATAGAACTAAAATGGAAGATAGGGGCAATGGTGAACCACTTAGCACATTCCCTGTTCGTAAATTCTCTGTGCCAGTTGATAAGGCATTTGTATTGGCCAACAAGACCGTAAACCCGACCGATAGTGTGGTGAATGAAATGCGTTTTGAACTACCCAAATCCTCTATGATGAAGAATGATATGGCCGTACTGAATATTATTGCTGCCAATAAATGGAATCGCCCCATCTATTTTACCAACCCGCAAATTGAATTGGGTTTTGATCAATTCCTTAGAAGAGATGGATTGAGTCACCGACTTATTCCTGTGCAAAATTCAAGGGTGAATACCAATTGGATGAAAGACAAAGCACTGAATGTATTTGCTGCTGGTAATGCGGATATTAAAGGCGTTTATTTTGATGAAGAAAATCGCAGACACCTCAACAGCATCCGTTCTGCTTATGCTGATTTGGCAATTGATTTGGCTAATACTGGCAGAAAAGAAGAAGCCAGAAAAGTATTGGAGAAAGTAGATAAGATGATGGACGAAGAAAATTTCTCTTATGGTATGGTAAGCAGGGGTAATATGCACAATAGAAATTCTTTAATGTTCCTAGAAGCTTGTTATATGGCCGATGCTAAAAAACTAATTGAGAAAGTGGGGATTGCAGTGAGCAAGGATCTGAAACAACAGATTCAATATTATGATTCGCTGGGGGGAATAAAAGCGGAACAAATGGCAGATGAAAAAAGAATTGCTGAAGGTTATTTGGATGGATTAGAGCGCATGAAGACGGTGTACAATCCTGCTATTCAAATTCCGGGTAAATTGATGGCACCAAGGAATAGTGCAGCCAATTAAATCTAGTTCTTAAAGCGTTAGGGAAAACCTAACGCTTTTTTTTGTTGAACCTATTTCATTTTACATTGTTTTAATCTATATGCTGGGACACCGATTCATACCATTCAATCCCAATGAGCAAGCTGGCACTAAGTTCGAGCAGTTGTTAGATATATTTATGCAATTGCTTAACTATACAAGTGGGGATGCCGCCGAAGCACTTCAATGGATGAATGAGTTAGATCAAAAATTCAAACTCACCAACGATGATTACGGCATGGGTGATTTTATTGAAGACCTGAAACAAAATAATTACCTCAAAGAGAATGATGCTGATGGTAGTTTCTCCATCACTGGAAAATCGGAACAAACCATCCGTAAGAAAAGCCTAGAAGAAATTTTTGGTAAACTAAAGAAATCGAAGCAGGGCAATCACCAGACTTTTAAGCAAGGTCAAGGTGATGAACTGAATCCCGACACCCGACCTTTTCAATTCGGTGATATGCTGGAGCAAATAGATTTTACCGAAAGTATTCGCAATGCACAAATCAGCAGGGGAGTGGCTTCATTTTCTATGCAAGAAGACGATTTGCAAATTCGAGAAAGCGATTTTAAAACCCAGACTTCCACTGTATTAATGATTGATATTTCTCACTCCATGATTTTGTATGGAGAGGATAGAATTACGCCTGCCAAAAAAGTTGCTATGGCATTGAGCGAACTCATTACGACCAAATACCCGAAAGATACCATTGATATTGTGGTTTTTGGCAACGATGCTTGGCGCATTGAAATTAAGGATCTGCCTTATTTAAAAGTAGGGCCTTATCATACCAATACTGTAGCGGGTCTGGAGCTGGCGATGGACTTGCTTCGAAGAAGAAAAAATGCCAACAAACAAATTTTTATGATTACCGATGGCAAGCCCACTTGCTTAAAAATTGGTAAACAATACTATAAAAACAGTTTCGGACTAGATCGTAAAGTGGTGAACCGTTGCATTAATCTTGCAGCCCAATGCAAGAAATTAAAAATTCCTATTACTACTTTTATGATTGCATCCGATCCCTATCTGCAAAATTTTGTACAAGAATTCACAGAGATGAATAATGGCAAAGCATTTTTTGCTTCCTTAGATAAATTAGGCGCTTTCGTGTTTAAAGATTTTGAGAGCGGAAAAAGAAAAACAGTTTATTAATACATCTCCCTTACTAAAAATAAATATGGATATCGAACAAATAAATACCCTAGCAGAATTAAAGAAAAGTGGCTACCAGCCTAAGTCAGTAAAAGAAGAAGTACGAAAAAACCTCATTCAAACCATTCGCAATAAAGAAAATCCTTTTACGGGTATTATGGGTTATGAGGATACCGTAATTCCTGATACTGAAAGGGCATTGTTGAGCCGTCACAATATTTTATTTTTGGGATTACGTGGTCAAGCCAAGACTAGAATGGCGCGACAAATGGTGGATCTTCTAGATGAATATATTCCAGTAGTAGCAGGCTCTGAAGTAAACGACGATCCGCTGAAACCGTTTAGCAAATATGCCCGTGATTTAATTGCAGAGAAAGGAGATGATACGCTAATAGAATGGGTGCATAGAAAGGAACGTTATGGCGAAAAATTAGCCACACCCGATGTAAGCGTAGCCGATTTAATTGGAGACATTGATCCCATAAAAGCAGCCAATCTTAAGCTCAGCTTTTCAGATGAAAAAGTAATTCATTATGGTATAATTCCTAGAAGCAATCGTGGTATTTTTGTAATCAATGAATTACCCGATTTGCAAGCCCGTATACAAGTGGCTTTATTCAATATTTTACAGGAAGGTGATATACAAATTCGTGGTTTTAAACTCCGAATGCCCTTAGATATATTATTTGTATTCACCGCCAACCCAGAAGATTATACCAACCGAGGAAGCATTGTAACACCCTTGAAAGATCGTATACAAAGCCAGATACTTACACACTATCCAAAAGATATAGAAACCTCTTTATCTATTACCGAACAAGAAGCAGATATATTAGACGTACAAAAAGATAGGGTGGTACTAAGCGATTTGGTGAAACGTTTAATAGAGCAAGTGGCGTTTGAAGCAAGATCCAATGAATATGTGGACAAGAAGAGTGGCGTTAGTGCAAGGCTAACCATTGCTGCTTTGGAAAATGCAGTAAGCAGTGCAGAACGCAGAGCTTTAATTCATGGGGAGGCTAAAACACAGGTATGGATCAGTGATTTAACAGGTATTATTCCTGCTATTACTGGTAAAATAGAATTGGTGTATGAGGGCGAGCAAGAAGGGCCTTATCAAGTTGCGGTGAACTTGCTTGACAAGTCGATCCGTACCCAATTCCTCACTTATTTTCCCAACCCTGAACTGGCTAAAAAAAGAAAGCAAAGCAATAAGAAATCAGCAGAAGAAGCAAAGGCAGAAAGTCCCTACAAACAAATTACCCGCTGGTTTGATGCTGGTAATCAAGTTGATTTGTTGTTAGATATGACCGACGCAGCAAAAGTAGAAGCATTGTATAAAGTAGATGGATTATTTGGGTTGGTAAAAAAATTATATCCCAAATTGAATGAACTAGAAAATGCGTTGATGATGGAATTTGTGTTGAATGGCTTAGCTGCTTATTCACTCATCAGCAAAAAAGTAATTGAAGGCAGAATATCTTTCAACGATTTAATGGGAAGCATGATGAATTTAGGCTCTTTTGGTGAACCTGATGATGATGAGATTGTAGATGAAGATTTTGGCTAATCTTTCTTTTGCTTTTCTTTCAACAGCAATCCAAGTCTTATTCCAAAGGAGAACGAAAGACCGGGACTTTTTCCAATTCTTGAATTAGCATAGTTGAATGCACTTACGTCGCCATCTAACAGAAACTGTGAGTTATTCTTTTTATTGTCGAATCCATAACCAAATCCCCAGTACCAATCAATCAACATATCGTTTCCAAAAACCCATTGCTTACCCAGTTCAACTTGTAAGGCCGCAAAAACGGTATTAGGCCTATCGATTACGTATTCTGATCCACCTTTCCACAATAATTTATTTTCGTTGTATGAACCTAAGTACACCAATGGTTTTGCATAAGCTCCTTGTAAAATATGGGTGAATCGAGTTCTGCCAAAAAGAAAGTCAGGCAGTTTATTAAACTTGTATCCACCACTTACAAATATACCAAAGGGACTCTTTTTGGTTTCTTGAAATCCAGATGCATTGTAACTGTATTGGATAATTGAGTTTTTACCCAATCCAATAATACCAAGTGATAATTCATAGCTTTTGCCTACACTGGTACTTTTTTCATAGCTAATTTGTGTATAACCAATTAGGGGGCCAATAAAGTCGAATTTTAAAGCCCTGGTTTTCTGGCCAATATAATTTTCAGGATCTTTTAGTGGATCATTGGCGCTTGAGGTCTGATCTTTTTTGCCATTTTCAAACTTGATACTTTTTACTTGATCACGGGTAATGGCGTAAATGGGGCCAGAGAGATCTTCCCACAGTAAGTACTTTATTTCTTCTGTACCAACTTCTTTAATTCTACATTTAATAAGGGTATTGGTTTTTTTAACAATTATATCCTGAGAATTTGCTGAATGGTTGAATGCTAGAAGTGATAAAATTAGCAGGCATATATATTTCATACAAAGGGATTTGCAGAAAGACATAATTGCTAAAATAAACGCTGCTTTAATACTATTAAATTAATTCAGCCAACTTTGTAACCACATGATCAATTTCTGCTCTGGTATTGCTTTTGCTAAAAGAGAAGCGAACAGTAACTTGGTTGGGATTGTTGTTAATTGCGTTTATCACATGTGAACCTTGATCGGCACCACTGGTGCAAGCACTACCGCCACTGGCACAGATATTATTAATGTCGAGGTTGAATAAAATCATCTCACTTTTCTCTGTCTTTGGAAAACTAGCACTCAATACTGCATATAGACTGCGCCCTAAAGGATCGCCGTTGAAAGCAACTCCTTGAATATTTTTTTTCAATTGCTCCATCATATACAATTTCAAGGAGTTTATATAAACACTTTCTTTTTCGTAACCTTCCGTTGCCAGTTGCAAAGCTTTGGCAAAACCAACAATTCCGTATAAGTTCTCTGTGCCAGCACGCATATTTCTTTCTTGACTGCCGCCATGTACCAATGGTTTTATTTTTACATTTTCATTAATGTATAAAATGCCAACACCTTTAGGTCCATGAAATTTGTGACCAGCACCAGTAATAAAATGTACAGGCATATTTCTAAGATCAAAAGGGAAGTGACCAACGGTCTGAACCGTATCGCTGTGAAAAATAGCTTGGTATTTTTTACAAAGATTTCCAACGGCATACAAGTCCAGCATATTCCCAATTTCATTGTTGGCGTGCATCAAGGTGACCAAACATTTTTCTTCGCTTTCGGCAAGTAATCTTTCAAGGTCTTCTAAATCAATATGTCCATCCGATAATAGCTTTACATAGCTCAAAGCGGCTTCGCCATTGTGGTAGAGATATTCAACGGTATGGGTAGTAGCATGGTGCTCAATAACAGCACTGATGATATGCTTACAGCCAAGGTCGCGAACGGCAGCAGTGATAGCCGTATTGCTACTTTCGGTGCCACCACTGGTGAAACATATTTCAGCCGGATGGGCATTGAGTATTTTGGCTACCGATTTACGTGCGTTCTCAATGGCCATTCTACATTCTCTTCCATAACTGTAAATAGAGGATGGGTTGCCAAAGTGGGTGGTGAGATAAGGCATCATTGCATCTAAAACAGCTGGGTCAAGTGATGTGGTAGCCGCATTATCGAGATATATTCTTTCCATTTACCAATTTATTTAATCATTCAAAAAATAAGATACAGCATATTACTGCGCTGCTTCTTGAATATCGCCCATCAACCGTTTGGCAATATTAGCAGCTACTGTCTCGCTATTGCTTTCTGCATATATGCGAATGATGGGTTCCGTATTACTGCTTCTTAGATGTACCCAATCATTGTCGAATTCTATTTTCAAACCATCGTCGGTATTAATAGGATTTTTTTTGTATTTCTTTTTAATGGCATCAAAAACCTTATTCAAATCAACGCTTTTGGTGAGTTCGATTTTATTCTTGCTGATAAAATAATCGGGGTATGAATTTCTCAGTTGTTTCGCTGTTTTTTTCTGAAGAGCAAGATGGGTCAAGAAAAGTGCTATGCCTATTAAAGCGTCTCTGCCATAGTGTAAGTCAGGTACAATAATACCACCATTGCCTTCACCACCAATTACTGCATTCACGGCCTTCATTTTGTTCACCACATTTACCTCACCTACCGCGCTGGCGAAATATTCACCACCATGTTTTATGGTAATATCTTTTAGCGCGCGGGTACTGCTCATATTGCTTACGGTATTGCCTTTTCTATGAGAAAGCATATAATCCGCTACAGCTACCAGTGTATATTCTTCACCAAAAAGACTTCCATCTTCACAAACAAAGCAAAGCCTATCCACATCAGGATCAACGGCAATGCCGAGGTCGGCTTTTTGTTTGTTCACTTCATTACAAAGTTCACGCAAATTTTCGGGTAAGGGTTCAGGGTTGTGGGCAAAATTTCCATTTACAGTGCTGTTTAGCACCGTAAAATCTTTAACACCTAATGCGTTCAAAAGGGCAGGAACAGCAATAGCACCAGTACTATTGATGGCATCAATTACAATTTTAAATTTTGCTTTTTTAATAGCAGCAATATCTACCAATGGATAGTTTACGCAAGCTTCAATATGTTTTTCCAGCAGTTGGTTGCCAGGGGTGCAAGTGCCTAGTTTATCAACAGGGGCAAAAATAAAATCATCATTGGCTGCAATGGCTAAAAGTGCAGCACCATCAGCCGCATTAATGAATTCACCATGGTGGTTCAATAATTTAAGCGCATTCCACTCTTTGGGATTGTGACTAGCGGTGAGAATAATTCCTCCGGCAGCTTTTTCAAAGCAAACGGCCATTTCAACAGTAGGTGTGGTACTTAATCCCAGATCAATAACGTTAATACCCATTGCATTGAGGGTATGAACCACCAAGCCTTGTACCATTTCGCCGCTTATTCTACCATCTCTACCCACAACTACTGTGTTGTTAAGGGGCGACTGGCTTTTTAACCAACTGCCATAAGCAGCGGTAAAACGAACCAGATCAAGGGGGCTCAAAGTGTCCCCCGGTTTTCCGCCAATAGTGCCCCTAATACCTGAAATGCTCTTAATTAATGCCATATATCACGCTTGAAATGGCGGCGAATATAATTCAAATTTTTTGTTTGCCTCTGCATCGTACTTTTACAGTTGAAAAGGTAATTATGGTAGATAAAGCATGGTATAAGGATTGGTTCAATTCACCCTATTATCATTTATTGTACCAGCACCGCGATGAAACGGAAGCCAATCAATTTATACAGCAGCTCATTCAGTATATAAATCCTCCCAAAGGCAGTTTAATGTTGGATATAGCTTGTGGTAAAGGTCGGCATAGTATAGCTTTAGCAGAAATGGGTTTTGATGTAACAGGCATTGATTTGTCAGCCGCTTCCATTATAGAAGCCAAGCTTAGTGAAAACGACCAATTGCATTTTTACCAGCATGATATGCGCTGTCCCTTTCGGATCAACTATTACCAGTATGCATTTAATTTCTTTACCAGTTTTGGCTATTTTAAAACGCGACGAGAACATGATAATGCCATCAGAACAATGGCCGAGAGCTTGCAGAGCAAAGGGTTATTGGTAATAGATTATTTAAACGTGCATTATGCGGCTGCAACGCTTGAGCAAACATTTACCAAGGAGATAGAAGGGGTTTGTTTTCATATTACCAAGTGGCAGGATGCGCATCATTTTTACAAACAGATACAAGTAGTAGAAAAAGGGCAAACAGCTTTGAGGCATTTGTATACAGAGCGGGTGGCTAAATTTTCTTTGGCTGATTTTAATGATATGCTTTCTTACCAGCAAATGCAGATAGAAGAAGTTTTTGGCAATTACCAGTTGGGACGGTATGACTTAAAAAGTTCACCCAGGTTGATAATACTGGCAAAGAGGAAATAAATTTAAAATCTACCCGCTTAACTTTGCAGCATGACTCGCTTACAACTTATTGAACAAATTCAACTCAAACAATCTTATCTCTGTGTGGGCTTAGATACCGATATTACCAAACTACCTCGCCATCTTCAATCTTCGCCAACTGCCGTTGTTGATTTTAATAAAGCTATTATTGATGCTACAATGCCCTTTTGTGTAAGTTATAAAATTAATACAGCATTTTATGAAGCGCAGGGAATTAAAGGCTGGGAAGCCATGCAAGAGACAGTAGCGTATATACCAAAAACACAATTGACTATTGCTGATGCCAAACGAGGCGATATTGGCAATACTTCAGCTCAATATGCAAAGACTTTTTTTGAAGTCATTCCTTTCGATGCAATCACCGTAGCACCCTATATGGGGGAAGATAGTATTCGCCCTTTTTTAGAATACCAAAATAAGTTCACCATTGTATTGGGGTTCACATCCAATGCAGGTAGCAACGATTTTCAGCAGTTGTTATTATCTCCAAACCTTACTGAAGAAAACAGAGGGCGCAGATTATATGAGCAAGTACTGGAGAAAACGGCAACATGGGGAACACCCGATAATTTAATGTTTGTAGTGGGAGCCACACGTGCTGCTGATTTAGAAAATATTAGATCCATTATACCAGAACATTTTTTGTTGGTGCCAGGCGTTGGATTTCAGGGGGGCAGCTTGGAAGAAGTAACTCGTTATGGAAAGAATAAAGATGTAGGTTTATTGGTGAATGCCAGTCGCGCCATTATTTTTGCAGGTGGAGGAGAGGACTTTGCTGCAGAAGCAGCCATCATAGCGCAACAATACCAAGTTGAGATGAAGGGTTATTTGCAGGAATTGGGTAGTTTGCAGCTATTTAAAAATGCATTAAAATTTTAATTATGGCCAACCCTAGCTATCCAATTGGAGAATATGAGCCAGTGCCATTTTCAGAAGTGCAGAAACAAAAGTGGTTACTTGATATCTTTTTTCTGCCAGAAGAGCTGGAGCGAGCAATTCTAAATTTAGATGAAGCCCAGCTTCATACCCCTTATAGAGTGGGAGGGTGGACGGTACATGAACTGGTGCATCATATAGCGGATAGTCATATGAATGCCTATTGTAGATTCAAGCTGGGACTCACAGAAAACCAACCTACTATAAAACCTTATTTAGAAAATGAGTGGGCAAAGCTAGAAGATGTAAAACAGTTGCCCATAAATATTTCGTTAACATTATTGCACGCAGTGCATAGGCGATTGCATACGGCCATTAAAAATATAAATAATGAGCAGTGGCAACGAACCGTTTATCATCCGGAAAGTAAAAAAGAAATAAGCCTTTGGTATTTATTGGGAATGTATGCTTGGCATGGTAAGCACCACACCGCTCATATCATTACATTACGCACAAAAAATAATTGGAAATGAGTAATATTAGTAAATGGAGATTGCGCAGCACGGAACAACTGGTGAAAGATCGTTGGGCAGATGTACGCAAAAATAGTTACCAAAAAAACGATGGAACAGTGGTGGAACCCTTTTATGTTTATGGGTTTCCCGACTATGCAACTGCATTGGCTATTACCAAAGAGGGTAAAGTGATTGTGGAGAAAATGTATCGGCCAGGCTTAGATATGGTAACACTTGAATTGCCTGGTGGCTGTGTAGACGCGTCTGATAAATCACTCACCGATACCATGGCTAGAGAGTTATTTGAAGAGACTGGCTACCGTTTCGATCATATTGAATATTTGGGAAAAACATCTCCTAACCCAACCACCAATACCAACCTAATGCATATGTTTTTGGCTACTGGTGGTGTAGAAGATCCACTGGCAGTATTGGATGCGGAAGAAGCTGTGGAAGTGGTGGTATTGGAATGGGAAGATTTTATAGAAAAATTTAAAGCACAGGAATTCATTCAGTCCATGCAAGTAAGCACTATTCTCTATGCATTAATGCGGATGGATAAATTGGTAATTTTTTAGTATGATTGAATCTGTAAAAGCATGGCGAGTGCTGCGTTCTAATATTACGTATAGTAAGAAATGGATGCAGGTAATTGAAGATGAATGTGAGCTGCCTGATGGGCGGGTTATTTCACCATATATAACCATTGCCGTCCCCAATTTTTGTAATATGGTAATGATTACCGATCAAGATGAAGTGGTTATGGTAAAGCAGTACCGCCATGCTGCAGGCATTATTTCCGTTGAATTACCCGGTGGTATGATTGATGCAGGAGAGGATCCATTAACAGCGGCTAAACGTGAAATGCAGGAAGAAACAGGCTATACCAGTGAAGATATTGAACTGCTTTATTCTGTTCATCCCAATCCACCCTTAGAACGCAATCGTGCTTGGTTTTATTTAGCCCAAGGGGTAAAATGCACCAGTAAAACTGCCTTTGATACATTCGAAGATCTTGAATTGGTTTTAATGCCCAAAGCAGTGTTTATGCAAATGCTTTTAGATCATTCATTTACACATGGTATGCAAGCAGGGGCTATGTATGCAGCAGCCATTCGTTTAGGATGGCTTAAGAGTTGAATAAATTTTTATTTACTTCACCCACCAGAAATACACTACCACAAACCAGTATTAAATCATCGGGTGTTGACTGTTCTATTGCTGTTTGAATGGCTTTGTTTACCGTTAAAAAGCTATTTCCTTTTAGGCCAAATTCCAATGCTTGGGCTTGAAGACTGATTTCATCCAATGCCCTTGGTATTTGTGCTTTGGTAAAATAATAGGTTGCTTGTTGAGGTAATAATTTTAATACTGCCTGAATGTCTTTGTCCTTCACCATACCTATCACAATATGAAGCCGATGATAAGAACTGAGGTCTAGCTGCCGGTTGATTTCTTTTATGCCATCCACATTGTGACCAACGTCTAAAACTAGGGTAGGGTGTTGACGAATTATTTCCCATCTGCCATAGAAGCCAGTCAATTTTTTGACTTGTTTTAGAGCAGTTTTTATCATCTGTTGATTGATATTCCATCCCATTTTCTGAAGAAAAGCGCAAGCGTCTAAAACGGTGAGCAAGTTTTTTGTTTGGTACAATGCGGGAAGATCTAGTTGATAGGCAATGTATTCATTCTTGTGTTTATCTACTACTGTAATATTCAATAGTTGGTCTTCCATCACCCAATCATTGAGATACCTGTTTTCAGCGGCAAAACTGATGAAACTGTGAAGGGCTTTAGCCTCAAAAACAGGTCTCGTTTCTGGCAGTGATTCGCCAATTACAACGGGTATATGGGCTTTGATGATGCCTGCTTTTTCACCTGCAATAGCTTCCAGTGTATTGCCGAGTAAATTCATATGATCCCATCCAATATTGGTAATAATACTTAGTTCGGGGGTTATAATATTGGTACTGTCTAGCCTTCCGCCCAAACCGACTTCTATTATGGCAATATCTACTTCTTGCTGTGCAAAATAATCGAAGGCCATGGCGACGGTAATCTCAAAAAATGAGGGCGATAATATTTCAATCAGTGGCTTTATTTTTTCAGTAAATGAAACCACAAAAGATTCTTCGCAAAGGGTTCCATTTATTTTAATACGTTCTCTAAAATCGTAGAGGTGGGGGGAAGTATAAAGCCCCGTTTTATATCCAGCCGTTTGTAAAATAGCTGCCAGCATATGGCTGGTAGACCCTTTTCCGTTGGTGCCAGCAATATGAATAGATTTGAATTTAAGGTGGGGATTTCCCAGTGCTTCGCAAAGGGCAATGGTATTGGTCAAGTCTTTTTTATAAGCAGCAGCACCCATTCTACTGAACATGGGTAATTTTTCAAAAAGATATTCTACAGTTTCTTGGTAATTCATACAGGTACAAAGATGCAAATAATACAGTGAACCTACACTAATTCCGCAGTTTAAAATTAAAGATAAGTGTGCCAGTTTGCTCATCGCTTTCACCAGGATTGAGTTTTAATGACCTAGCTTTTTGGAGGGCTATATTTCTAATATTGGGATTGGTTGTAGTAGTGCCTTTGGGATTAACAGCAGCTTTTAATACCGTTCCTTTGCCATCAACAGTAATGTCAACTGCTACTTTAGCATTTTCATTAAAGTCGTCTTCAAAGGAAGGTAGTCGCGTTATTCTCCTCCCATCTAATCCACTCTTAATAGCCACTCCAGCGCCGCCATTTCCAGTAGCTGCATTTCCATTATAGCTGTCGCTATTAGGGTTTCCGTTGGGATTGCCCTGGTCACCTTTGCCGCCTGCAATACCTTGGTTGCGTATACCATTATAGCTATCTGCATTGTTACCACCAGTGGTATTGGTTGCGGTGCCCGTGAATAATGCTTTTGGTTTGGGCGATGGTAGTGTAGTGTTTTCGGGATTATTATTAACTGTTTTCTTAGGGTTTGGTTTATTATTCACTGCTATATCATCATCCGAAGGGGTGAGTTGTTCTGGGCTATTAGGTGTTGAAGATTTAGTTGAGCTGGTTGATTTTGAAGCGCCAGTATTACCGGGAATTTCAGGTGCAATATTACCCATGCCAGTTTCATCATATCCTAAATTCACTTCAATGCCTTCACCTAAAATAATTGCTGGTTGAATGGGTTGATTATAATGGGTGTAAAAAAATATTAAAAATAGAATGGTAGTAATCACAGCGGTGATTAAGGAAGCTTTTGTGTTTTTTTGTTTTTCAAAAACCTGATCCATTAAAGAGAGAATTGATAATGGTAAAATTAAGGAAAAGAAATACTTCTTGTTGGAAAGAAAGGTTAAAAACAAAGAGGCTGTCGTTTTTGCGACAGCCTCTTTGAAAATAATAACTCAATTACTCAATTACTTAATACCTGTACATTTCAGCTTTGAAAGGTCCAGTCTTGCTAATGCCTAAGTATTCAGCTTGTTCAGTTGTAAGCACATCTAATACCGCACCTACTTTAGCAAGGTGTAAGAAAGCAACTTTCTCATCTAAATGCTTAGGAAGTACATATACTTTATTCTCGTAGTTGCTATGATTCATCCATAATTCAATCTGAGCCAATGTTTGGTTACAGAAAGAGTTACTCATTACAAAAGAAGGGTGACCAGTAGCGCAGCCTAAGTTAACCAAGCGGCCTTCTGCAAGAACAATTACGTCTTTCCCATCAATATTGTACAAGTCAACTTGTGGCTTAATGGTATCTTTTGTATTGCCATAACTGCTGTTCAACCAAGCCATATCAATTTCAATATCAAAGTGACCGATATTACAAACGATGGCTTTGTCTTTCATTGAACGGAAATGTTTTTCAGTGATCAAATCTCTACAACCAGAAGCAGTAACAATGATATCAGCTTCTTTCACAGCTTCAGCCATTGGCTTCACTTCAAAACCTTCCATTGCAGCTTGCAACGCACAGATAGGATCTATTTCAGTAACAATAACTCGGCAACCAGCACCTTTTAAAGAAAGGGCAGAACCTTTACCTACATCACCATATCCACCAACAACAGCAATTTTACCAGCCATCATTACATCAGTAGCTCTGCGAATAGCATCTACCAATGATTCTTGACAACCATATTTATTATCGAATTTAGATTTGGTAACAGAATCGTTTACATTGATAGCAGGAATAGGTAAAGTTCCTTTAGCCATGCGCTCGTACAAACGGTGAACACCAGTAGTGGTTTCTTCAGATAGACCTTTAATATTAGAGATCAGTTCTGGGTATTTATCAAATACAATATTGGTTAAATCACCACCATCATCTAAAATCATATTTAGGGGACGATCAGCACCGCCAAAAAATAAAGTCTGCTCAATACACCAATCCGCCTCTTCTTGGGTTTGACCCTTCCAGGCAAAAACACCAATGCCAGCAGCAGCAATAGCAGCAGCAGCTTGATCCTGTGTAGAAAAAATATTACAAGAACTCCATTTAACTTCTGCACCCAATGCAATTAAAGTTTCAATAAGAACAGCAGTCTGAATGGTCATGTGCAAACAACCCGCAACCCGAGCGCCTTTTAGAGGCTGAGATGCGCCATATTCAGTACGCAACGCCATAAGACCGGGCATTTCGGCTTCTGCTAAACGAATTTCTTTGCGACCCCAATCTGCGAGACTGATATCGGCAACCTTATAGGCAAGGCTGAAATCAATTGATGATGCTAATGTAGACATAATAGTTTTTTTTTAGATGAAGCAAAGCTAATTTTAAAGAATAAAATAGCATAATCATTTAAAAATTAAGAATAAAACACTATTTTAGTTGTATTTAATAGTCGTTAAACCTTGTTTGATATGCCTAAAGCCACTCAAAAAGCCGATTCTACTACTGCTGTTCTTTTGGATCAGAAGGACTTAGCCATTTTGAAATTATTACAACTGAATGCGCGCATCACGGTAAAGGAAATTTCAGATCAGGTCCATTTGAGTACAACGCCAGTACACGAGCGCATAAAAAGAATGGAGGAGAGTGGAGTAATAAAGCAGTACGCTACACTTTTAGATCCTACTAAAGTAAAAAAGGGATTGATGGTGATTTGTTATGTGTCGTTGAAGCAGCACGATAAAACAGCGGGTGGGAAGTTCATTAAAAGAATGCACGAACTGAATGAAGTAATTGAGTGTTATAATATTTCTGGTGAATTTGATTTTATGTTAAAAGTAGTAGCGGAAAGTATGGATGCATATTATGATTTTCATGTAAACAAACTCAGTCAAGCCGATAATATCGGACACGTTCAATCTGTATTTGTAATGGGAGTAATTAAACAAACGCATGTATTGGTATATTAAATGAATTTATGATAATGAGTAAACACAGATGGAATTTCAACAATAGTTACCAGCAGCTTTCAAACAAAATGTATTCGCCAGTAATGCCAACAAAAGTGTTGGCACCAGCAACGGTATTATTCAATAAAAAATTGGCTGCGGAACTGGGCTTGGGTATTGAAACAGCGGATGCAGAATTTAACGATGCAGTTTTTTCGGGAAATTTTATTCCTGAAGGTGCAGCGCCAATAGCACAAGCATATGCAGGTCACCAATTTGGTCATTTTAATATATTGGGAGATGGTCGCGCCATTTTATTAGGAGAGATTATAACGCCCAATGGTAGTAGGGTAGATATTCAACTAAAAGGATCGGGACCAACGCAATATTCGCGCCGAGGTGATGGAAGGGCAACGCTGCGTTCTATGCTGCGCGAATATATTATAAGCGAAGCCATGCATAGCATGGGTATTGCGAGTTCACGCAGCCTTGCGGTGGCAACAACAGGAGAGAAAGTATATCGAGAAGATATGCATGATGGTGCAGTATTAACAAGGATAGCTAGTAGTCATATTCGGGTGGGGACATTTGAATATGCAAGAAATTTTTTATCTACAGAAGAGCTACAATCGTTTACGAACTATACCATTCGTCGCCATTATCCACAGTTGCATGGCAGTGCTGATGCCGCGTTGGAGTTTTTGCAAGCGGTAGTATTGAAGCAGGTAGCATTGATAGTGAATTGGATGCGAGTAGGTTTTATTCATGGGGTGATGAATACCGATAATATGTCAGTAGCTGGGGAAACGTTCGATTATGGCCCCTGTGCATTTATGAATAGTTATGATGCCAAAACGGTGTTCAGTTCCATAGATACCAATAGTAGATATGCTTATGGCAACCAGCCCCAAGTTGCATTATGGAATTTGAGTTGCCTTGCTAGTGCTTTACTGCCATTGATACATTCAGAAGATACAATAGCTATTAAAATGGCAGAGGAGGTATTGAATATTTTTCCTGTATTATATCAGCAACATTATGCAACTATGATGGCGAATAAATTAGGGTTTTCGGTTTCTAATGAAGAAATAGTATTGTTAATAAATGAGTTATTCGAATGGATGCAGTTGAATAAAGTAGATTATACCAATACTTTTTTAGTAATTCAATGGAATGGCAAACTATCCCAGCCAATATATGAGCAAGATTTATTTAAAGCGTGGTTAAAGAAAAGGGAATCATTGCTTGCAAAAAATGGCATATCTATAGAAGCGGCAACCAGCTTAATGCAATTGAACAATCCGTGTTATATACCTCGGAATCATTTGGTAGAGCAAGCCCTTGATGCAGCTTGTTTTGAAAACAATTACGATTATTTTAATCGCTTCTTGAATAGGCTTGTGCAACCCAATGATGCTGTTATGGAATGGAATGAATTTCATAAGCCACCTGAAGGGGGGGATGGGTTTTATGCAACTTATTGTGGTACTTAAAAATTAAAGTAGAATGCCCATGATAAAATCGTCCATTATAAAACCATGATCTAGTTCAACAATATGTTCAGAAAGAATGCTAAACCCATTGCGTTCATAAAAAGCTTTGGCTTTATTGTGTTTATTCACTTGAAGAATTAACTGTGTACCTTTTTTTTCTCTAGCATATTGTAGCACTTGCAGCAGTAGGGCTTTGCCAGCTCCAGTATTTTGCGAACTTGGTAAAACGTAAAGCTTATTGAGTTTAAAAATATTTTTAGCTTCCGTTTCAATTGATACAGATGCAAAACCAATAGGAATATTGTTTATTTCAGCCAAATAAAATTGGTGTTCACTTGCCATTTGTTGTTGCAGAGCGTCTTCGCTATACATTAACTGGAGCATATAATTAATTTGTGGAGCAGATATAATAGTCCCGTAAGCACTAGGCCAAGTAGCAAAAGCAATGGCTTGAATGGTTTTAATATTTTCTAAACTGGCTGGGATAATTTGCGTCATTAGTTCAATCAATTACTTGTAAAAGGTGGGGTAAATTTACTCCAAACTAGCCTTTTACCCGCAATCTCTAATATATTCTACCAAAGTAAGACTGTGATTTGTACCCGACGAACAACTTTGGACTTTAGTGCTTAATTTCAGCTTTATATTTTCAATCAGCAGCGGTTTTGGGCGAACGGAATTCTAATTCCACACTTGCACAAATTGCTAAATTTGGTGACAATATTACACTTTACACAAATAAAATACAGCTATGATTGAAATGACAGAACAACATTTTCTTGACAAGGTTTTTGCTTCAAGTGGCATCACTAAAGAAGAATTGAAACTAATTATACCTAGATACAAAGAGGTTACATTTAATAAAAATGATTATTTGTTAAAAGAAGGGCAAGTAGAAAAAAAATATTGGTTTATTGAAAGTGGTTTTATCCGTTCTTATATTATTGATACAGAGGGAAATGATATTACTTTTAATTTATACGCATCAGGGGATGTGGTGATTGATTACCCATCTATTTTCTTTTTTGCACCAACCAGAGAAAATATTCAAGCACTATCTGATTGTGTTTGTTGGGAAATAGATGTAGAATCATTTCAAGAGTTATTTGGTAGTGTTCCGAACTATAGAGAGCAACAAAAAGGATTGCTTGTAGGAAGCTACTTCGCCTTAAAAGAACATAGTATTTCTTTGATTGCTGATGAAGCAAAAGTTCGATATTTAAAGCTTTTAAAAGAAAAACCACATATCATTCAAAATATTTCTTTAAAACATATTGCTGGTTTTTTAGGTGTAACTGATACTTCGCTCAGTAGAATTCGAAAAGAAATTTCACTAGAATAATACTTCTTGTCATATGACAACTTTTAATTTTTATGGTAGGCTCATATTTGCAATATCAATAACAATTAAAAATTAAAATTATGACACCGTTAAATGAATTTATGTTGCTATTCAGATTTCAACCAACCAACGAGCAACCAACTGCACAGCAATTACAAGAAATGCAAAAGCAATGGGGAGAATTTATTGGCAATATTGCTATGCAAGGGAAGTTGGTAAGTACCTTCCAACTGGGTTTTGAAGGAACTCAAATTTCCGCAGACCGCACAATTAAGGAAGGATTTTACATTGCAGAAGGGCAAACCCTTAGTGGTAATATGGTTTTGAAAGCAGAATCTATGGAAGTAGCTACTGATCTTGCAAAAAAATGCCCCATCCTTTTTATGGGTGGAACCGTAGAAGTACGTAACCTGATCCCAATGAATTAATTTAAAAAACAATAAAATGAAACTCAAAATGATATTTACAATAATTGGAATTACGCTTGCGGCATTTATAGGATTTGGCTTATACAAAGCGAGTGGTTTGAAATCTATTCAAATCGTAAAAATAGTTACCATTAAAGGCTCAAGACAAGAAGTTTTTGACATGGTTAAATATTTAAAAAATTTCCCTAAATGGTCGCCATTTTTAGCACAAGACCCAAGCCAGAAATATGAAGTAAAAGGAGTAGATGGAACTATTGGTGCTCAATACCATTGGAACGGCAATAAGGGGAAAGACTTAGGTTTTCAAGAAATTGTAAAAATTGAAGAGCAAAAGTTTGTGGGTATGAAATGCGATATTCAAAAACCATTTGTAGCAAAACCTACATTTGATTATTCTTTCTCTGAAACCGCCAACGGCATTGAGGTAAAGCAAGACTTCAAAGTAGAATCTGGTTTAGTGGAGGCATTTTTTATGTGGCTATTTGGCGCAAAAGCAGGAATGGAAAAAATGAATCAGGAAGGATTGGATTTGCTTAAAAAAGTTGTTGAAAAATAATAATAAGTATCCAGTCAAGCATCATTGCAAGGACATTTAGTAATGGTAAGCTCATGGTATGTTCATAGTATCTTCAATACATCCTCAATAGTAGTTCAATGGAAGTTGCATAAACCATTTGACTCGCCCAAAAAACCACTCATTTCAGGGGCAAATAACGGCTGGAATCCATACTGGAAAAGGAGTTGGTAGTGTTGGTGCCAACACTACCAACTTTTTGAATGGGTCATTAATTTAGCTTTGCGGAAAAAATGATTTCTTTGAGTGGACTAATAATATCAAAAAAATATAATAATGGAAAAGGTATCAATAATCCTCAATATATTTTTTATACTAACAACAATTTTAACTGTATGGCAATTTTACAGGGCAAGTAATAAATCAAAAATATTTCTGATTATAGTTATTGTATGGATGACAGTTCAATTTCAATTGGGTAGAACTGATTTTTACGACAATCAAACAACACTGCCGCCAAGATTTATTTTATTGATTTTTCCCCCATTTTTATTAATCATTATAACGTTTCTAACACGTTATGGTAAAAAATTTATTGATAGTTTAAATCTTAAACAGCTTACACTTTTACATACAATTCGTATTCCTGTGGAAATTGCTCTATACTATCTTTTTTTTGCAAAAGCAATTCCTCAAATAATGACTTTTGAAGGACAAAATTTTGATATAATTGCAGGTTTTACAGCGCCATTTATTTTTTATTTTGGTTTTATTAAAAATAAAATTTCAGATAGAATTCTTATTGTATGGAATATATTAAGTTTAGCGCTATTAATAAACATAATTGTAATTGCGCTTTTATCTGCAAAAACACCTTTACAACAATTTGCTTTTGATCAACCAAATATTGCACTTGGACATTTTCCATTTAATTGGTTGCCGAGTATTATTGTACCTTTAGTTATGTTCTCACACTTAACAAGTTTGAGGCAAATTATAATGAGAGAGAAGAAAAAGACAGCTAGGATGGGGGATAAGGTGTTTTTGTAATGGTAGCTGTTATGCCAAAAAAGCCTACGAACCAAGGGTAGAATTCGCTAATTTTAAATTATGAAATAGGAAGGATAAATTTGGTTATATTAGCAGAAGAAATTCTTTAACGAAAAGCGCTGCCATGCAATACTTTAAGTTTTACAATAAGCAGGATATTTTATCGCTTACCCGCATTCGACGTTTTGAGACCAAAATTGGAGAACGAATACAAGTTATCCCTAGCGAGTTGAATCTTGAAACAGCTTTGCAATCTTCTACCGCTACCCATATTATTATTGATATTCCCGAAGATATTGGCGTAAGAGCCAATGGAGGTATTGGCGGGGCGGACTCTGTATGGATTCCTTTTTTACAAGCATTTCTCAATTGCCAGAGTAATGATTTTTTTGAAGGAGGAAATATATTGGTGCTGGGTCATTTTGATTTTACAATAATCAATGAATTGATTGAAAGAAATGCATACAATGCCGAAGAAAAAATGGAAGCATACCGGCATGCTGTAAATACCATTGATGATGCCGTTGAACAAATGATTCACTTAATTACACAATGTAAAAAAATTCCCATTGTAATAGGAGGGGGGCATAACAATGCTTATCCATGTATTAAAGGTGCGGCCAAGGGTCTTTATAAAGCGGGTGTGATACCTATTGCACAAATCAATGCAATTAATGTTGATGCCCATGCAGATTTTAGACCCATGGAAGGCAGACATAGCGGTAATGGATTCAGCTATGCAGAAGCTGATGGCTATTTAGAAAAATACTGCGTTATTGGTATACACGAAAACCATATTCCACAAAATGTATGGATGGATATGGTGAATAATCCTTTTGTAGATTGTATTACGTTTGAAGATATTTTCATTCACGAAAAAAGAAGTTTTTTACAAGCAATAACTCACGCTACTTCCTTTACAGATGATGCCTTTTGTGGTGTAGAATTAGATATGGACTCCATTGCTGGTGTACTGAGCAGCGCGCAGTGTCCCGTTGGAATAACAGCCCTACACGCGCGGCAGTATATGCAATTTGCAGCAGCAGATGCAAAAGTAGCCTACCTGCATATATCTGAAGGAGCAACTCGATTAACCGATGGTAGAACAGATGCCAGTACTGGAGAGTTAATCAGCTATTTAGTAACTGATTTTATAAAAGCACAAATGATATATTAACGATTTATTTTGTTTTTCATTTTGTTGAGAACTCAGTTACACTTACCTTTGCATCCGATTGAGCGAATAGTTGATTATAATCTCTCAGGTAGACAAAAAGAAAGCCATTCTTTTTCTAACGATTACACCCTTTTACTCCTACCGAGCTCGACAAAATAATGTAAAATAAAATTAAATAAAATGAAAGGTGACATTATGCCCTCTATTGTACAAATAGACGCGGCTCAATTAAGTGAATTGGTACAGGAAGTTAGAGAAACATTGGCAACAGAAATGTTTGTTCAAAACAGAGAAGAAAAAAAGAAAGCGTTTAATGCAATTGATTTATGGAAGATTCATCGCGAAAAGCGTTCCGCAAATCTGAATTTCAAATCACAATTTTAACTCCATCTGGTAAAGAAAAAATTAAGTGCCCTTCGGGGCTTTTTTTATGCCTTAAAATCAATTATTAGCATTTATTTTTGCATTATAATTCTTATCAACACAATTCCAATGCCATGCAAATTGAAATACTAAAATCTAAAATTCACCACGCTGTTATTACCGAAGCCAACCTGCATTATGTGGGCAGTCTTACTTTAGATGAAGACTTGATGGACGCAGCTTCGATGGTTGAATATGAAAAAATTCAGATCGTGAACATGAACAATGGAGAACGCATTGAAACCTATTTGATTAAAGGAAAAAGAGGAACAGGTGTTTGTTGTTTAAACGGACCAGCAGCTAGAAAAGGAGAAGTAGGCGACGTGGTTATTGTATTGTCTTATGGACTGATACCCGCAATTGAAGCAAAAAACTGGTCGCCAGTTATTGTTTTCCCCGGTAAAGGTAATTCATTAACCCAATAACCTATTCTATGCAGGTTACACTGATTGGTTCGGGTAATATGGCCACTTATTTGGGTAAGCAATTGATGCTAAATGGGCATACAATTGCCCAGGTTTTTAGTCGCCAAATACTCCATGCCTCACAACTGGCTCAAGCACTTCAAGCTGAGCCTATTGATTCATTTGGGTTAATTCATCAAGAAGCCGACCTCTATATTATTGCTGTAAATGATGCTGCAATTGCGGATATAGCAAAAGCCATTTCCCTCCCCAAAAAATTGGTCTTGCATACTTCTGGTGCGGTTTCTAAAAATATATTGAGTGCCATATCCAATTACTATGGTGTGTATTGGCCTTTGAAAATGGTTAGAAAAAACACCGAAATTTCTACTGATTTAACCGCAGTAATGGATGGAAATAATACAGATACCCTTCAACAAATCAAGCAAATTTTTACGCCTTTTTCCACTATGCTTATCACCGCCGATGATACTTTGAGAGCAAAAATGCATTTATTGGCTTCGTTCACCGCCAATTTCTCTAATCACTTATACAAGCTTGCCGCTGATTTCTGTGCTGCGGAGCAAATTCCTTTTAATAGTTTTTATCCCATCATTCAAGAAACAGCCATCGCTATTCAATCTCAGGAGCCTAGTTTGTTGCAGGCTGGTGCTGCATTTAGGGCTGACACCTCTACCATGCATCAACACTTGGCATTGCTGCAAAATCATCCTTCTATGCATGAATTATACAGGGCTATCAGCAATAGTATTTTATCTACCTACCAATTTTCTAAAAACAATACGGCATGCAGATTGTAAAAACTGCTATTGAATTAACCCATTTATTGGAAAATTTTAAGCACCAAAAAATAGGTTTTGTGCCCACCATGGGGGCTTTGCATGAGGGACATATTTCATTAATTGAAGCCAGTAAGTCTCATTCGAACACAACGGTTTGCAGTATTTTTATCAACCCCACCCAATTCAATCAACAGGCTGATTTTGACAAATATCCCATTACCCTAACCGAAGATATTCAGCAATTGGAACAAGTGGATTGTGATATATTGTTCCTACCCTCGTTGACAGAAATATATCCAAATGGAACTGCCTCCAACAAATTATATCCATTGGGCTTTTTAGCTGATATTTTAGAAGGTGCATTTAGACCTGGTCACTTTGAAGGTGTTTGTCAAGTTGTAGACCGCCTATCAGAATTGGTGTGCCCCCATTTTATTTTTATGGGTCAAAAAGATTATCAACAATGTAAAGTGGTGGAGCAATTACTAAAAATGTCCCATTTAAACCATCAGGCTAAGCTGATTACCTTACCTACTTTCCGTGAAAAATCTATGCTGGCAATGAGTAGTCGCAATAAACGGCTATCAACCGATGATTTGGAAAAAGCTGGGGAACTCTACCAGTCACTTTTGTACGTGATAAACACACTAAAACCGGGCAACGAAAAATCTTCTTTGCAAAAAGCAACCAACAACTTATTACAAAATGGGTTTGACTCGGTCGATTATATAGCGCTGGCAAATGCCAATAGCCTTAAATTAATTGAACAATGGGATGGGCTAGAACCATTGGTGGTACTGGGTGCGGCTTTCTTAAACGGGGTTCGGTTGATTGATAATTTGATTCTGCCCGTGAATTTAACGGGACTTCACTAACTTTACTACTGCATATTTTATTCTAACGCAGAGATATGCCCTCTAAACACTTATTATACCTCGTGTTATGGCTACTGCGAATACATCTATTATAAAAATTACGACCAATACCATTCGACAAATGAAGCAGCGTGGGAATAAAATTGCTATGCTTACCGCATACGATTATTCTTTTGCTCAGCTAATTGACCAAGCAGGAATTGATATTATTTTGGTGGGCGACAGTGCCAGTAATGTAATGGCTGGTCACGAAACAACGGTGCCCATTACATTAGATCAAATGATTTATCATGGAGCATCTGTAGTAAGGGCTGTGAAGCGGGCATTGGTGGTGGTTGACCTGCCTTTTGGTGCCTATCAAACCAATACAGAACTCGCCATGCACAGTGCCATTCGGGTTATGAAAGAAACGGGTGCACACGCAGTTAAGCTAGAAGGTGGTGAAAATATGGGAGCCACCATTCTCAGCCTTGTACAGTCCGGCATTCCAGTGATGGGGCATATTGGACTAACACCTCAAAGTATTTATCAATTTGGGACTTATAAAACCAGGGCATCAACTGAAACAGAAGCCGAGCAAATAATGAAAGACGCCCTTGCCTTAGAGGCGGCTGGTTGTTTTGCCATTGTAGTAGAAAAAGTTCCATCAGCGCTTGCACAAAAACTGGCGGCCAGTATTTCTATCCCACTTATTGGCATAGGTGCTGGGCCTTATTGCGACGGTCAAGTGTTGGTTATGCATGATATGCTGGGTATACAGACCGATTTTACACCCCGCTTTATTCGCCAATATGCCAATTTGCAATCGGTAATTATTGGTGCGGTGCAACAGTATGCGGATGATGTAAGAAATCAGTCTTTTCCCAACCAGTCTGAGTCCTACTAATATCAGCGTACATTGGGTAATTTAGATGAAGCATCCCATTTTCTATACTCTTTAAACCAAGAACTATTCCATAGTTGATAGCGTGGGATGATATTTTTTTCCAGTCGCTTTAAAAAATCGGGGTATGATTTTTGAGCGGATGGAGTCCATAAGGTTTCACTCAATGCCGTCATTCTTGGCAAGACCATATAATCTACTTTTTTTTCGTTTTCCATATATTCTGTCCATACATTGCCTTGCCCTCCAATAATTTTATTTTCAAGACCCTTATCCAGAATGGCTTTTGGAATGGGCTCGTAATTGTACACAGCTTCTAAAGGATTATAGCCATGAATGGAGAGACTATCATTGGGATTTTGCGATTGGTAGTGATCAAAATACAAAGGTTTGCCTGGGGTATTGATTACGCTAAAACCCTTTCTAGCAGCATCTATGGCTTGTTTTTCTGTACCCCAGTTCATTACAATAGTTGTGGTATCAAGTTCCCCTTCATTAATTTCATGCCAACCAATGGTTTGCCGCCCTTTTTGCTTTAAAAACTGGGCAATAAATTCTATAAAATAGGTCTGTAGTTGGGTCTCGTTTTTCAACCCTTTTAACCTCATAAAAGCTTGTGAGGCAGTGTCTTGTTTCCACCAAATTTTGCTGCATTCATCGCCGCCCACATGAATGTATTTTGAAGGGAAAATTTCGAGTAATTCTTCAAATACCGATTCTAAAAAAATAAAAGTCTCGGGCTTAGGTGCCAATACATTGTTTTGTCGATTGTACATACCCCAAGTAGTGGCTACATTCCAAGTGGTATCGGGCTTTGTGCTGAGTTGGGGATAGGCAGCAATAACGGCTCTACTATGTCCCGGTATATCAATTTCGGGAATGATATTAATAGCTCTTACTGCGGCATAATCAACCACTTCTTTTATTTCTTTTTTGGTGTAGAAGCCGCCATAAATAGTGGAGTCGTACTGCGGCGGATTGTCTTTAAAATGACCGATAAGGGTAGCTGCTCTCCAAGATCCGATGCTATTGAGTTTTGGGTAATTTTTCATCTCCATTCTCCAGCCCTGATCGTCGGTTAAATGCCAATGAAAAGTATTGAATTTATGAAAAGCCAGGTAATCGATATACTTTTTAATATAGCTCAATGGAAAAATATGGCGTACTACATCTAAGTGCATACCACGGTAGCTAAAGCGAGGATAGTCGTTTATTTCAAGGGGAGATAATAAAGCGGTTTTTGACTCATATATTGGTAACAATTGCAAAAGTGTTTGGCTGGCGTTTACCAATCCCCGGGCATCATTAACTCGTATGAAAATTCCTTTAGCGTTGATAGATAATTTGTATTGTTCTGGGTGGGTGAGTGTTGAGTCTTCAATGATAGTGATGGCTGCAAAATTTCGAATATTGTTTTCCGCAGTTACTAATTCAAGCGCTATAGCGCACTGCTGTTTAATGGCTTGATTCAAGTAATTGGCTTGCACCATAAATTTTTCTGGGGCAATCATTGGGAACTCAGTTTTCAACCAAAATGCTTTCCCCTTGGGTTGAATTACGCTGACTGGTTTTGGCGTAATAGATAGGTGAGATTGGCTAAATACATTCAATACATTCAATACAATCAATAAAACAATCGCAAAACTGAGTGTTATCTTCATGAGTTAATTTTTAGTGATTTCATTTTCGTACAGCGGCTTTAAAATCTTTGAATCATAAAATTACCGAATTGCTGCACCATTTGGTAATTTGCAGCATGAATACACCCATTTTTATTACTGGAATTGGTACGGATATAGGTAAAACGCTGGTATCTGCCATAGTAACTGAGGCATTAGAAGCCGATTATTGGAAACCAATACAAGCAGGATTTGCCGATGGTACGGATGCGGAAAAACTGACTTCACTGCTCAGCAATAAAATTTCTGTGGTGCATCCAGAACTGTATAAACTGGCACTGCCTGCATCTCCTCATATTGCGGCTAGAGAAGAAAAAATAGAAATAGAAGTGGTAAAATTATTGCAGCATGCACAAGCGCTTCAGGCACAAATAAATGGAAAGCGCTTATTGATTGAAGGCGCTGGAGGATTGCTGGTGCCTTTGCATAAAAATTTATTATTGGTAGATTTCATTAAACTTTTACAGGCAAGGGTGATTCTAGTAAGTAGAAATTATTTGGGTAGTATTAATCATTCTTTGCTGACTGCTGCCTTTTGCAGATCTAATGATATTAATGTTCTCGGATGGATTTTTACGGACAGTTATATGAGTTATGAAGACGAGATTGTGGAATGGAGTGGTTATAATAAAATTGCCAGTATACCCAAGCTGGTCAATATAGATGAACAAATCATTCTTGCAGAAGCAAAGCGGATTAAACCCATGTTGATAAAAGCTGGTTGTTGATATGTTAAAGTCAGATTTAAGAAACGAATACAAACAAAAGCGAAGACTGCTGGATGGCAGGGAGCGACTGCGCTGCGATGATTTATTGTTGTTGCAGTTTCAACAGCTCAATTTTACAGGTATACAAACCGTACTTACGTATTGGCCAATTGCGAACCATGCAGAACCCAATACCCATTTATTCAATGGTTATCTTAGGCATATGATGCCTGATATGCGTTTTGCCTACCCAGTAGTTCAAAATGAAACGGATATAAATGCTGTATTAATTAGCGAAGAAACTGTTTATCAAACCAACCAGTGGGGAATTACAGAGCCTGAAGCTGGCTTGGTAATTGCGCCAACAGCAATTGATATGGTTTTGGTGCCTTTGCTGGTATTTGATGAGAAAGGATATCGGGTAGGGTATGGGAAAGGTTATTATGATCGGTTTTTATCGCTTTGCAGCAGTGATTCTTTGATTGTTGGCTTTTCTTATTTTGAACCCGTAGCATTCATTAGCGACACCCATGAATTTGATATACCTTTGAGCCTAGGAATCACCCCGCAGCATATCTATGAATTTTAATACTATTTTTCTCACTTCTTTTCGCGTTTTGCTACTGCCCATTGCTGCTATTTATGGGCTGTTCATTATGATTAGGAATCGTTTGTTTGATAGAAAAATAATTGCGTCTGCTGCATTTGATTTCCCCATTATTTGTGTGGGGAATATTGCCGTAGGTGGAACAGGCAAATCGCCAATGGTGGAATACTTACTCGAATTATTGAGTCCCCAATTTAAAATGGCCACTTTAAGTAGGGGTTATAAAAGAAAAACTAAGGGTTATGCGTTGGCAAATACTACTACCACTGCTCTTGAAATTGGAGATGAACCCATGCAGTTTGCAACAAAGTTTCCACAGGTAGCGGTAGCAGTGGGGGAAGAGCGAATTGTGGCAATACCTTATCTATTGCAAGATCATCCTGAATTGGAAGCCATTATACTAGATGATGCTTTTCAACATAGAACAGTTCGTGCCGGATTTAATATTTTGTTGACCGATTACAGCAATCTTTATACAAAAGATTTCTTTCTACCTACTGGCGATTTAAGAGATGAATGGGCTGCTGCTAAAAGAGCAGAAGTGATAGTAGTTACCAAATGCCCCCCCCAATTATCTACTGCACAAAAAGCAGCAGTATTGCGGGAGCTTAAACCATTGCCATTGCAACGAGTGTTTTTTAGCACGATTGAATATGGCATACCTTATCATATTTGCAATAGAGAATCGCAGTTAAATATTACCACGGAATACGAAGTATTATTGGTTTGTGGAATTGCCAATCCAAAACCATTAAAAGAATTTTTATTGCATCATACCCATGCGTATTATCAGCAGGATTATGCAGATCATCATATTTTTTCTGTGGATGATTTATTGGAAATTAAAGAAAAATTCAACCAGATTACTGCAGATAAAAAACTAATTCTGACTACAGAAAAAGACGCCATGCGGTTAATAAAATACAGAGACGAATTACTCAATATTCCTTTTTATGTGATGCCAATTAAGCATACTATTCTTTTTGATGAAGGTGCACAGCTAGATGAAATGCTGGTACAATTCATCCGTAATTTTACTTTTAATCCAGCTTTATGATTCCTAAAAAAACAAAATCAAAACAAAAACAAAAAGCCAAGACCATCACGGTTCAAACTATAAAAGGAAAACTAGATGTAACCCGCTCTGGTATTGGTTATGTAGTGGTAGATGATGCGTCGGGAGATGTATTGGTTCGTCCCAACGATTTTTTTACTGCATTGCATGGGGATACAGTTAAGGTGAAAGTAGTTAAAGAAAATTCGAGGACTGGAAAAAAAGAAGGTAAGATTACCGAAGTGGTAGAGCGCAAGCAGACTGAATTCATTGGTCACTTACAAGTATCGGCGCACCACGCTTTTTTTGTACCTGATACGGATAAGCCGATGCCTGATTTATATATTCCCATGAATGAATTGAATGGCGCAAAACACAAAGATAGGGTGGTAGCGCGACTGGTGAAGTGGGATAAAGACGATAAAAAACCAGTAGGAGCGGTGGTAAGTATTATGGAAGCGGATAATGAAAATGATGCTGCCATGAAAGAACTATTGGCAGAAGCAGGATTTCCTTTAAGTTTTTCAGAAGATGTATTAGAAGAAGCTGCTCGGTTGAATGATATCATTGATCCTGCTGAAATTGCGCTTCGTAGAGATTGTAGAGAGATACTTACTTTTACGATTGACCCTATAGATGCAAAAGATTTTGATGATGCCATTTCATTTCGCAAATTGGGGGATGACAAATATGAGATTGGTGTGCATATTGCAGATGTGAGCCACTACCTTCAGCCCGATACAGAATTAGATAGAGAAGCGTATAAAAGGGCTACTTCGGTGTACTTGCCCGATCGGGTAAACCCGATGTTGCCCGAAAAAATTTCGAATGAATTGTGTTCATTGAGGCCGCATGAGGACAAACTTACTTTTGCCGTTGTATTTCAGGTAAATGCACAAGGGGAGGTAAAGCAATATTGGATTGGCAGAACAGTAATACATTCAAACCATCGGTTTGCTTATGAAGACGTGCAGCAGATTATTGAAACCAAAGCTGGCATGCACCAAGATGAAATATTGTTGTTGAATGATATGGCGCAGTTGTTGCGCAAGAAAAGATTTAGTAAGGGGGCTATTAATTTTTCTTCACAAGAAGTACGGTTTAAACTAGATGAGAAAGGTGTGCCTATTGGTATTGTGCTGAAAGAAAGCAAAGAAGCGCATCAATTGATAGAAGAGTTTATGTTATTGGCGAATAGAACCGTCGCTGAAAATGTAGCCAAACAGCATATTAATAAGCAGGCCATTCCTTTTCCATACCGTGTGCACGATCGGCCTGATGAAGATAAGCTGGCTCCTTTTATTCAGTATGCAAAAAAATATGGGCATATTTTTGACACTACTACACCGCAAGCAATTGCCAAAAGTTTCAATACCATGCTGGCAGATGCAAAGGGCAAGCCAGAGCAACATGTACTAGAGCAATTGGGTATTCGTACGATGGCCAAAGCTATTTATACTACGGAGAATATTGGACATTACGGCTTAGCGTTTGAACACTATTGCCATTTTACTTCTCCCATACGTCGTTATCCGGATGTGTTGGTGCATCGTGTATTAGAAACCGTGCTGGCAGGGAAGCCTATGGCAGATAAGAAAATGCCCGAAAAATGCAAACATAGTAGCGAGCGTGAGCGAGCGGCGATGGAGTGTGAGCGTGCTGGTAATAAATACAAGCAGGTTGAATTTTTAAAAGCCCATGTAGGAGAAGTGTTTGAAGGAGTGGTAAGTGGGGTTGCCAGTTTCGGGTTTTTTGTAGAAACCGTAGACCATAAATGCGAAGGTCTGGTAAGCATAGTAAGCCTCAGCGATTTCGATGATTTCAGGTTGGTAGAAAGCGATTATAGTCTCGTAGGCAAAAGAAGCGGCCGTGCATTCAGAATGGGCGACCGATTGTCTATTCGAGTAGTTGCAGCCAACTTAGAAAAACGCCAACTAGATTATGAGTGGGTGTTGGGGGAATAAATGCTTATACTATATTTGTTATACCTACCATCCACTAGCAAGTACATCAGCAAGATGTACTACTTTTATCTTTTTTGAATTGTGCTTGGCGCATCCATCTATATGCATTAAACAACTCATATCGGTACTGATTAAATAATCGGCTCCAGTTGCATTTGCATTCGTTATTTTTTGATCACCCATGGCAATACTAATGGGCTCAAATTTGACTGCAAAAGTACCGCCGAAACCACAACAGGTTTCTACATCATTCATTTCAACCAGTTCTAGTCCACCCACCTTACTCAATAAATGACGGGGCTCCGTCTTTATATTGCATTCCCTCAACGCTGCACAACTATCATGGTAAGTGGCTTTACCTTCGAATTTAGCACCAAAATCATCCTGTTTTAAAATATTGACTAGGAAATCTGAGAACTCATAAATTTTCGCTCCTGTATTTTCTGCCAATACTTTTTGTGGGGAATTTCCAAAAAGTTGTTTGTAATAATTTTTTACGAACCCAACACAACTTGCACTGGGGGCTACAATATATTCTGCGGTTTCAAAATCAGTCAAGAATTTACTGCATACCTCTTTTGACTCACCATGAAAGCCAGCATTAAAAGCGGGCTGACCACAACAGGTTTGGTTGGGATTGTATGTGACTTTACAGCCAGCTTTTTCCAATACTTTAACCATATTGAATGCAACACCTGGATACAATTGATCAATAAAGCAGGGAACAAAAATTTGTACATTCATATATGTATTTTTATTGATTTTGACCAAAGAATTCGACTTTCATCATTATTTAAAAGATCGGTTTAAAGCAATCATTTTAAGTGCAGTAATGGCAGCTTCTTCTCCTTTATTACCATGTATACCACCAATTCGCTCTTTGGCCTGTATCTCCGTTAGAACAGTTAATACCCCAAAAATAACGGGAGAGTCAATCGATAAATTTAATTGCAAAACGCCATCTGTAACTGCTTTGCATACATAATCAAAATGTGGAGTATCACCTTGGATAATAGCACCAAGGGTTATATAAGCATCGGGCATTATTTTGCAGTAAGCATAATGATTCTTTACTGCAAAAGGAATTTCAAAAGCGCCCGGCACGGTAATTACTTTACACCCAACACCTTTTGCTTTCAGTACTTGGCGTGCCGCTTTCGCCAAGGCATTTACAATAGTACTATTCCATTCGGTTTTAACGATAACTACAAAGGCATCCTCCAAATCGGGGATGCCTTCATATATGTTTATATTTCCTTTAGTGGCCATTATTCAGCAGTAAAATCGTTTTTCTCAATGTTCAAGCGATAAATATATTTGTCAACTTGAGAACCTTTATCTGTTTTAGGAAATTTGGTTTTCAATGATTGATATAATGCCAATGCATCAGTTGATTTACCCATTGTTTCTAACAAAAGTGCAGCACGAAATAAATATTCGGAAGAGTTGGCCTCGTCTTTTTCAAAACTAATCGCAGCTTTTTTATAAGCGTCTACTGCTTCTTCTTTTTTATTGATTTCTGCCAAAGCATCACCGAGACAACCATTCGCCAACAATTGAATTTGTTTGGCATCAGTAGAAAAATCTTTTAAATACTTGATGGCATTGTTGAATTCGCCCAGTTTCAAATAACTTACTCCAGCATAATAATGGGCAAGATTTGCAGCTTTTGTACCGCTGAAATTATTGATTACATTCAATACGCCTTTGTATTGTCCGTCGCCATTTAAAACCAAACTTGAGGAGTCCATCCCAAAATACTGCTCAGCTTTGAACAACGCTTCTGAAGCTTTTGCTTCTTTGGGTTGCTGTATATAGGTTTGGTAAGCAAACCAGCCGCCAACAATTACCGCTACTGCCAGTACGCCAGTGATCATTGGTTTTTGAATCTTCTGCCAAGTAGTTTCTACGGTAACCAAAGCTTGATTTACTGCTACTTCAGTTTCTTGTTTATCGCTCATTTTCTTCGTTTAGTTAATTGTGATTTATAATACCTTATCCCGTACCTAATCTACAATAAAAGGATAATTCTGATCAACATACACGTCTTTTAACAATTCATCGTCAGCAGGCCATGGGCTTTCTTCCGCAAATTTTACGCTTTGTTCAACAATAGCATTAATTTTCTGGTCAATAGCATCCAAATCTGATTGAAGTGCAAATCCATTTTCCAGAATTGTATTGGCGACCTTGGTAATAGGGTCTTGATTTTTGTATTCATCTACCTCGTCTTTGGATCTGTATTTTTGTGGATCAGATACAGAGTGCCCCTTATAACGGTAGGTTTTCATTTCCAATAGTGTTGGGCCACCACCCTCCTTGGCTCTCTTCACGGCTCTTGCCACACTATCGTGCACCAGTTCAGGCGTCATTCCATCTACTTTATCTGCCGGCATTTCATAAGCATCGGCCAACTTGTAAATATCCACTACATTACTGGTACGCTCAATAGAAGTCCCCATAGCATAGTTGTTGTTCTCACAAATGAAAATAACAGGAAGTTTCCAAAGCATTGCCAAATTAAATGTCTCGTGTAATATACCTTGACGAGCAGCTCCATCCCCAAAATAACAAAGCACAACATTATCGGTGCCTTTGTATTTTTCTGCAAATGCCAATCCCGCACCTGTTCCTATTTGTGCGCCAACAATACCGTGACCGCCATAGAATTTGTGTTCTACACTAAAAAAGTGCATAGATCCACCTTTTCCTTTGGCACAGCCTGTTGCTTTACCGTATAGTTCTGCCATACAAGCGTCCGCAGAAACACCTTTTGACAGGGCAAGGCCATGGTCGCGATAAGCAGTAATAAACGGATCATTGGGACCAGTAGCAGTCATGCAACCAGCAGCAATGGCTTCTTGGCCAATATAAGCGTGAAAAAATCCGCGGATTTTTCCAGCCATTTTATACATTTCTTCCGATTTCAGTTCAAACTGACGGATGAGCTGCATCAGCTCGTACCAATAAAGGTAGGTTTCTTTTGAAAATTTTGTAGACAATGGTTCAAAATTTTGAAGCGCAAATATAGGTGATAATGTCGATAGAAAATAGCGCATAGTTTTCCACCTTCAACCCCAATTTTTAAACAGTTTCTAAGATTCTAACAAAAACGGGTAACCATAATGAACTGGCGGATTATAGGTCTCTTTAATTGTTCTAGCACTCAGCCATCTGTAAAGGTTAAGCATACTGCCTGCCTTATCATTGGTGCCAGAAGCCCTTGCGCCGCCAAATGGTTGTTGACCAACAACAGCACCTGTGGGCTTATCATTGATGTAGAAATTACCTGCTGCATTCCTAAGCCTTTCTGTGGCAAGTTCTACTGCCGCCCTGTCCTGTGAAATAATTGCGCCTGTTAAAGCATAGGCAGAAGTATTGTCAACCAAAGCCAATGTTTTTTCAAACTGTTCTGCTGGATAAACGTAAATCGTTAGTACGGGTCCAAATATTTCTTCACACATAGTCACCGATTTTGGATCCTTTGAAACAATAATGGTGGGTTCAATAAAATATCCTTTGGTCTTGCTGAAATTACCCCCTGCAATAATTTTTACTTTCTTATTTTTCTTGGCATTAATAATATAACGAGTGATGCTGGTATAAGCTTTCTCATCAATTACTGCATTAATGAAGTTGGTAAAATCTTCCACTGTGCCTATTTTCATAGTGCCAACTGCTGCAACTAATTTCTTCAATACCTCATCAGCAATATTGCTGGGTATATAAGCCCTTGAAGCGGCGGAACATTTCTGTCCCTGAAATTCAAATGCACCCCTGGCCAGTGCGGTTACTACTGTATCTATATCAGCCGATTTATGTGCAATTAGAAAATCTTTGCCTCCTGTTTCACCCACAATTCTAGGATAAGATTTATAAATAGCCATATTTTCTCCAATCACTTTCCACATATTATTGAACACACCCGTAGAACCCGTAAAATGTACACCTGCAAAATCTCTGTGCGCAAAGCATACTTTTCCAATGGTAGGTCCATCCACATAAATCAGGTTAATTACTCCGTCTGGCAACCCTGCTTCTCTTAAAATACGCATAAAAAGTTGGGCTGAATAAATTTGAGTATTGGCTGGTTTCCAAACCACGGTGTTACCACATAATGCTGCTGATGTAGGCAGGTTTCCACCTATGGCTGTGAAATTGAACGGTGTTACGGCCAGTACAAATCCCTCCAAAGGCCTCCATTCCATTCTGTTGTGCATGCCCGGTGCAGACACTGGTTGCTGTTGGTATATTTGGCTTAAAAAATGGACGTTAAACCGAAGAAAATCAATCAATTCACAAGTGCTGTCAATCTCCGCTTGATAGGCATTCTTGCTCTGCCCCAACATAGTAGCAGCACACATTTGGTATCTGTATTTGGTACTTAGTAAGTCCGCCGCTTTCAAAAATATATGTGCTCTATTTTCCCAACTGGTGGCTGACCATTGTTCTTTTGCTTGCAGTGCAGCAGCAATGGCTAACTGTACGTGTTTTTCTTCACCAGCATTAAAATAACCCAATATATGCGATAGCTCATGTGGGGGTCGAATGGCTATTTTTTTATCAGTCTTTACCGCTTTTCCTCCAATATACATGGGGATATCAAGCTGCTTCTTTTTTAATTCTGCCAATGCTTTTTTCAGGGCCGCTTTTTCGGGTGTTCCTGGGGCATAAGTTTGAACCGGATCATTTGCCGGTGCAGGGTAAGAGAAATTTCCAATATTCATATACTGCTATTTATACAATTTGAGGCTGCAAGGTAAGGAGATTTCATTATTGTGAATTCGGCTTACATTTGCGTATGGGCTTTATACTTTTCGACAATGAATTTCGGGCTAATTTATCTCCGCTTTCTCTTACAAAAGCGGTTGCTGACTTTCATTTTGGATTACTTACTATTAAGGAGCGATGGGCTTTGTTGTTAAAATCTCCTGTTTTTGTTCATACCGACCATTACTTGCAGCCTCTTTACGATACGCCCTCCGAAATTACCAGCAATACTTGGATTGACGCGGCTGTTTTGCCGACTGATGAACTGATTCAGCGTATTCAGCAGTTGAGTGCTGGGGAATGTTTAATAGATGAGAAAGGATTGATAGCAGGTAGATCAAGCATCGCTTTCTCTGAATTTAATCCTTCAACTGCTATTCGTCTTTACGAAAAGAAAATTTTAATAGACAATATATTGCGCATAGTTTTCCCTTGGGATATCATGTTGAGAAACGATGCACAAATAAGGGCTGATTTTAAATGGGTTACTAGGGGCAGAAAATCAGCACCCATTTCTAGCACCGTTCAGGTTTTTCAAACGGCTGATATTTTTATTGAGGAAGGAGCTAAGCTGGAATTTTGTACACTCAATTCTACTACAGGTCCTATTTATATTGGTGCCAATGCAGAAATTATGGAAGGGACTTCCATCCGCGGTCCTTTTTCCATTGGCTATAATTCAGTACTGAAACTTAACAGCCGCGTGTACGGTGGAACTACCCTAGGACCTTACTGCATGGGCGGAGGTGAAATAAAAAATGCGGTAATCATGGGCTATTCCAATAAAGCACACGATGGTTATTTGGGAGATGCGGTAATAGGTGAGTGGTGCAATTTGGGCGCGGGAACTACCAATAGTAACCTTAAAAATTCTGCTGGCATTATGAAAGTCTGGTCCATGGGATTGAATGAATATATAACAGTGGGACAGAAATGTGGACTCATCATGGGTGATTTTTCTCGCCTTTCCATTAATTCATCAGTGAATACTGGATCTGTTATAGGCGTTAGTTGTAATGTATTTGGGGCGGGACTCCTGCCGCGTATTATTCCTCATTTTAGTTGGGGCATTGAAACAATAAAATACCGACTTGAAACCGCTTTTACGGATATCAATAACTGGAAAGCCATGAAGGGAAAAAAACTTTCCGATGCGGAAATGAATATGCTTCAACATATCTTTCAAAATAAATAAACAATTAAAAACAAATCTACAATACACAATTATGAGAAAGCAAATAGCAGCAGCTAACTGGAAAATGAACTTGACTTTACAACAAGGTGAGCAATTATTAGAAGATATTATTTCCCTTCCACATCAACTTAATGAAAACCAAGAAGCAGTATTCGCAGTACCAGCTCCTTACTTAATGATGGCGCAACAAAAACTACGTGGTAAAGAATATTTATCTGTTGCCGCACAAAATTGTTATAGTAAAAAAAGTGGTGCGTATACGGGCGAAATTTCAGTAGAAATGTTAAGCTCAATTGGTATACACTATGTAGTATTAGGGCATTCTGAACGCAGGGAATATTTTAATGAAAGCAATGCTTTTTTGGCAGATAAAATTAATATTTGTCTCCTCAATAATATTACTCCCATTTTTTGTTGCGGTGAACCACTGCAGATTCGTGAAGCTGGTACTCAGAATGAATATGTAGCCAAACAACTGCAAGAGTCGCTTTATCATTTAAATGCAGATCAACTATTGAAAATAGTAATTGCATACGAACCCATCTGGGCGATAGGTACGGGGGAAACCGCCAGCAGCGCACAAGCTCAGGAAATGCACGCTGCCATTCGGAAACAACTGGAAAGCAAGTATGGCAAAGAAACGGCTGAATGTATTTCTATTTTATATGGTGGTAGTGTTAAAGGATCAAATGCAGCAGAAATATTTGCACAGCCCGATGTAGACGGGGGACTCGTAGGCGGTGCTTCATTAATTGCTGAAGAATTTGTGGCCATCATGAATGCTTTAAAAAAATAATTCATACAGCTCCTAAAATTATTTATAAAGAAATTGTGCCCTGCCCAGCCTGTCGTTGATGGCAGGGCCGATTCCTTCATTCGGAAATAATTCCGTAAATATCAGATCAAAATTTCCCGCATCTACCAAACGCAGGGTCGCAAAAAGTAAGTTTGCCGCTTCTGCAAGATTACCGTTTGGCGACAATACAAAATTTTCAACGCCCTTGTATGTGTTCTGAAAACTGATGCACGCTATTTTTTTTCCTGAGTTGCGGGCTATTAAATCTGTTATATTGCCCCTATAAAGCGGGGTATTGGGTGCGTAGTGACTCTTTAATTGTCCCGGTGTTTCAATACTTTTTTGGTTGTTGGCAAGCACCACTTCTAGTCCACTCACTTTCTTTAATTCATCGGCACTTATTCCACCAGTACGGTGTACAATAATTTTTTGGTGCACCACTTCACAAATGGTAGATTCTAATCCCACGGCAGCAGTGCCGCCATCTAATATATAAGGAATTTTTCCATTCAAACCTGCTGCTACATGAGCAGCAGTGGTGGGACTAATATAGCCCGAAACATTGGCACTCGGCGCAGCCAATGGAAAGCCAATTGAATGAAGTAGCTCAAGGCAAAGTGGATGTTGGGGTACACGAAGTGCTACTTTGTTACTGCCCGCAGTGGTAATATCAGGTACAATATTTTTTTTGTGCAATAGCAAGGTAAGTGGGCCGGGCATGAATTCCTTTGCCAGCAATGCACTAATAGTATCTACCAGTGCGTATTTTGATAGCTGGTCTATTCCTGAAATATGCAGAATCAAAGGATTGAAACTGGGTCTATTTTTTGCCGCATAAATTTTAGCGACTACAGCTTTATCTAGGGCATTTCCTGCCAATCCATAAACGGTTTCGGTGGGTATGGCTACCAATTCATTTGTATTTAATAATGCAGCGGCTTTACTGATATCAGTTCCCAGTTCTGTGTTCATTTAATTGAATTGAAAGGGTAATTCAGCCGGAACAAAATCATTCAGCCGATCAATGTATAAAACGGTGCGGGTATTGGAAGCATTTGGATGGAACATGGGCACGAATTTAGCGCCATAAATAAATTCTTCAAAAAAGTATGAGGTTCTAGAAATTACCGTATTAGAAAAACTTTCATCAAATCCTTGTACAAATACCAATAATTCGGCCTTGGCTGCTGCAATATCGGCTTTCTTAAATTGATAAAGGGGACTCAATTCATTTATTACATGCACAATAGTCCAGTTGGCCGTCATGGTATTGGCTTTGGAGACTTCTAGTGGAAGATCGTAAAATTTATTCTTCCATTGACCCTCTTCTTCCATCCTTAGCACTAGGGTTATTTTAACTTCTACATTCACCAAATAATTCTTGGTGTAAGGAACCATTCTGTACATCAATGCCATGCCATCTTTAAAAGGAGCAAAAACAGCATTGTTACTGTATTTAATATAAGCGCGGGGGCGTGCAAATCTTCCGTATAAAAGACCAGTAGCAAGTGCAAAACTCATCAATCCAACCAATGCCTCCAATGAAGCGGTGAGGCTGGCAGCAAAACCCACCGGATTAATTCTGCCATATCCTACTGTAGTGAAAGTTTGTGCACTAAAAAAAAAGGCTTCGCCAAATTTTTCTCCGCTGGTAACAGCGGCTTCCATACCACTTAAATGGTCTAGTCCAATCAGTAAGTAAATACTAGCAAAAAAAAGATTAATACCAATAAAAAATAAAAGAATTGTAGCTAGAAACTTCCAATTCGACATAGAAAGTAATGAATGGTAAATATTCAACCTGCCCCAGCGAGCAGATCCTTTGGTTTGAATATTCGCTTCCCCATTTTTATTGAAAATGCGGCTATTGCTAAGATCTGTGTTGGAAGAGAGACCAGTTTCTTGATTTTGCCGCGCTTCTTTATTCAAGTTTTGTTCTAACATATTCTCTTTATTCTTGGTTGAAGATAACCCATACAAGCCTATCTTTACCGCCTTATGAAGCAGATTAGGAATTTTTGTATTATAGCCCATATAGACCACGGCAAAAGTACGCTGGCAGATCGATTATTAGAGCATACCAAAACCATTGGTGAACGAGATATGATGAACCAGGTTTTGGATGATATGGACTTGGAACGTGAGAAAGGAATTACCATAAAAAGTCACGCCATACAAATCAATTATACCCACAATGGAGTTGTTTATGTGTTGAATTTGATTGATACTCCTGGGCACGTAGATTTTAGCTACGAAGTGAGCAGGGCACTTGCAGCGTGTGAAGGGGCTTTATTGTTGGTAGATGCATCACAGGGCATTCAAGCGCAGACCATTAGTAATTTATATTTAGCCATTGAAAACGATTTGGAAATCATTCCAGTGATTAATAAGATTGATATGGATGGGGCTAAAATACCAGAAGTAACCGATCAAATTATAGATTTAATTGGTTGTAAGCAAGAAGATATATTATTGGCAAGTGGTAAGTCAGGCATTGGCATTGAAGAAATATTACAAGCCATTATAGCGCGCATACCAGCACCGGAAGGAGATGTGGAAGCGCCGCTACAGGCATTGATTTTTGATAGTGTTTACAATAGTTTCAGGGGAATTATCATCTATTATAGAATCTTAAATGGCACTTTAAAGAAAGGCGATAAAATTCGTTTCGTGGCTTCGGGGCTAGATTATATAGCCGATGAAGTAGGGGTTTTGAAACTTACCATGACGCCTAAATCGGAAGTAAAAGCGGGCGACGTTGGTTATATTATTACGGGTATAAAAAATGCGAAGGAAGTTAAAGTAGGAGATACCATTACATTGGCCAATAATCCGGGTGAAATGATCAACGGATTTGAAGAAGTAAAGCCCATGGTTTTTGCGGGAATATTTCCAGTGGAGACCGATCAGTTTGAAGAGCTGAGGGATTGTATGGACAAGCTTCAGTTGAATGATGCATCACTTACTTTTGAACTAGAAACATCACAAGCATTGGGTTTTGGCTTCCGTTGTGGATTCTTAGGCTTGTTGCATATGGAAATTATTCAAGAGCGATTGGAACGTGAATTCAACCAAACGGTTATTACCACTGTTCCCAATGTTAGCTTTAATGCGTATACCACTCGTGGTGAAAAAATTCAGGTGAACAATCCGGTAGAAATGCCAGATCCAGTCAAGATAGACCATATTGAAGAGCCTTTTATTAAAGCACAGATAATCACATTGCCAGATTATATCGGTAATATAATGACCCTCTGTTTGGGTAAAAGAGGTATTTTAATCAACCAAAGTTATTTAACCCCCACTCGGGTTGAATTGATTTTTGAAATGCCATTAACAGAGATTGTATTTGACTTTTACGATAAGCTAAAAAGTTCTACCAGGGGTTATGCTTCTTTTGACTATTCACCCATCGATAACCGCAATGCGGATATTGTAAAGATGGATATTTTATTGAATGGCGATAAAGTAGATGCATTAAGTGCGCTTATTCATAGAAGTCGTGCCACCGATTTTGGTCGCCGCCTCTGTGAAAAATTAAAAGAATTATTACCAAAACAACAGTTTCAAATATCTATTCAGGCAGCAATTGGAGCTAAAGTTATTGCTCGTGAAAGCATCAGTGCCATGCGTAAAGATGTAACAGCCAAATGTTATGGTGGTGATATCAGCCGTAAAAGAAAGTTGCTTGAAAAGCAGAAAGAAGGCAAGAAGCGTATGCGCCAGATTGGGAATGTAGAAATACCACAGGAAGCGTTTTTGGCGGTATTGAAACTAGACTAGCGGGGTTCTTCTGCCGTATATTCTGGAATATAAACCCATTTTCCAAACTCCCATTTAAAGCCTTCTACTGTGCCGTAGGGTACTAAAGTGTGCTTTTTATTGGGCTCGTTGGTCTCGCTTACCAGTTTGGCAAATACAATTTGATCTATTGCGGGATTGAAATTAAGTTTTGCATTGGCTTGCTTTTTAAATTCAATGCAAAAGCGAAAAGCAGGCTGGGGTGGTTTTATTGGATCTTTGGGATAACTAAAAAAACGTCCCCCAAATCTTGGTTTATCCTGTTCAAAATACAATACTTCCATCCATTTTTTGGTGCTGTTGGCATCGTTCTCATCATAACCCAATAAGGTATAATAATTTTTATTATTGTATTTTTTTAAGACGATATTGTAATACAAAGCTCCAATCCAATTTTCGTTGCTGCGGATAGAGTCGGTTGGATGCACCGTAAAATCGGTGCCGTCGTACAAAGGAATCAATTTTAAAGAGCCGTCTTTGGTATTCATCTGAATGGCACCCTTATAGCGGTAATAGCTGAAATCTTTCATCAGTTGCCAAGTGATGATGCGGAAACTACTGTCTGGCGCATAAATACGTGAAATACTTTTTAAAGAATCAAAAGGGTAATGAAAAGAATAGGGTATTTTAAGTGCTTGCACCAGATTGCGAGTAAAAAAGCTATCTGCTCTTAGGCGTTCTTCAATATTATCGGTATTTATAATGGTAGTTGCATATTTACTCAATGCCAATTCAATGCTGTTCAATACTTTTTTGTTGGCATCAGTTTGAGCCATTGAATGGAAAAAAGCGGGGGCGAGTAAAATCAGTAGCAAGCATTTTTTCATCTTATTTTTTTGTATTGGTAAAAGCCAGTGCAAAATGATAGAGGCTGTTAAAGCGAAGGTCAATTGACTCATCTGGAAAAGGCGTATCGGGATGGGTAGTCGCTAAAAATACAGTAAACATACCCGCATTGCGTCCAAATTTCATATCGCTCATTCGATTACCCACCATAATACTTTTAGAAAAATCAATGCTGGCAAAATCTTCTTTTGCTTGAAAAGCCATACCAGGTTGCGGTTTGCGATTGGGAGAATCATCGGCAAGATCAGTACAGTAATATACTTTTTTTATCATTCCTCCTGCTGCTTCAATATGTTGAAGCATGGGCTGGTGAATACTGTATAAATCTGCTTCAGTCATCAATCCTTTACCTACTCCTTTTTGATTGGTTGCAACCACAATCGTGCCAAAGCATTTATTTAAAAGCGGAATTGCTTGCAGTGTATCTGAATAAAATTCAAATTCATTCCAATTGCGAATATAGTCCTCATTCTTTTCATGATTCAAAACGCCATCCCTATCTAAAAATAGTGTCCACTCACTGTTAATATCTGTTAATCTAAGCATTCGTATTGAATAAATTTTCTTCTACTAATTCACAAATAATATGTCCTAAAAGAATATGACTCTCTTGTATTCTTGGGGTGATATCGGAAGGAATATTGAGCAGGTAATTACTCAGTGGTTTCATTTTTCCACCGGTGCTGCCAGTAAGTCCGATGGTGATGATGCCCTTTGCCTGAGCGGTTTCAAAAGCTTTTACAATATTGGTAGAATTACCCGAAGTGCTGAGTCCTATTAATACATCACCTTTATCCATAGTACCATCCACCAATCTTGCGTAAACTTCATCATATCCATAATCATTGGCAACAGCTGTAAGATAGGAACTGTTGGAGTGCAAGGCTTCGGAAGGAAGTGCTCTTCTGTTTTTATAGAAGCGACCAGAAAATTCAGCCGCTAGGTGTTGTGCATCGGCAGCACTACCGCCATTACCACAGAAATGCACTTTATGATTTTGTTCAAAAGCATTTGTAACAATGATAACGCATTGTTCCAGCACATCCATCAAGTGTGTATCAAGTAGTAATTGTTGTTTAACTTCAATTGAATTACTGATAAGGGCGTGTATTTTGGAATGCATAATATTAATTTTTAGCTAGGGATTGAATGGCATTCGTCAACGAATTCCAATTGTATTTTTGTTTCTCTTTGCGAAGGTGGAATAAAAAATTTTCTTCACCTAATTCATACAGAGATTGAATACCCCTAGCAATACTTTCTGCATCGGGTTCTACCACCAATCCACTTTTATCTTGTAAAATCATATCAGGCAAAGCGCCTACATTGGTTACCAGCATTGGCTTTTCAAAATGATAGGCTAATGGGGTTACCCCACTTTGGGTGGCATTTCTATAAGGTTGAATAACAAAATCACAGGCATTGAAATAATATTTTACTTCTTCATCAGGAATAAAATGAGTGAATTGAAAACATAGTTCTTGCAATCCCAGTGAATGAATCAGTTGCTCATAAACTGAAGGATTCTCATAAAACTCACCTGCAATAATCAATTTTGGCAAAACCACTTCAGCATTATAAGCCCGCTTATTTTTTAAGATGGCGAGTGCGTTTAGTAAGAGATCCAATCCCTTATATTTACGAATAAATCCAAAGAAAAGTATAATCGGTACATCGGCTGGGATTCCAAGTTTTTCGCGGGCGATAGTTTTAGGCATTAAAGCGCCAAAATGATCGTAGAGAGGGTGTTGAATTACCAATGCTTTTTTGGTAGTGAAGCTACTGAGGTCGGATGCTACTTTTTCACTTAAGGTAATAAAAGCGTCCACCGGTTTTATAAAGTATTGTGTAAAAAACTGATCTCCTAATCTTTTTTCGTGCGGAATAATATTATCGGCAATACAAATGATTTTGCTGGACTTGTTTTTTTTTATGAGTCGTAAAATAGTACCGAGACAGGGGCCTAAAAAAGGCAGCCAATAACGTACCAGTACAATACTGGCGTTTTGCTTGGCAATTAAGCGACCGACTTTAATCCAGTTGAGCGGGTTGATAGAATTGATACAAATATGAATAGTAAGATCGGCAGGTTTGGGTGCATTGCTATACTGCGATTTGCCAGGAAATAGGAAGGCAGGATATTGCAATGAAAAAGTATAGATGGTTACCTTAAATCCTTGCGACTGAAAAGATCTAGCCAGTCTTTCATTAAAAGAAGCAATGCCTCCACTTCTGAAAGGCCAACTGGTTCCTATTAAAATCAGTGAAGGCTTCATGGCAATACTAGTTAAGCTGGAAGTCCAAGTTTTTCTTCAATCAAGTATACATTTCTCTCTGTAGCATTGCGCGCAATAAGTTCAGCAATAAAACCAGTCAAGAATAATTGCATACCAATAATCATGGTTACCAATGCAATATAAAAAAAAGGTTTATTGGTTAACCCAATTTCGGGGTTCAAGAATTTGGAAACTATCAGGTAGATGCTGGTGAGAAAGCCTATTAAAAAAGAAATTGTTCCATAGAGTCCAAAAAATTGCATGGGCTTTTTGCCAAATTTACCAAGGAACATGATGGTGCCAAGATCGAGGAAACCGTTGATGAACCGAGACCAGCCAAATTTGCTGGTACCATATTTTCTGGGGCGGTGTTCAACTACTTTCTCTCCAATTTTTCTAAATCCACTCCATTTTGCTAGCACCGGAATATAGCGATGCATTTCACCAAAAACTTCAATGCATTTCACCAATTTTTTGCGATAGGCTTTCAGTCCGCAATTAAAATCGTGCAGTTGAATACCTGAACTGGCACGAGCTACGGCGTTGAAAAGTTTGGAAGGAATATTTTTAGTGAAGGTATTGTCGTAACGCTTTTTTTTCCAACCACTCACCATATCGTACCCTTCATCCATAATCATTTTATAAAGGGCAGGAATTTCGTCGGGGGAATCTTGCATATCTGCATCCATCGTAATAATTACATCACCTTGTGCAGCTTTAAAGCCTTCATTAAGTGCGGCAGATTTTCCATAATTGCGTTGGAATTTAATTCCTTTTATATTGGAGTTGTTTGCGGCAATCAATTCAATGGTGTTCCAACTATTATCGGTACTGCCATCGTCAATCAGCAGCACTTCATAGCTGAAACCATGCTGGGCAACAACGGAATGAATCCAGTTGCATAATTCAGGCAAGGATTCTTCTTCATTCAATAAAGGGATAACGATGGATAAGTTCATGCAGGATTATTGATCTTGAAATTTTTCGTCTTTCTTTGCGATGATTGATACAATCAAAGCCTCAACAAATCCCAGTACAATGGTAATGCCTATTCCTAGAAAAATTTTCTTTGGGCCAGTATCTTTCATGCTAGCTTGGGTAGAAGCTACACTTTTCTCGATATCTTCTTCTGAAGCACCAAATTTCTCCATCATTTGACGGGTCTTTTCAAGTCCTATTTCAGCCATTCTTTCACTCAATCCTTTGTCAATCAAGTTTAATAATACTAAATTTCCGATGCCAACAATAACTGCCGAAACCGAAAATGCTAGAAAGCTAAATTTCAATACTTCTGCAAAACTTATAAACCCGCCATTTTGTTTTCTAATGGTAAAAGCTGCGAATAAAATAATACCAAACATATAGGGTACAAATGTTCCATACATCTGCACATTGGCATATACAGCGTCTCCAGAAGCCCAGCTGCCAAACATTAATAGTAGTGCTAGGAGGCCGCATATTAGACCATACTTTAATCCTTCATTAATTAAATTTACTTTCATATATTATTTTTAGTTGGTAATGAATTGTTGATTATTGATGATGCCATATACTTTGCCATTCAAAGCTCTCTCCATGAATGCACTATTTACGGATTTACTTTTATTGTGTTCTTTTTTCAACATAGTAGTGTTTTTTCTATGATAAATGGTTAGTTCGGCAACAGCGCCTTCAGTAATATTAGTAGTTGGCAAGTTAAAAATATTACGGGCGTTGAGCGAAAAAAGTTTTACCAGTTGGTCATTCGTTAGTTGATCAAGCAAATGGTTCACTACAGCAAATGAGGTTTGTAGTCCAATCATCCCGAAAGCTGCGTATTCAAATTCACAAATTTTATGATCCCAATCCTGTGGAAAATGGTGGGACGCAATACAATCAACTGTACCATCCAATACGCCGTCTCTCAATGCTATCATATCGTTGATACTGCGAAGGGGAGGATTTACTTTTAAAAAAGTATCATATCCTTGTAAGTCATCTTCACAGAAAAAAAGATGGTAAGGCGTTACGCTACAAGTAATTTGTAGGCCTTCTTTTTTAGCAATCCTTATAAGATTAAGAGATTGTAGGGTGGAAATACCTGTAACGTGCAATTTAGATCCAGTATATTTTACCAGTTCAATATCTCTTCTAAGAATAGTTTCTTCTGCAATAGCGGGAATTCCAGGTAGGCCGAGTCTTGTAGAGATAATGCCTTCATTCATCAGTCCCGCCGCCCCAATACTATTATCAATGGGCATTTGTATGAGTACTCCATCAAATGCTTTTACGTATTGCAAGGCTTTAATAAATAGTCCCGGAGATTGAACGGGGTTAAGTCCATCAGAAAACGCCACTGCTCCGCTGTTTCGCATATCGTACATTTCTGCCAATTCTTTGCCTTCGGCTTTTTGGGTGATGGCGCCAATTGGTTGAATTTGAACGGGACTATTAATCGAATGGTTAGCGGCGTATTCAACCAGTGATTTATTGTCGATTACTGGCTTGGTATTGGGTAGCGTAAAAATTCGAGTAAATCCACCTGCTGCTGCTGCTTTGATGCCGCTTTCAATGGTTTCTTTGAATTCGTAACCAGGATCCGCAAAATGTGCAAAGCAATCTACCCAACCGGGAGACACGCATAAGCCAGGTTCATCAATAATAGTCGCATTGCGCTCTTCAAGATTGGTTCCAACTTTTGAGATGGTTGAACCCTCTATCAGCAGGTCGTAAACTTTACCATTGAAGGGAGAATTGGGATCGGTAATCAGCACCTGCTTTAGTAGAATATTCATGCAGTAGTTGAAAATTTTATGCAATATAGCTTGAATTTTTCTTTTAACCCTATATTTGCAGCCCATTCAGAAATGGATAGGTTGATTTAAAGTTCGGGACGTAGCGCAGCCCGGTAGCGCACACGTCTGGGGGGCGTGGGGTCGCAAGTTCAAATCTTGTCGTCCCGACTAGTTTAAGGTCTTCTATCTTAAAAGGATAGAAGGCTTTTCTTTTGGAGGGTAATGACATATTTTGATGATAATCTTTCAAAATATGGATCCTACTTTATATGGACTTTCAGCATGCTATTGGTATACTATATATCTGCTTTAACGGAGGATAACAGTGCCCAACTTAATGGTAATTTCTCTCTCAACCATCTTGAGTTGTTTGTGTAATTCAATGAGTTTCAATTGCTCTTCAAAAGAAGCATTCTCCATATCACGCTGGTTTTGTTCAAACATTTTTTTAAGCTTGCGAAGTTTAAAATAATTCATGGTCATTGCTGCTTCTTGTACTGAGACGTCTCTATTTACAATATTCATATTGGGCAGAATTTTATCCCAACGTTGGCTTAGTTCAAATGGCGATATCGCCATATTCACCAGCAATTCACGAACAGATTCGTCATCGTGATAAAGCAATGTTTTAGTTGTAGGCTCTAACCCTTTGTTATACCAGTCTTTATAAATATCTAACAGTGTTTCGTAAGCAGTGTTTTCAAGGTGATAAAGTGTAAGCTCTTGAAATATATATGCAGCAATGGTTAATTCTTCGTTGTAAGGTTTTAGTCCGTATTCAAGCAAAACCTTTAATACATTTTTTTCTACTAGGTCATCTTGTTGTAACAAAGATTGTACCTCATCCCATTCATTGGGTGGCGGTTCATTAGCGTCATCTTGAATAAATTTGGCTTCTCCAAAAGGAAGTTTTTTCTCTTCTTTTACCAGTTTATCCCGTTTGAATTTATTTACCAAATTGGTAAATCCAGTCTCGTCAATCTTCAGCAGTGCGCTGCATTGCTTAATATAATCTTGTTGTTTGGTAAAATCTTCTGCTCGATTAATTTTACTAAGTGTTTCTGCAATTTGGTTTACAATGCTGCTCTTCTTACTCACATCATTACCTGCTTCTTTCAATAATACTTCTAATTGAAATAGGATAAAATCTTTTTTGGAGGCAGCAATAAATTCATTGAATTGGGTAGTGCCTACTTTATTTACATAACTGTCTGGATCTTCTCCGTCAGGAATCAATACCAGTTTCACATTCAAGCCTTCTTCAATAGCAAGGTCAAGCCCCCTCAAAGCGGCTTTAATACCAGCACTATCGCCATCATAAATTATAGTAAGGTTATTGGTATATTTTTTAACCAATCGTAATTGATCGGGCGTAAGTGATGTTCCGCCACTGGCCACTACATTTTCAATGCCTGCTTGGTGTAGACTCACTACATCGGTATAGCCTTCTACCAGTAAGCATTCATCTGCTTTGTCAATAGCTAGTCGCGCAAAATAGGAGCCATAGAGAATTTTGCTTTTAATATAGATTTCATTCTCAGGGGTATTGATGTATTTAGGGCCGCGGTCGTTCTTGCCAATTACCCTTGCTCCGAATCCAATTACTTTTCCTGAGTTGTTGTGAATAGGGAAAATGATTCTAGAGCGATAATTATCACCTAATTCATTGTTTCGGTTGTGTACCAAGCCAGTCTTAGTAAGCAATTCTGGATTAAACTGGTTATTCAATAAAGCTTTAGTAAGGCTGTCCCTAGATTCGGGATTATAGCCCAATTGAAATTTTTGAATAATTTCATTTCTAAATCCCCTTTCTTTCAAATAAGCACCAGCAATATTGGTGCCTTCTTCGGTATTCAGCAGTTGGTCGCTAAAAAATTTTTGTGCAAAATGATTGATAGCATGAAGACTATCAGCGATCTGTAAAAGCTGGACTAGTTCTGGTGATTTTTGGGTCTCTTCAACTTCAATATTATACCTAGCTGCCAGCCATTTTAGGGCTTCAACATAACTGTATTTTTCATGTTCCATCAAAAAAGTGATGGTATTGCCACTTTTACCACAGCCAAAGCATTTATAAATTTCTTTGGCGGGTGAAACGGTAAAAGAGGGAGATTTTTCTCCATGAAAGGGGCAGAGTCCTAAGTAGTTCGTGCCACGTTTTTTTAACTTAATGAATTCACCTACCACATCAATAATGTCAATTCTGCTGGTAATCTGTTGTATGGTATTGGGTGAAATCATATTGTATTTGGAGGGCTGCTAAATTAAGCAGAGTTGCGCTTATCTCCTTAAATTAAAAAAAATGCGGTTTTTTGCGTTTTTTTATTAATTTTAGGAATGCTAAAAAAAGAACGTCACGCCTATATTATTCAGCAAATTAATATACATAATAAGGTACTTTCTTCTGATTTATGTGTACAATTGGATGTTTCGGAAGACACCATTCGCCGTGATTTGCAGGAATTAGCGGAAGAGGGCAAGTTAATTAAAGTGCATGGTGGGGCATTAGCCAAGTCCTTTCATTTTACTATTGAAAGCAAGCAAGTGTACTCGCTTGATGAGAAAAAAATTATAGCACAGAAGGCCATTGATTTAATTAAAGATGGTATGCTGGTAGTGATTTCAGGCGGCACTACCATGCGCGAGCTGGTGAATTTATTGCCACTAGACTTAAATGTTACGTTTGTTACAGCCAATTTACCCATTGCTCTAGAATTATTAGAACACCCGCAAGCAGAAGTCATTTTTCTAGGCAATAAGCTACTCAAAAGTGCACAGATGGCCGTAGGTGCGGCTGTTGTTCAAAAACTGGGTCAGTTAAAAGCGGATTTATGTCTCTTAGGAACCAATAGTATTGATATTGGATTTGGTATTTCCGATTTGGAATGGGAGATCATTGAAGTGAAAAGGGCGATGATTGCTTGTGCACAGAAAACGGTTTCGTTGGCCATTTCTGAAAAACTAAATTCGGTACAAAGGCTACAGGTTTGCTCACTTGAGGAAGTAGATATCTTAATAACTGAATTGGATCCGACTGATGAAAAGTTGGTTCCATACGCCTTAAAGGGGCTTACTATTTTATAATATGAAATGAATCGCAATCGGTTTTGCACAAAAAGCGCAAGAATGTGCATTATTTTGCTTACTTATTTATGATTTTAACAATTAAATAGGCTTATATTTAACATTTGAAATTTTAACCAACCGATTTTAATTGTTTTTTGCAGCTTTTTGCAAGTTGCAATTGTATTAAAATAATCAAACACTGTAGTTATGAGAAAACTCGCTTGCATCTGGAAGATAGCGCTATTGCTGGTCTTCCTTGTTATGAAAGCATCGGCACAAGATATTACCCTGTCTGGTAATGTGTCCGATCTTGAAAAAGGATCTTCATTAGAATCAGCATCTATTCGGGTAGTTGGAAAATCTACCGCGACAAAGACAGATGCCTCTGGTAATTTTAGCATTAAAGCTGTTAAGGGACAGACTTTATTAGTTACTTCTCTTGGTTATGAGTCACAAAAAATTGTGATTAATGATGAGCGGAAAATAATTATTCGATTAAAGTCTGAAGCATCTGAGCTGGAAGATGTGGTAGTGGTAGCAATGGATCAGAAAAGAAAACCAAGAGAATTGGGCTATTCTACCCAAAAAGTAAGCGGAGCAGAAATTCAAGAATCTCAGAGAGATAATTTCATCAATAGTTTACAGGGTCGTGTTGCTGGGTTAACGGTAAATCCAACTTCTGGAGCTGTAGGGGCATCTTCACAAATTGTTTTGAGAGGATTCAACTCACTTTCATTGAGTAACCAACCTTTGTTTGTAGTTGATGGAATTATTATGGACAATGGATCTTTTGATGAAACTTCTGATGGTGGTCGGAGTGTGGGACTAGCTTCTGATAGAAACAATAGGGGAAGTGATTACAGCAACCGTATGTCCGATATGAACCCCAATGATATTGAGAATGTAACCATTTTAAAGGGCCCGGAAGCCACAGCACTTTATGGTAGCCAAGCCAGCTCTGGTGCAATTGTTATTACCACCAGAAAAGCAAAGACCAGTAAATTGGCTATTCAATACGACAATGCCATTCGCATTCAGCAACTTACTCGTTTTCCTCCTACTATTGATATGTTTTCTAATGGGGAAAATAATGTGAAGGATAACCTGTTCAAATACTTTGGCCCCCAATATCCACAAGGGACTAAACTGTATAATAATATAGATGCTTTTTTTAGAGATGGATTTTCCCAAACGCATAACTTGGGAGTTGATTTTGGGATTAAGAAATCAATTTTTCGTTTTTCTTCTTCCTATGTTAAACAAGCTGGTGTTGTACCCAATAATGATTTAGAACGAATTAATATCAGTTTAAGAAATACGACCAAAATTGGTAAATATGTAGAGATTACACCTGCTATTGCTTATACAAGAACCAATAACGACAAAGTGTTGCGTTCAGGTGGAGGTTACTTAATTGGGTTGCTCCGATACCCTAATATTGTAGATGTAACACAAGCTTCTGATGATGGGGGAAATAAAATTTCGCTGTTCTCTGCTAACTCAAATGGCGAGATTGATAATCCTTTGTGGAATGTGAGAAACAATCGTGGTCGCGACCAAACCGATCGTTTATTTACTTCATTGGGGATTAATATCAATCCCACCAAATGGCTGTCCATCACTGGGCGCTTTGGTTATGATACTTATAAAACCGTTGGATATCAAAACTTCCATCCCCAATCTTTCTTTACTACAACAGCCCAAAGAGGAGCACAGGACAATTATTGGAATACCTACAAAGGATACAACCATACCATAAACGCGACCGCAAAAAAACAAATAAATGATTTCAGCTTACGCGTTATGGGCGGTACTATGTGGCAGGATTATCGTACAGAAGTATATGCGGTAAGTGGTAACAACGTTGCCGATCCTAGTAGAACAGATAGCAATAATACAGCGCCAAATAGCAGGGTTCGTTTATTGAGGAATAATGCTGGTGAGCCAAATTTAAAATTGATCAGGCAGATAGCATTCTTTGGAGAAGTTGCAATTGGCTATAAAAATTTAGCTTTTATTAATTATTCACATCGCTTTGAATCTTCTTCTACACTGCCAGCAAAAAATAGAAATTATAATTATCCTGGTATGAGTTTTAGTGCAATCATCTCTGATATATTCCCTGGTATTAAGAAAAGCAGTCCCATTAATTACTGGAAAATAAGGGCTTCTGTTGCTAGCACTGCAAGATTGAATTCTCCTTACTCAACCCAATCTGTTTTTGTAAATAATTTTGCCAGTTCCATTATCCCAGCATTCTCTTATGGGTTTACCAATAATAACCCTGACTTAGCACCTGAACGCCAGAGTACATATGAAATTGGTTCTGAATTTAAGCTTATAAAAAATAAATTAAGCATTGAAGCTACTTATTACAATACACTTAATAAGGGACAAATTGTAGAAAATTACCGCTTAAGTTATGGTACTGGATTTGTATTGAATACTCAAAATGCTGCCAGTACTCGTAATGAAGGTGTTGAAATTGCGATTGATTATCAGGCTGTCAATAAAAAAGATTTTGGATGGAATTTGAGATTCAATTTTAATAGAATGTGGAACCAAGTCGTTGCATTTCCTGATAATGTATCTGAATTTTATATCTCGGATACTTGGTTGTACAATAACGCTCGCGCAAGTATATTGGGTGTGGGTAGTCCCACTACAGGCATAGCTGCTTTTGGATATGCAAGAAACAATGCAGGTCAAATTTTAATAAGTCCTTCCACTGGTTTGCCAACAAATGATGGTCGTTTTACAATGCGTGGAAATAGAAATCCTGCATTCACTTTAGGAATCAACAATACATTGCGCTATAAAAATTGGAGATTGAGTTTTCTTTGGGATTTAAAAGTTGGGGGTGATATTTTTAATGGTAATAATATGATGTTAACTGCTGGTGGTCGCAGCCCTTTAACGGCAGATCGTTTTGTGCCTAGGGTAATTGATGGTGTGCTGAATGATGGCTTTGCTAACACCGCTAATCCTACCAAGAACACCATTGCTGTTATTCCTGCTTACAATGATCTTTATTATCAAGCAGGTCAAATGCCAGAAGAAGCATTTATTGAAAAAGATGTAAACTGGTTGCGTTTGAGAGATATTACATTGAGCTATGCACTTCCTCCAAGCTTATTAAGAAAATTCAATGGTCTAAAAACAGCAAGCTTGTTTTTTACAGGCAACGACTTGATTCTTATTACCAATTATACTGGTGCTGATCCACAAGTAAGTGGTAATACGTCTGCTACCAGAGGGGTTGGTGCCTTTGGTTTTGACTATGGTACATTGGCTACGCCAATCAGTGTAAATTTTGGAGTAAGAATTGGACTTTAATTCTAAAAAAAGAAAGCTATGAAAAAAAATATATTATTCAAGCCATTTGTACTGCTTGCATTTGCAGTATCAGTTTTAGCTTGTCAGAAGAAATTGGATGAAGCATTTACCAATCCCAATGCGGGAGTGAGAGTGCCTTTAGAATCTTTATTGCCGGGTATCATCAGCAATATGGGTTATAGTTCTGCCGCAGCTGGTTCTGCTTATGGTACCCAAGCCGATGGGTTATTGGTTGGCCGCTATATACAATATTGGGCAACCAATACCAGTGGAAATCAGTTTGACCAAATGGGGGGTGCAACCGCTGGTAGTGATCTACTCGGCAATGTTTGGGCGATGAATTATTATGGTATGGGAACCAACTTAAAACGCATGGTTGAATGGGGTATGGAAGAAAAAAAATGGGATTATGTTGGCGTTGGCTATGCATTAGCTGCTTGGAGTTGGCTTACCACCACTGATATGCACGGAGAAATTATTTTGAGAGAATCATTCAGACCCGATCAATTGGTATTTAATTACGACGATCAACCCTTGGTATACGATACGGTTCGCCAGATTTGCAGAACAGCCATTGGTTTCTTAAACAATAGAGGCGATAGTGCCAATACTGCTAACCTCGCAAAAGGAGATGCGTTTTTGTACAATGGTGACGTAGAAAAATGGAAAAAATTTGTGTATGCAGTCATGGCTCGATCTTACCATCATTTAACCAATAAAGCTTCATACAATGCGGATTCTGTTATTTTTTATTGCAATTTATCTATTAATAGCAATGCAGACAATGCAACCATGCGTTTTGCAAATACAGGGGTAGGTGGTACGGCTAATTTCTTTGGGCCTTTCCGAGCAAATGCCACGCACAATATGGGATTGATTAGGCAGACTGCTTATATTGCCAATTTAATGAATGGAACCAATTCTCGATTTTTAGGAGTTACGGATCCTAGGGCAGCATATATTATTCGTGAAAATACCAACGGTACTTACCGTGGAGTTCGCCCTAATGCTGGTTCAGTTGGGTTGGTTGCAGCCGATCAACCTGTTAATTTTTGGGGTGGTTTATTCGCTACAACTGCTGCTCCTACCTCAGATGCAGATGCGAGGTATATTTTCAAAAATAATTCACCACTACCTATTATTTCGGCGACTGAAATTAAGTTTATGTTGGCAGAAGCGCAATATAGAAAAGGGAATAAATCAGCTGCATTAGCTGCGTACATGGATGCAATTCGGTTGAATTTTGAAATGCTTATAAACGATTATGGTTCTGCCGTACCTGCACCAAGTTTAATCACACCTGCAATAAGGGATGCATATCTTGCAAATCCTGCTGTTGTTCCAACAGCGGCCAACCTTACAATGTCTCATATTATGCTGCAGAAATATATTGCTCTATACGGATATAATGTGTTAGAAACATGGGTTGATATGCGAAGGTTTCACTATACTGATATCGAGTCTGGTCAATCAATTCCTGTTTATGCAGATTTCGTTTTACCTACGGGCAGCGACTTATTCATAAATAATAATGGCAAACCAGTATATCGGGCAAGGCCTAGGTTTAACTCAGAATATTTATATAATATAAAAGAGCTAACTAGAATTGGAGCCATGGCATTAGATTATCATACCCAAGAAATGTGGTTCTCTAAACCTTAATATAATAAAAATCAACATATGAAATCAAGATATTTATATTTATGTATTGCGGTCTGCGCATTTATTGCCTGCACCAAAAATTTTGACGGCAGAACTGCTGAACAAACAAGCCTTGCAAAGAAATCTTATATCCGTTTTTATGCTGGTAGTCTCGCTGCTGCAAGAAACTTTATTGAGATTGATAATATGCGTTTGAATGGATCGGCTTTGTCAATGGGAGGTGTATTTCCTGGTACTTCTACTATTACTGCTTTTTCTGTAATTGACCCAGGTTCAAGGACTATTAAGATATACGATAGTTTAATAACTACTATTCAAGCACCATTAAGTGTTTCACAAAATTTTGAAGGCGGGCAATACTATACCATTTATAGTCACGATACAAGCAATGCAGTAAAAGCTTTGGTAACCAATGATATTTTTAATATTCCTACTGATACAACAGCGAGTGTAAAATTTGTAAATATCATTTACAGTTCATCAGTGATTCCTAATATTGATTTGTTTTCAAGAAGAAAAGGTGCCAATATAGCCACCAATATTCCTCGCTTAGGTTCATCTGCTTATATACCACATTTAACTGGAGTATTAGATACACTCGATATTAGGGCTACAGGTACTATGACGAATCTTGCCACTTTAAATGCGTTTACTTTTAATGCAAAGCGGGTTTATACCGTTGTTTTTCGTGGACGATATGAATCAACCACTGGAACCATGACAAGAAATTTAAATGTAATTTCAACTTATTAATAAACTAAATTTTATAAAATGAGCCATGAAAAATTTATTCCCAACTAAAAGGTTGATTAGAAATTTTATGGACATTAAAAAATAATATATGAAAAAAAATAGATTAATAATTTTGGGGCTCTTAGCTGTACTCGCTTTTTCAGGTTGTGTAAAAGACCCAGAAGATCCTGGTTATGCTCGTTATATGATTGTAAATGCAGCGCCGGATATTCCGAATATTGATGTGTTTGTAGACAATGAAAAACAAAATATAATTCCAATAAATTTTGGGGCAAATACAATTTACAATGGTGTAACACCAGGAGATAGGGGGATCACTGTTACAATTGGTGGAACTAAAAATGTTTTTGCTGAAGCCAGGTATATGGTAGCAAATAATGCTTCGGTAATTCCTACTTATACCTTCTTAGCACTACATCGTCAAGCATCTGCTGAACTGCTGTGGATTCAAGATGATCTGAGCCTACCTGCTGCTGGTAAAGCGCATTTAAGAATCATTCATGCCAGCCCTGATGCGCCTAGGGTAAACGCATTTGTTGGCGCTTCAGTCTCACCTATTTTTATAGCTGCAACTGGTTTTGGGTACAAAGAAGTAAGCAGTTTCGTGCCAATTGATGCTACCAATCTTGGGGTAGTATATAATATTCAAATTAGAAACGCCATCACCAATGCAGTTGTGAGAACACAACCAATGACGGCCATAGCTGGAAAGATTTATACGATTGTAGTACGCGGATTGGTTACACCACCAGCAAATTACACACTCAATAGTTTATCCTCCACGCTTGTAACTAATAACTAACGAAATCATCATATTTTAAAGCACCTCTTATGGGGTGCTTTTTATTTTGTACCCACCCACATAATTGTGCAGCAAATGAGAATGCTTAAAAAAAGGACAATATATAAAGTGTATTTTTCTTGATAGTATTGCCATTTTTGTTGACTTAAGAAATGTTGAATCTGTTTTATTTCCTGCTCATCGGTAAAATATAAGCTGATCATTTCAGCCAACTCTAATGCGTGATATAGCTTAGTGTATTTAACACAATCGAGAATGAGTTTGAGTAATCGTATCCTGCTATTCAACGCTAAAGAGATGATGATGTCATTAAAAGTATAATTGGTAAGTAATTGTTTAATTAGTAGTGATGCCGCATCAAAATCAAAAAAACGTATATCAGATTGATTGAATTTTTTTTCTAGTCGATCAAATGATTCTAGCAATTGAGCTTCAGTATAAATGATAGTATCTGTTATATGGCTGAAGCTTGAAAAAAAAAATTGCCGATTGTATTCCTGTCTTTTTATGGGATTGGATAATACTTCGTAAGCAGCTTTAACCTGAATAAATTTTGCGTGGCTGCTTTGTGCCGAACTTTTATCTGGATGGTATTTGTTTGCCAGTCGCCTGAAAGCTTTTTTAATATCGGTGTTGGTGGCATTTACTGAAATGCCCAATACCTTGTACCAATTCTCGAGTAACATATAGTACTGCTTTTTATTCAGGCGCTTCAAATTTTTCAAAACTCATATCGTCACTGTCCATTAGTTCCCTTTCTATTTCCTCCATTTGCACAATATCCCATGCTTCTGACTCTTTATATGTTGTATTCCACAATTCTAAAACATTACTGGCTTCCAATTGTTCTTCAACTTTAGATTGAATACAACAAATTACAAAAGAAGCATTTTTTTCATAAAACTGCTGCTGTAATAATGTGATTCCTTGAATAGCATCTAAATGCATCAGTGTTACCTTTGAAAGGTTTAATACTATACTTTTAGCCTTTTCTTGAAGCATATTATTACAGGCTTGAAGTAGTTCTGCTGACATAATTGCAGATATTTCAGTATCAATCGGCGTTATAACAGTAAATTTTTCCTTGGTATCAATTTTGAGATTCATCATAAAGGTTTCAAATTAACAAACTTGTATAGCTTTAGCACAACTTCACTCAAAAATATTCGTTATAATTGTATAAATCCAAAATAGATATGGATAATAATTTTTCAGCACAGGTTAAAGAGATTATTTCATTCAGTCGGGAGGAAGCACTCCGGTTAGGAAATGATTTTATTGGTACAGAACATCTGCTATTGGGTTTAATCAGAGATGGTGATAATACTGCAATTAAGGTATTGAAGCAATTGAATATTGACCTGTATGAGCTTAGAAAAGAGGTAGAACTGGCTGTGAAAGACAAAACTGGTAAAAATATTGCCAATATCAACAGCCTACCGCTCACCAAACAAGCAGAAAAAGTGATTCGGGTGACTGTTCTCGAAGCCAAAGCATTAAAAAGTCCTTTGGTAGAAACTGAACATTTGATGCTTAGCATTTTGAAAAACAAGGAAAATATTGCTACGCAGATATTGAATCAATTTGATATTGATTATGATCTTTTTCGCAATGAGTTGGGTATGGTGGGCACGGTTAATCCTCCTCCAAGAAGTGAATTTCCAGACGACAATGAAGATGAGTTTGATGAGGAGAAAAAAGGGGCAGGTTTTCAACAATCAAGAGCTGGGAAACAAGCAACAGGTACTGCCAAAAGCAAAACGCCTGTATTGGACAATTTCGGAAGGGATATTACCAAAATTGCTGAAGCAGGTAACCTAGATCCAATTGTGGGTAGAGAAGCTGAAATTGAAAGGGTTAGTCAAATCCTTAGTAGAAGAAAAAAGAATAATCCCATTTTAATTGGGGAACCTGGTGTAGGTAAAACTGCAATTGTAGAAGGGCTTGCACTTCGTATTGTTCAAAGAAAAGTGAGTCGCGTTTTATTCGATAAACGAGTTATATCACTCGATTTAGCTGCTTTAGTGGCGGGTACAAAATACCGTGGTCAATTCGAAGAGCGCATGAAAGCAATTATGAACGAGTTGGAGAAAAACCGGGATGTAATTCTTTTTATTGATGAAATTCATACTATTGTTGGTGCAGGTGGAGCAAGTGGATCTTTAGACGCATCTAATATTTTTAAACCAGCATTGGCAAGAGGAGAATTGCAATGTATTGGCGCATCTACATTGGATGAGTACAGAATGTATATTGAAAAAGATGGAGCTTTAGATAGACGCTTCCAGAAAGTATTGATTGAACCACCAAGTGTGGACGAAACTATATTAATTCTTACTAATATTAAATCTAAATACGAAGATTTTCACAATGTTGTTTATAGTGATGATGCTATTGAAGCATGTGTGAAATTGAGTGATCGTTACATGACGGATCGGCTATTACCAGATAAAGCTATAGATGTATTAGACGAAGTAGGAGCAAGGGTTCATTTAAAAAATATTAATGTTCCAGAAGAGATTGTAGTGCTGGAAAAGCAAATAGAAGAAGTAAAGAATGAGAAAAATAAAGTAGTTAAAAGTCAGCGTTTTGAAGAAGCTGCCTCTCTTAGAGATACGGAGAAAAAACTAGGCGAAGAATTGGAAAAAGCCAAAGCACTATGGGAAGAGGAAAGTAAGCACAAACGTTATCCAATAACTGAAGAAAATATTGCTGAAGTTATTAGCATGATGACGGGAATACCCGTTAAGCGCATGGTTCAAGCTGAAACAGAGAAATTGCGTAGAATGAGTGAAGATATGATGGGAATGGTAATTGGTCAAAACGACGCCATTTCAAAAGTAGTACGCGCCATTCAACGAAATCGGGTAGGGTTAAAAGATCCAAAGAAACCGATTGGAACATTTATATTTCTTGGTCCTACAGGTGTGGGGAAGACTGAATTAGCGCGTTCTTTATCGAGGTATATGTTTGATTCAGAAGATTCACTTATTAGAATTGATATGAGTGAGTATATGGAAAAATTTACGGTGAGTCGCCTCATTGGAGCCCCTCCAGGCTACGTTGGTTATGAGGAAGGAGGTCAGTTAACAGAGAAAGTAAGAAGGAAGCCCTACTGTGTTATTTTGCTGGACGAAATTGAGAAAGCGCATCCAGATATTTACAATATTCTTTTGCAAGTTTTAGATGATGGCCAGTTGACAGATGGATTGGGAAGGAAGATAGATTTTAAGAATACGTTGATCATCATGACTTCTAATATTGGGGTTCGTCAATTAAAAGAATTTGGAGATGGGGTAGGTTTTGCCACAGCCACCAGAATGCAGCACGCCGAAGAGAACAATAAAGCTGTAATTGAGAAAGCATTGAAGCGTACATTCTCACCGGAATTTTTAAATCGTATTGATGATGTTGTGGTATTCAATTCGCTTTCTAAAGACAATATTTTCAATATTATAGACATTCTAATGAAGGGCGTTGCTAAACGTTTGCAGAACTTAGGATTTTCATTGGAATTGTCTTCAGATGCCAAAGATTTTATTGCAGAAAAAGGGTATGATGTTCAGTTTGGAGCACGGCCATTACATAGAGCCATTCAAAAATATTTGGAAGATCCATTGGCTGAAGAGATTATGAAACTTACCATTAAACAAGGGGATGTATTGTTGGCAGACTTGAACAAAGAATTGGGACTAATTGAATTTAGTTTTCAACCTCGTATTGAAGAAGAGCAGACCAAGGCTGAATCTTAATGCGATCCCCAACGGTAAGTATGCAGATCAAATCCTGCTAAGTCCAACACCCTGTCCACTACAGTAGAAGCAAGTTCTTCTATTGTAGTGGGGCGACTGTAAAATGAGGGCGTAGCAGGGCATATAATGCCCCCTGCCAGTGTTATTGTTTCCATATTTCGAATATGAATCAAGTTGTATGGAGTTTCACGAGCGAGTAGAATTAATTTTCTTCTCTCCTTTAGTACAACATCTGCAGCACGTGTGATTAAGTCGTCGCTGATTCCTGCGGCAATTCTTCCCATAGTACCCATGCTGCATGGGCATACAATCATTGTATTGTACCGAGCAGATCCAGATGCAAATGGGGCTCCGAAATCATTTTTTTCATAAAAAGGAAATGGGTAGTTAGTATAGTCTTGGTTACCCAATTCAGTTTGCCATACTTCTTTGGCATTCTTACTCATAACAATACCGAGCGACTCATACTGATCTTTCATCAGCATCAATTTATCTAAAATGCCTTTGGCATAAATAGACCCACTAGCTCCAGTGATGGCGATAACAATTTTATTCAACATATTATTTTAACAAAGCTAGGGGTGAAAGGTTGTTTTGGAAGTGAAATATGAAAAAAAATACCCTCCATAAGGAGGGTATTGCTGAAAATAAACTTTAAATTATTTGTACATAATATCGTAATATTCGTGTGCCATACGGTTACTGTCGAACTGGAACCGTACATCTCTCATACCATTTTTCATGATTTGCCTCCAAGTATCATGATTTTCATAATACATCGGAATGATTTCTTGTTCTAATATTTCGTAGGCCTTATTAAGGTCGTATTCATCTTGGTCGTGTTGGGTCATATTTTCATAATCTGCCTTCGGAACCACAAAGCCATTGTTACCATGATTCACAAATTCTGGAATCCAACCATCGTCCGTAGAAAAATTTACGGCACCATTCATAGCGGCAGTCATTCCACTGGTTCCCGAAGCTTCTCTTGGAACACGGGGATTATTCAACCATACATCAGAAGCTTGTTTTAAGCGTTTACTGAGTGCTAATTCATAACCAATTACTACTGCAACATTTTTGTATTTTTTGCTTAAGTGGACTAAATTATTAAATTGAGAAATAGCAGGATAATCTACTGGATAAGGTTTGCCACCCCAGATAATTTGTACAGGGTATTTGGTATTAGAAAGCATTTTTTCAAACCTTTCCATATCATAAGTAAGCATGTCTGCACGCTTATATCCCGCAAAACGCCTTGCCCAAACAATGGTTAAAACATTTGGGTCAAATACTTTACCAGTTTGATCGGCAACAATTTCAAAAGCACGTTTTTTGAGGAATCTTTTTCTATCGTCGTACACTTCATCATTCCCTTCTTCCATAGCACGATACATTTGCTTATCTGCCCAATAACGCCAGTTTTGTGCATTCGTAATAGATGTGATGGGACAAATGCCTTCGTAATTCTTCCACATTTCCCTACTAACTACACCATGTAAAGCAGAAACACCATTGGCTTTTCTAGCAAACCTGAGTGCAGCTAAGGAGTGATTGAACTGGTCGTCTTTAATACCTGTAATTTTTCTTACTTCATCAAGGCTTAGACCACAGAAATAACTCATTTTATTACATAAATAAATATCGTGCTTTTCATTACCTGCTTCTTCCGGAGTATGGGTTGTGAATACCAAGTGGTCTTTTACTTTCTGAAGGCTTTTGAATTTATTCAGTAGATAAAATGCAGAAGATATAGCATGAGCTTCATTCAAATGATATACATCAGGATTAAATCCTAACTCATCAATTAATTTTGCACCACCAACACCCAACAAAATGAATTGCGCTACTTTAGTAGCAACATTAGCATCGTATAGGCGGTGAGAAATGGTTTGTGAAACATAATCGTTCTCTGGTAAATCGGTACTTAACAAAAATAATGGAGCACTTTGAAATGTTTCTGGATTCAGGTAATAGGCTTTAACCCAAACTGGATGATCGTGTATTAGAATTTGGAATTTAATATCAGTTTCTTCTAGAAAACTATATATTTTTTCCATAAAAGTAACCTGCAAAGTTTGATCTTGATTGCGGGTTTGGTCGTAATATCCATACTTCCATAAAATACCAACACCAATCATATTTTGACGAAGTTCGTATGCACTACGCAAGTGAGAGCCCGCCAGATAACCAAGCCCACCGCTGTATATTTTTAAGGGTTGATGAATAGCAAATTCCATGGAAAAGTATGCAGCTTTTTTAGCATACTGGTCATTGATTTGATAGGGTACAGCATAATTTCTGAAATTCATGTTGGATCTTTTGATTATAAATAGTTATTGCAATATAGTGTATTTTACGACAATGTATTTTATACACATTAATCTTTTTTTAATTAAATTCTGATTTTGTTCTAATGTAAGTTCAAGAAATAATAAATTATTTATCGCTTTGTTAATTTTTTAAGCTTTGTTTCTTTTTTTCGCGTATAAGTATCATCAAAAAAACATTTGATGCCTCTGTGATTACCACAGCTACCTTGTTCTTTGAGCTGTATTGTATTACCTGCAAAATTAAAATCAATAATACAAGGATCACCATTTTGAGTAAAGACACCAGTTTTGGGGCTATTCAATTTTAATTCACCTTTTAATTCTCCGGTACAGGTTCCATTGTTTTTTTCAAAATGGATAAAGAAAATATATTGACTGGGATTTTTACCATCTCTAACCGATAAATAATTGTTTTTATCCTTATAAAAATTACCACTAAATTTATTAAGGGCAGAAAGTGTATCAATGGGATTGATAACAGCCGTTTTGGCCGGATCTTCATTTGAATCTTTTGTAACCACCATGAAAATTCCAACATCGTTATAAATCCATCCTTCTCGGGTAAAAAGGAGGCTATTGTCTTTACTTATTTTTTCTTGACTCAACAAAAAAGTTGGTTCTTTATTTATATTAACGGTATAATGATAATCGGTATTATTAAAATTGTTCAACAATTCTTTTCCGGCTAGGTATTGATTTTTCTCGTTCATCACAAATACCATCAACCTTTGTTTCTTTTTTTCGGTAAGTACAAAAAGTAAATATTTTTCTTTGGTCTTGTTGATAATTCCAACTGGATGAATTTTAAATAATTGATTTTTCTTTATATAGATGCTGAACGCACTATCTGGAAAAAATTGTTCAAGTACTTTCAGCCCAATACTGGTGGTGTCCGCATTTTTATCAATATTGGTATCTGCCACAAAATAAGGAAGCGGGAGTGGTTTGAAAATGCTTAAAAAATCTTTTTGGTCAATTTTAGTCTCTCCACTTAAGTCAACCTTTTTAGGTTTACACCCAATCAGTATTATGAGCATAAAAAAAATACAACTAGGTTTCATGGAAATATAATTTTTATAAAAATAAGCGATTTAACTGATGCAGAAAGAATTGTTTGCTTAACTGAACGAATAAATTTAGATTTGTCTAAAATTTATTTTAGACATGCTTTTTACAGCCGCGGAGGAGAATTATATTAAATCGATTTTTCATTTACAGGAAGATGGATCACTTGTTTCTACCAATGCAGTTGCAGCCAATTTGCATACATCGGCGGCCTCCGTTACTGATATGTTGAAAAAATTAAAATCCAAAAAATTAGTTTCATACGAAAAATACAAAGGATTTAAGCTGAATATAGAAGGTAAAAAAACGGCATTAACCATTATTCGTAAGCATCGATTATGGGAATCTTTTTTGGTAAATACGCTCCAATTCGGTTGGGATGAAGTGCATGAGATAGCGGATCAGCTTGAGCATATTCAAAGTAAAAAATTGGTGGATAAGCTGGATGAATTTTTAGGTTACCCTAAATTTGATCCACACGGTGATCCAATACCAGATTGCAATGGGAAAATGCATGAACAAATACAGACCAGTCTCGCCGAACTAACAATTCATGAATCTGGTGAAATTTCAGCAGTGGGTAATCAATCATCTGCGCTATTAGAATTACTTAAGCACAAGCAGATACAGATTGGCACAAAGCTGGTAATTGAAAAAATATTTTCGTTTGATCAATCAATGGAAATTAAAATGAACAATGCGCCTTTGTTTACCATCAGCCACGAATTGGCCAAACATTTATTTGTAAAAAAAAGCTGATATGATCCAACGAATCCATCCCGAAAATTCACTTAGTGAAGTCCATGAAACGGTAGACGCTACTTTGCCAAGAAAGGGCTGGAAGCGAATACTGGCTTATATAGGGCCAGCTTATTTAGTAAGCGTGGGCTATATGGATCCTGGGAACTGGGCGACAGATTTGCAAGGCGGTGCTAAATTTGGTTACCAGTTAATATGGATATTATTAATGAGTAATCTGATGGCTTTGTTATTGCAAAGCCTAAGTGCGAGACTTGGTATTGTAAGAAGAAGGGATTTGGCTCAAGCCAATCGGGAAACCTATCCACCTTTTATTAATTTTTGTTTGTACATACTGGCCGAATTAGCCATTGCAGCATGCGATTTGGCAGAAGTGCTGGGAATGGCTATTGGCATTCATTTGCTTACGGGACTTCCCATTTTATGGGGTACAGTAATTACCGTATTAGATACCTTTTTATTTCTTTTACTGCAGCGATGGGGTATTAGAAAAATGGAAGCTTTTATTATTGCGTTGGTAGCAATTATTGGAACCTCGTTTCTAATACAGATACTTATTGCAGCCCCAAATTTATCGGAAGTTGCTGTGGGACTTATTCCTTCTTCCCTCAACAACGAAGCTCTTTATATTGCCGTGGGTATTATTGGCGCAACAGTTATGCCCCATAATTTATACCTGCATTCTGCCTTGGTTCAAACCCGTAAAATAGCGCATACCAAAGAAGGCATTAAAACAGCGTTGAAATATAATTTTATTGACAGCACTATTGCCTTAAATGCTGCTTTTTTGGTGAACACTGCCATATTGGTTTTGGCAGCCACCGTATTTTTTAAAACTGGCAATACTGCTGTAGCTAAAATTGAAGACGCTCACCAGCTTTTGCAGCCCTTACTTGGTTCCTCGTTAGCCCCCATTCTGTTTGCAGTAGCGTTGATTGCTGCGGGGCAAAGCTCAACACTTACTGGCACACTCGCCGGTCAGATTGTGATGGAAGGCTACCTTCAATTGCGTATTAACCCATGGCTTAGAAGATTAATTACCCGATTAATTGCCATTGTTCCCGCTATTTTAGTGATTGTTATTTATGGCGATGATAAAGTAGATGATTTACTCGTTTTTAGTCAAGTCATTCTTAGCCTCCAACTTGGATTTGCAGTAATTCCATTGATTCATTTTGTGAGCGACAAAAAAACGATGGGCATATTTGCCATTCATTTTTCTACTAAAGTTTTTGCGTGGGCTGTGGCCTTGGTTCTGGTGATATTAAATGTAAAATTGGTGACAGATGAAACCATTTTACTCTTTGGATCTGGAATAGGGTGGGGTACTAAGCTGCTGATTATTTTTGCCATAGCGCTATTTATATTGTTGTTTATAATCATGACTTTTTATCCTTTTATTAAAAAACGCCAGCAACAGCGTACTGCACTGCTTCATGGGGAAGCGGTACAATTACAAAATCTAAAAGTGGAGAAAATTAGTTCCATTGCCATTGCGCTAGATTTTACTGCTGCTGACGAAAAACTAATTGCCTATGCACTTGCTCAAGGTAATACAGCAGTGAATTATTTATTAATTCATATTGTTGAAAGTGTTTCTGCTCGGTATGCAGAAAATGCAAGTGATGATGCTGAGACTAGAAAAGATAAAGAACGTCTTGAATCATATATTCAACAATTGAGTTCTATGGGTTACGTTGTAAAAGGAATTTTAGGGTATGATAATCGGGTAAATGAAATAGTAAGAATAGTAAAGGAATCCGAATCAGAAATGTTGATTATGGGTGCGCATGGCCACAGTGGGTTGAGGGACTTTATTTTTGGTGAAACAATTGAAGATGTAAGGCACAAAATTCATATTCCCGTGCTAATTGTGAATGTATAGACCTGATTTTGGTCATATTTTTACCATATTATCGTTTATATTTGTCCCCTGATAATTAATAAAAACAAAGTATGCTGCAAAAAATCAAGGTTGCTAATCCAGTAGTAGAGCTAGACGGTGATGAAATGACCCGTATTATTTGGAAATTCATTAAAGAGAAATTGATTCTACCTTACCTTGAATTAGATATTAAATATTATGATCTTGGAATGGAATACCGGGATGAAACAAACGATCAGGTTACAATAGATGCTGCAAATGCCATCAAGCAATACGGTGTAGGCATCAAATGTGCCACCATCACTCCAGATGAACAACGTGTAGAAGAATTCAAACTGAAGCAAATGTGGAGAAGCCCTAATGGTACCATAAGAAATATTTTAGATGGTACTGTTTTTAGAGAACCAATAGTTTGCGCCAATGTTCCGCGCTTGGTTCCTAACTGGACTGCACCTATCTGTATTGGAAGACACGCATTTGGCGACCAATACCGTGCCACTGATTTTGTTACCAAAGGCAAGGGTAAACTTACCGTTAAATTTGAAGGCGAAGATGGAACTGTACAAGAATTTGAAGTGTACAATTTTAAAGGAGATGGGGTTGCATTGGCTATGTATAATACTGATGAAAGTATTATAGGTTTTGCGCGCTCTTGCTTTAATCAGGCTTTATCAAAAAAATGGCCACTGTACCTTTCTACAAAAAATACCATCTTGAAAAAATACGATGGTCGCTTCAAAGATATTTTTGAGGATATATATCAACAAGAATTCAAACAACTTTTTACCGATGCTGGCATTGTGTATGAACACCGGTTAATAGATGATATGGTGGCTTCTGCATTAAAATGGCATGGTAATTTTGTGTGGGCTTGTAAAAATTATGATGGCGACGTACAAAGTGATACCGTTGCTCAGGGTTTTGGTTCATTGGGATTGATGACTTCTACTTTGGTTACTCCTGATGGTAAAGTAATGGAGGCAGAAGCTGCACATGGCACAGTTACCAGGCATTTTAGAGAGTACCAGAAAGGTAATCCTACATCTACCAATCCCATCGCTTCTATTTTTGCGTGGACAAGGGGATTGGAGTTTCGTGGTAAACTTGACGATAACCAAGCTTTAATTAATTTCTGTACTATATTAGAAAAAGTATGTGTTCAGGTTGTAGAGAGTGGTAAGATGACCAAGGATTTAGCCATTTGTGTACACGGAAATAAAGTAATTCACGGCGAACATTATTTATATACAGAAGAGTTTTTAGATGCGATTGATATTGAGTTGAAAAATCAGTTGAGCAATTAATTGATTTCGATCCAAGTATGATCTGCCAGTAGTTTTACGGAAGATAAAAACTGCTTAAAAGGTCCAGTTTTACCCCATTCTTGGGGGGCAACCATGGAAAGCATATGGCTGCCATCTTTCTTTTCATAGAGATGGTAGGTATGTCCTATTTGGGGTTTGAATCCAAGTTTAGCTTCATAAATTAATAAACTTAGTTCCTTGCGTTTGCTTATTTCCTGTGCTTGTTTTGCCAGTAATTCAATCTGCTGCCTAATTTGATCAAGCTGCATATTGGTCTGATCCTCCATTGCACTTAATGCCTTATGCTTTATAACACCCTCTTTGGTGGGACGAACTGCTACACCTGAAACGGAGGAGGCGTAGGGTAATACACT
>JANMOT010000019.1:0-8759 GCA_031369485.1 Sphingobacteriia bacterium
TTTCAGGTGTATTTTTTTCATTGTACTTAATTGAATTTGATATTAAATTCTGGATAACCTGTTGCAGTTTTATTTTTTTTGTTTGAATGGTCGGTAATACACCCTCAACTTTAATAGTGTATTTGTCTGGCAATGAAAATAAATGAATGATTTCAGTAACCAGTTGCTGAACATCAACAGATTCAATAGTTTGTTCACTTTGACTTTTACGAGAATAGTCGAGAATTGACTCAATCATTCCGCTTAATTTATGGGTGACTTCATAAATAATAGTTGCGTTTTCAGTCAACTCCTTTTCTTTTTGTACCAATTCATCCTTCCTAATCAGATCGGCAAGCATACCGATGGTTGCTAATGGAGATTTTAAATCGTGCGAAACAATAAATACGAATCTTTCCAACTGCTTATTCACTCGTTCAATTTCTGCAAGGCTGTTTTTAACCGCTTTCTGTGCATGATAAAGACGCTCAAATACATTCACTTTTGCCCTAGTTATATTAATATCTAAGGGTTTTTGTAAATAGTCAACAGCACCTTCCTCAAATCCTTTTAGTACATATTGTTCATCTTTACTAATTGCAGTTACAAATACAATAGAAAGATCCTTGGTTTTAGGTGTCGATTTTAAAATACGTGCCACTTCAAATCCATCCATATCAGGCATTTGAACATCAAGCATGATTAAGCCTATCGCATCATTTTTGAGAACCATTTTAAGTGCCTCATTTCCTGAATTGGCTTTTAAAAAACTCCGCCCTGGTTTGGCTAAAATTTCTTCTAAAGAGATGATATTTTCAGGTCGATCGTCTACCAATAAAATTAAAAAATTTTCATTGCCACTTTGCATAAGGGTATTATTTATTATTAAGTACGGTCTGTAAAAAATGAATAAGTTGATCTGGTAATAAAGAATGTAATAAAGGATTAATTGCCAATGCTGCACTTGGCATTGTACTATAATCTGAAGCTGTTGGATCTTGAACTATTCCAACCCCACCACATTGGTATATTTTATTCAACCCAGCGGCGCCATCTTGATTGGCGCCACTCAACAAAATGCCAATACAGTTTTTGCCAAAAACGGAAGCCGCAGATTCAAAGCTAAGGTCGATAGAGGGTCTGCTGTAATTAACTGGTTCTGAATAATCCAACGAAAATCTTTTTTCAGGGTCAATCAGTAAATGATAATTCTGAGGAGCAAGATATACAACCCCAGAATAAATTGGCTCCTTGTCATCAGGCTCTTTTAATTGTACTTTTTGATTAAGAACGGAAAGTAATTCAACCATACTACTCTGTACATTTTTAAGTCGATGTATTACCAAAACCATTGCACATGTAGAATTAATGGGCATTTCTTGCACTATACGCATGAATATGGGTAAACTCCCTGCAGAGCCTCCAATCATAATTATTCGGTTAAGTGCATTGTTCATACTATGCAATTCTTTTATATAACTTTAAATTTTTACTTATTGTTTCAAATTTAGGTTGCACTTCGCTAAAAGCGAGGGTTTCCTTTAATCCTATTCCCAAATATCCAAGTGGAGCCAAGCTATCGTGCAGCAGATTCAGTACTCGTTCTTGCAATACCCTATTAAAATAAATCATCACATTCCTACACATTACCAATTGAAATTCATTGAAAGGATGATCGGAAACCAAATTGTGTTGAGAAAAAATAATAGAAGATCTAATAGATTCATTAATAATGGCCATATCATATTTGGCTGTATAGTATTCTGAAAAGTCTTCTGTACCTCCTGACTGAAGATAATTCATAGTATAATCCTTCATAGTTCGCAATGGAATAATACCCTGCTTTGCCTTTTCTAGATTATTGGCATTTATATCAGTAGCATAAATTCTTGCTCGTTTCAATAATCCAGCTTCTTTTAACAAAATACACAATGAAAAAACTTCTTCGCCAGTTGAACATCCAGCATGCCAAATATTGATGATTGGATAAGAAGCGAGTCGCGGTATAATAATTTCACGCAAATACTTGTAATACAATGGATCCCTAAATAATTCAGTAACATTAACTGTAACGTCTTTTAGAAATAGTTGAAATATCTCTGGGTGATACATTAAGAGCCTATGCAAATTATTAATTGATTCAAACTGATTATCAGCAATAAATTTATCAATTCTTCTATATAATGAAGGCTTTGCATAGTTGATAAAATCATACCCATATTTATGGTAAATTAATTCTAACAAATCTTGCTGTTCAACTACTTGCATATACAAAGGTTAACGAGAAAGCCATACTCGTATCAATGAAAATAATTTCTGTATATCTACAGGTTTCGTAATATAGTCCGAAGCACCAGCGGCAATACATTTTTCCCGATCTCCAGCCATTGCTTTTGCGGTTAACGCGATGATGGGTAGATTATTAAGTTTTAACTCAGTGCGTATTTTCTCCATTGCTTGATATCCATCCATTTCCGGCATCATAATATCCATTAAAACCAAATCAATATCGGGATATTTTTGCAGCATTTCTATTGATTCAAATCCATCAGAAGCAGTAAATACTTCAGAATTTTCTGTTTCTAGTGCTGTACTCAGTGCAAAAACATTTCGCATATCATCATCAACAACTAAAATCTTCTTGCCTTCGAGACTAATATCACTAAAAGAAGTATTGATATTTGTATCTGAACTATTGCTACTTGCAACTTGTTCTACTTTATAAAGAAATAAATCTAATTCATCTTTTAATCGACTATTTACAGCAGGTGAGTCGCGTACAATTACACCCGATATTTTTTTCAACTGCAACTCATCACTAGCAGAGATGTCTTTATCAATATAAATAATAACTGGTATTTCTTTTTCTGCAAGCACTGGCTTCCAAGATGTAAGATGTGATACTCCTTTCTCTATATCCGAGCCAATATCTACAACTATACAATCAAATAATGTTTCTGTTAACATTATTTTTCCTGCTTCAATAGACTCGGCCATTGAAAAATGAACTTCATTGTGTTGTTCCTTGAATAAGTCTTTCAAACCGTCGTCTTTAAAATGGGCTGCAGAAATCAATAATACATTTTTAACCCTAGCCATCAAATGCAAGCCAATGGTTTGGAAGGCTTTATCTAGCCCCTCTTTATCAATGGGTTTTTTTACATAAGCTAGTGCACCACCAGTATTAAGCCTATTATCATCGTATGCAGAAATAATATGAACTGGAATATGGCTGATTTCAGGATCTTTTTTAAAAATGCTTAACAGCGACCAACCATCAATAACTGGTAATTGTATATCTAATGTAATTGCACTGGGCTGGTATTTTTTTGCGTAAAGTAATCCTTCATCACCTTGCAATGCAACAATTACTTTATAACCTTTTGTTCTTGCAAAATCTTTAATAATAGTCGCGAAATTTATATCATCCTCAATAATTAACATTATTTGATCTCCAACTACCAGGTTATTACGATCGTCTTCTACGCTATTCTGCTCCACAATATTAGCTAGTTCAGGAGCCGAGTTTACCGTTAATGCTTCATGGTATTGATTGTTTTCCTCCGATTCATGTGGTAAAATAATAGTGAAAACACTCCCGCTCCCTTCCTCACTTTGTACTTCAATTTCACCACCTAATAACCTTACCAATTCTTTACTTATTGAAAGTCCTAATCCAGTACCTCCATATTTGCGACTGGTAGATCCATCCGCTTGCTGAAAAGCATCAAAAATTAATTGTTGCTTTTCAGGTGAAATGCCAATACCTGAGTCAGTAACAGAAATGCCAATACGTTTTCTGTCGAATTGATCTCTGTTACTGAAAGTTAAAGTAACCGTGCCTGAAGCTGGCGTAAACTTAAAAGCATTCGACAATAAATTTTTGAGAATTTGCTCTGTACGTTGCAGATCGGTTTTTATATTATCAGGAATTCCTGCTTCTTTTACTACCTCAAAATTAATTTTCTTTTCTAAAGCTACTACGGTAAATAATTGTTGTAAATCATGTGCAATGGTATTAATATGTACAGACTCTATTTGTAGATCAATTTTACCTGCTTCTATTTTTGATAGATCTAATATATCATTAATCAGTTGGAGCAAATCGCCCCCAGACTTGTGTATAATGGTAGCATATTCAACCTGCTTTACGGTTAGATTTTTGGCGTTATTATCGGATAATAATTTAGCAAGAATTAATACACTATTCAGCGGTGTTCTTAATTCATGCGACATATTCGCAAGAAACTCAGACTTATATTTACTGGTATTTTCCAGTTCCTGTGCCTTAAATATCAATGCTTGTTTGGCTGTTTCTACCGCTGTATTCTTGTCTATTAATTCATTGTTAATTTGCCTAAGTTCTTGTTCTTGTGTACGCAATTCCTCTTCTGATGCTTGTAATTCTTCGGCTTGTCTACTCAATTCCTCATTGGTTTGACGCAATTCCTCTTGTTGACTTACTAGGTTTTCTTTATTCGCCTGTACCTCAGCCAAAAGTGCGTTTATTCTTGTACTCGCTTGTTGTGAGTGAATGGCAACTGCTATATTGTGCGCAACATTTTCAAGTAGTAATTTTTGCTGATCCGAAAAATTACTGAATGCACCCAACTCAATCATACCCTTTAAATTATTATCGAGCCATAGCGGCATACATAAAATTTCACCCTTCCCCATTACTTCCCCTAATGCAGTCTCTACATGCCAATAATCAATTGGAACATCTTTAATTCTAACTGAATTTTTTTGTAATGCCGCATTCCCTATAATACCATCTCCAATTTTAAATCCTACCTTAGCTTTGGAAGAAACCGCAACACCAGCTTTCATTTCTAAATAATCTTTTGACTCATCTTTTACATATAATACTCCTGCAGGAACTTCCAAATAACCCACTATTGCTTTTATTACATTATTGGCTAATGCAGGTAAATTTTTAGAATTTTGAATATGATCATTAATATAACTTACCCCTTCTAATAACCTGTTTTTTTCTGTTGAAACCTGATTGATCTCTTCCATCTGGGCAAGTGTTTCTTTCAGTTTCTTACCAGATCGATACCTGCTTTTTAAAGTGGCAATTACAGCATTTACCAACAATAATACAATGGTAATTAATAGGATCACTCCACCAACAATTATTTGTCTAGACTTTATAAAAGATTCACTAAGTGCTTTTTCTATCGCTATAAGTTGATTGGAAAGATAGTTTCTTAGTAACTCAAAAAGTTTATAAGCATTCTTTAATAAATTCTCTTCTTCGTCAACAATATATTTCAGTCGCTCCTTAGAATCTGTTGTCTCAACTTTTCCCTCTTTTTCCCAAAATAAAAAAACATGATTCAATGCACTATCCAAAGAGGCAGCATATTCAAATACAACTGGCTCATTAACTACTTCTTTTTTCAGATTTAACAATGATGGCTGTAAAGTGTTAAATGACAGTACAAAGTTGGTCATATGCTCATTATTCCCGGAAATCCAATATGCCCTTCTGGCTCCCCTCATTTGTAAAAGATTATACCTAATATCCCTTACCGTACCAATGGTTTGTTTTGTATGAACCAATTTATTGGTCTCTATAACTTGGTTCTGTAAAGCATTAATAGAAAAAAAACCGACTAGTAATACTAATACTATCGATAACCCTAATCCCCCATACAACCTTAATGGCAGTGTATTTCTCATAATATCAATGGTTATTAAAATGATTCGTGGTTACTAAGATACTCTTTATAAAGGTTTGATATTGGGTATTTGATATTTGTAGCTGAACCACTACAATTTATTAAAAAGTTTGACTACAAATTCATTTTCTATAACTTAGTGTTGTTTAGTTGATATTTATATTTTACTGTTTTAAAAAAAATAATAGATTGAGTCACAATGATTATTATCTACGATAAACATTACCATCTCAAAAAAGTTTACTGTTTGTTGATCTTCTTATACGCCACTACTACCATTATTGCACAACAGCTTAATATTGATACTGTTTTTTTTCTTGCAAATAAAAAAGGTTTATTGGGTAAAATTGGTAAAAGTATTTCCGTAAATAATCCTATTGCCAATACGGTACTAAATGATGCACAAAAAAATTCTACGCAATTTGAACCATTTAAAGGAAGATTCATTCGCAATATCACCATTCAAAAACTTGATTTCAATAGCCGCATCAATGACACTACCAGCAGGAAAAATAATTTTTTAGCCAATTTAGGAAATGCCCTTCACACTAAAACAAGAGCAAAAGCAATTTCGAATAACCTATTTTTCAGAGAAGGAGATCAGCTATACCCGAATTTATTGGCCGATAATGAAAAACTATTACGCGATTTAAGTTTTTTGCAAGATGCTAAGATTATTATTGATTTACGATACGATCATATTGACTCAGTTGATATCATCATAGTTTGTAAAGATGTATTTCCGTTGGGTGGCAGCATGAATGAAGGTAGTGTTGATTTGGTTTCATTTGAATTGAACGATGATAATTTGTTCGGCACTGGCAACCGCATTCAAATTCAACAACTTATAGATACCAAAAGAAACCCCAACTATGCATTTGGTGCAGAGTTTCTGAAGCGAAATATTGCAGGTAGTTTTGTGAATATTGCCATGGGATTTAAACAACAACAGCCCGCATTCAATAGCAACCGTAGAGAAGAAAGAACCGTTTTTATTAGAGGAGAACTGCCGCTGGTAAGCCCATATCATAGATTTACTGGTGGGCTAGACCTGTCTATAAATAAAACTGATAATGTATATTTAAATGATTACGAATACAATAAATCATGGAAATACCATTACTACAATGCTGATTTATGGATGGGATATAGTCTCGGTGCAAAAAAGCGATTGAAAGATAATTTTGATTCACGAAAACGAAGCATACTAGCCTTTCGTTTGCTGAATAGAGATTTCATCTCCCGACCCGACACCCTTAAAACCATTACCGATAGTCGCTTCGACAATATTTCAGGTGTGCTTTTTGCCTATACCCTTTTTGAACAGGATTTTTACCATACTAATTTTATTTATGGATTCGGAAGAAATGAAGATATCCCCGAAGGATTTAGTCTATCCGTTAACTCTGGATGGACTAATAGAGAGGGTTTTTTAAGGTTCTATACTGGATTTGAATACCAACGTTATTATTTCAATCGGAAAAAAAATTACCTCAATTATATCATTAAATCTGGTGGTTATATCCATCAAAATAAACTAGAGGATTTTTCTTTTTTAACCAGTGTTGACTATATCACCCGCTTGCGAAAAATGGGCTCCGGATTTTGGCACGTCCGGCATTTTTTAAGTGGTAGTATCACCTATCAACGCTTTGCAAGATTGAATGATCCACTTAGGTTATCAAGTATTTATGGTATTCCTCGTTTCCAAAACAATACTACCGACGCCACGGGTAGGGTTACTATAAACGCCGAAACTGTTTTCTATAATACTTGGAAATTTTTTGGATTCAGCTTCGCACCATTCAGCTTCACCAATTTAACCTACCTCAAAATTTCAGGAATAAATTTATTAAAAGGGGAAGTATATACAGCCGTTGGCGGAGGTATGAGAACCAGAAATGAGAACTTGGTTTTTGGCACCATTGAACTAAAAGCCTATTACTATCCCAAAGTGGCAAATAATATGAATAATTGGAATATAGTAATCAGCACCGATTTAAGATTCCGTTACCAAACACAACTGATTCGTAAACCAGATTTTACAATTGTGAATTAGTGCTACCACTTGCATAAAATAATATTTTTCTATCATTTAAATCTTCATATTCGTAGTTAAATTAAAAATTATGAAAAAAATATTATCCCTCGTGATGGTTGCAGCGCTGTTTTGTTCATTTGAAACGGCTTGCGCTCAAAGCGATAAATCAAAAAGACCGAGTCCACCTGCTTCCGCAAGTGCAACCATTTCTAGTGGTTCGTTAATTACTATCAACTATAGCCAGCCTGCACTTAAAGGCCGAACCATTGGTAAAGATATTGAGCCAAAAGAGGGCGTAATATGGCGTACTGGAGCCAATGAAGCCACCGTATTTGAAACAAGTAAAGCTATTTTAGTGAATGGAAAAGCTTTACCCGCAGGTAAATATGGCTTCTTCTCTATCAACAAGGGAAAAGAATGGACATTGATTTTTAATAAAAAATGGGATCAATGGGGTGCAATGAGCTACCAAATATCGGATGATGCATTACGCATTACTGCAACAGCTATTGAAATAAATACGCCAGTAGAAAAGTTGACTTATGCGATTGATAACAATGGTAATATTACCCTTACTTGGGGAACCTTACAAATTCCATTTTCTGTAAAATAAATTATGAATAGCTGAGATGCCCCTAAGCGATTGTGTTTTGGGGCATCTTATTTTAAATACTACAATTCAACAACTTTCCAGCCGTTGAATTGTAATATTTGTTACACTAAGTATTCTGTTATTATGGTACAAGCCTATAATTTTCTGGCCAGTTGGCAATTGTTTCCTGAGAGATGTATTTTCGAAAATGGCATAGTTCCAAAAAGTGGCAATTATAAAATTGAAAGTATTGAAAACGGGCGCTCACTAAGCGTAAATATGAATTGGGTTAGTCTCCAGAATGAAGCTTTTTATTCTCAATATACTTTTATACCTGATGAGGAAAGAAGAATATTTCAGAACCAAGAGCTGGCTGATGAAATTCAAGCTGCCATACCGAATAGCGCTTCAATGAAGCTAACGCTTTATAAAAACAACTTGGTTGTACTTGATATTATGC
>JANMOT010000041.1:0-3189 GCA_031369485.1 Sphingobacteriia bacterium
ATATCGCGCATAAGGATTGGCTGGATGAACTTCATCGCTTCAATTGCAATGGTTGCGCATGGCCCGTCAGCGACTCGGCCAGCGACAATTCCGCCTGCAATGTCCATTTGCGCGAGTACCCAGCCGCCGAAGATGTGGCCGTTTGAATTAATATCGCTGCGCTGTGGCACAATCCGCAATACGGGTTCGCGTGGCTCAGCCATTAAACGCCCTGATCCTTGAAAGGATCAATGATGGCCTCATCATGGCCACTGCCAGCACTGAGGAATACGAGGCCCATCAGTGCAGCGGCCAAAAGTACCGAAAAAAAGATGCCAAGCGCCGTAAACAAGATCATTGGCCAAGGCACCGGCCCAGCCATAATCCAAAGCGCGCCGAGTCCACCAACGGTCGCAAGCGTTGAAGCGAGCGTCATCCACCACATCAACCGCTTGTAGCGTTTCCATGCGAAAGCAGCATATTCAGGGTTTTCGAGTTGGCTTTGGGGAATGTTCATGCTTTTCCTTGAACCTTCGTCATAAATTCAGCAAGATGCCTTAATAATAGGAGGGCCATGCAATGACAATAAAGGCAATTCTCCAATCACGTGTTCATGACGTGATTTCTGTAACGAGTGATGCAAGCGTTGCTGATGCGGTGGCGCTGCTTGCCGAACGCCGAATCGGTGCGCTTCCGGTGGTTGATGATGGTGAGGTACGCGGCATTTTTTCCGAACGCGATGTGATTTATGGTCTGTCGCGCGAAGGCCCATCGATCTTGGCCAAGAAAGTTGCTGAGGTCATGATTACTCCTGCGATCACGGTTGGCCCCGATGAAGGGGCTATCGATTCGCTCTCGCTGATGACGATGCGGCGCATCCGTCATTTACCCGTGCTTGATGGGAGTAAGCTGATTGGGTTCGTTTCAATCGGTGATATCGTCAAATACCGGATTGATCGGATTGAGGCCGAAGCGGCGTCACTGCGTGAGTATATCCAGAGCAGTTGAGGGTGCTTTAGGCGACCACAATCTTGCGGCGGAACACCAAGTCAAAGATTTGCTCAAGCGTTTGTCGTGAGAATGTCCAGAGCAAACCTAGGTAGCAAAGCGCCCCAAACGCGACGAGAATCGCAAGCTCCGTGGCGGCGGGAAGGTCACCTGTATAATGCGAAGCTACATAGACCATCGACGCCATCACCCCCGACGCGATGACTGAGGGGACAAGTGCGGCCACCAATTTGCGCCAGTCAGCGCCGATTTCGGGGAGCGTCAGAAAGAGCGTCGCGATCAGCAACAACGGGGCGGCGACTTGCCATGCGTGTACCAGCCCTTGGGCGCCCCATTGCAGCCCGATGCTAAACGCAATCGGCATGATAATCGCGCCGCTGATGCTGCTGCGCAGATAGATGCGCGGTTTTCCGAGCGCGTTGGTGGCGGGCGAACAGAGAATTTGCAGTGCGAAGCAGGGCATCGCCAATGCCAACCCCGATACCAGCGGTGCCATCTCAAGCCATTTCTCGCCAAACAGCGTCGCCACCAAAGGCTCAGCGACAATTGCTAGGCCAAGGTAAAGGGGGAGGGCAACAAACATCGTCAGCCGTGCCGAGGTGATAAAGGCTGTGCCAATATGCCCACCTTCCTTCGCCAGATTGGCATAAGCTGGAAACGCGACTTCATTGAGCGGCGGGATGAATTTGCCGGTGAAAATCAGCGTCACAAACAACGCTTCAGCATAAAGGCCGAGATGATGCGGATCAAAAACGCGACCGGCGATGAAGATGTCCGACTGGCTTTGGATGATCCACAGCATCTGACAGATCAGCAGCGCGCCGCCGAATCGGAACATATGGCTGGCACCCGCAAAATTGAAACTTGGCCAAACCAGCAGCCGCGCGGCATAAGTTAGCCCAATCGCGCGTACGCCAAACAAAGCAATTGGTGCATAGACTAGCGTCCATACCCCGTAGCCCAATGATGCGCAGGTGAGTGCAGTAACCGCCCCGGCAAGTGCCGCCGCCATATTCGCTGCGGCTTGCTTGCGGAAATCAAGCCCGCGCGCGAGCAATGCGGAAGGGAGCGAGATAAACGGCGTCGCCATATAAAGCAGTGCTTGGGTGCGCAGCATATCGGTGATGATCGGTTGGCGGAAGTAAGCGGCGGCCAGAGGTGCCGCCATAAACTGCGCAATCGCAAGAGTTCCATTTGACAGGATCAGCATCCCGAAGACTTGTGCGATTCGCTTCTTTTCGACCGATTCGGCCTGAATGAGCGAACTGGAGAAGCTATCGCCGTTCAAAAAGTTAAAAAGAACAAGGATCACCTGCGTCATCGCGAACAAGCCATAGTCGCTTGGATCGAGCAAACGGACGACGATAATCGTCGCGCCCCACATCACCATTTGGGCGACGATCTGGCTCCCAGAACGCCAAAACACGGCGCTTCTGACGCGGGTTTTGAACTCTGCTTGGTCAGGTGGGCTCATAGGGGTCACAGGCAACGCTTACCGATACATAAAAAGGACATGAAGACTCCCTAGCGATGAACCGTTGAAATAAAATTGCAAAATTGGTGTTGACGACTCAGAACAGCCCGTCTAGTGCCCCTCTTGTCGCGGCGATGAGGCCTTGTGTCTCTCACCGCTTCCGCAAACATCGCAGACGCCCGGTCACCCCGGTTAAACGGGGGAGGACATGGCGTCGGCATTTTGCGCTCTTTGACATTGTGATTTTTTAGATGAAGGGACATGTGGGCGGCGGCTCCAGGTCTGGCAGTTTTAAGGTGCCAGCAACCTGTAGCAAATTAACCGTTCCTATATGTCCTATTCACGTATCCATACGTAATAGATTTTGTGGTGCTTCGGCATCGCAGATAAAAATGTGCAGGAACGGCTCCTTGAAATGAGCGTTTGTCTGAGGGAATTCCACCTTTTGACAATCGAACATCAAACTTGAGAGTTTGATCCTGGCTCAGAACGAACGCTGGCGGCATGCCTAACACATGCAAGTCGAACGAGACCTTCGGGTCTAGTGGCGCACGGGTGCGTAACGCGTGGGAATCTACCCTTGGGTTCGGAATAACAGTTAGAAATGACTGCTAATACCGGATGATGACGTAAGTCCAAAGATTTATCGCCCAGGGATGAGCCCGCGTAAGATTAGCTAGTTGGTGGGGTAAAGGCCTACCAAGGCTACGATCTTTAGCTGGTCTGAG
>JANMOT010000044.1:0-61604 GCA_031369485.1 Sphingobacteriia bacterium
CCTACTCTTTCGTTGGTAAGTAACAAGTTGCAAAACGACAACCCCATAATAAACAGTCACCCCAATAACTTACCGGTTCCGTTCAACATTAGACTTCATTGTAGGCGCTTCGCACCCAACGAAGTCTTAGTTATTAGGCTAAGTTTTTATTTAAAGCAATTTCTCATTTTAGTTTTTGTTTCTAAAATTCAATAATTACCCCAAAGGTTGGTAAAATATTAATCGCTTGTTTGAAGTTAGCTTCTTTAATTTTATATCTAGTATTATCGGTTGGGTCAGTTATCGGTTGGTTGTTTAAGTCTCTTTCTACATAAGCTGTCGGAGGTTGTTGTATGCTACTATTGGTAATATTTTGAATGTCAATATAAAAGTTTACGTTATACTTTTTAAAGTACCATTTTTTGTCCACTCTTACGTCTGTTTGAAAAAAGTTTCCTACTCTTTTTGTGTTGGTTTGTGTTGGGTTTGCTACGCCTTGTCCAAATGCGTCCCACACCGTTTTTAATGAAGTAAGGTTTACATTGTTTGGTGTGTAAGGGCCACCCGAAGCAAATCTTAATTTTGTTCCTATTTCCAAATTTTTTTGTAATCGTTTACCAATGGTGAGTACAGCTATGTGATTATAATCCCAAGCAGAAGGAATATATTGGTTATCTTTTTCAAATTCGCTTTTCATAAGTGTATAAGATAAAATACCATAAAACCCTTTCCATAATTTTTGTTGTGCCATAAATTCTAATCCATAGCTGCGACCTTTTGCACTTGAATTTACAGGTTCGTTGCCTATTGCACCAAAGTCGCTACCTACGTTTGCTAACGAAATATTTTTATTAATTAAGTACGGATAATTACTATACTTTTTATAAAATCCTTCTACAGTAATTTTCAAATTGTTGGGCATATTATATTCAAGTCCACCTACTATATGGTCGGCTTTTATGTATTTTAAACCGTTGGTTTTATTTATAAGTTCGTTGTTATTGTCTTTATAACCCAATGCTGTATATGGTGGCAATTGATAATACCTACCTGTGTTAAAATTGAAACTAAATTTATTTGTAATATTATACGTGACTGCAAACCTTGGCGAAATTTGATTTAATAGGTTTGAAGTTTTACTTGAATAATCTGTACCATCTAATCTTATGCCTAATGAAAATATGAGTTTATCATCAAGAAAATTTTTGTTGATATTGCCAAATAGGGCATACTTATTTATATTTAAGTTGGTAGTATAATTATCATTTGTAACACCTGTAGAAGTTACTCTTTGTGATATGGTTTTATTAGAATAATTAGCATTTTCGTAAGCTATACCAATAGAAATATTATAATCACTTTGGGAACGTAAATTGTATTCGTATCTTAGTTTGGATTCGTTTTCGGTACTCTTGTAATCTAATACTTTATTCGCTTTGGAACTATCATTACCGTCTTTATATCTTTTAAAAGTATTGTTAAAGTAACTATTGCTTAATACTATTTGATGAAAGCCATTTTTAGTAAAATGTTTGTAATTAGCTCCCATCGTAAAATTGTATTGGTTGTTTTCTGGAATGGTATTTTTAAAACTTTCAAATATTTGTTTGTCCGTATTATTTAAATTTTTGTAAGAAGACGCTGTTCTAAAATTTCTATTTAAGTTTGTTTCATCATAAGCACCAAGCCCAATAAATGATATTTCATCTTTTTCCGAGAGTTTTGTTTTTATTTTAAATTGAATATCACTATAAGTTGGTATAACAGGGGCTCCAAAAGCTTTACCCAAAACTTCTTGATAGCTTCTCCTAAAAGAACTGTTGAAAGTAGTTTTTTTACCCATTGGTCCATTTGCTAAAAATGCAAGGTCGGTTAAACCAAGTATAGCCGTGTAACGTACTTTTTCTTTATTGCCATCTTTTTGTTTAAATTCAAATAAAGAACTTAATGTGTTGCCCCTATTTGCAGGAAAAGCACCTGCAAAAAAATCAACTTCTCTAATCATATTTATATTTATCATTCCAAATACTCCACCTGTTGCCCCTTGTGTAGTAAAATGGTTTATGGTAGGCACTTCTACGCCATCTAAATAAAATTTATTTTCGCTTGGTCCACCACCACGAATAATTAAATCGCTTCTAAAACTTACTGCTGATGCCACTCCTGGAAAAGATTGAATGGCTTTTGTAATATCTCTATTTCCGCCCGGATTTCTTTCAATTTCAGCACCTCCAATTGTTTTTAAAGAAACTGGACTTTCTCTTGTTTTGTTAAAAGTGCTTGCTTTTACGGTTACTTGTACTAATGTTTCATTTTCATCAAGACTAATGTCAAGATAAGTAGGTAAAGTGCCTAAAACTACAATTTCATAAACCATTTTTTGTTTATAACCAACATAACTACCTATAACATTGTAAGTGCCAACAGGAATATTTGCAATAATATAATTTCCTAAACTATCACAGGTTGCTCCTAAATTAATACCTTGTAATTGTACACTTGCATTAGCTAAATATTGATTTGTATTGGTAAAATAAATTTTACCTTTTAAAGTACCCGTTTGAGCAAATAGTTGAATTGAAAGAAATACTCCTAAGAAAACAGTTGCTATTTTTTTATTTTTTTGCATCATTTTTATATTGTTTATGATGCAAAAATCAACTTTGTTTTATTATTCTAACTTAACATTTGTTACAAAATTATTTGCCTTCTAATTCTGGAAAGGCTTTGTGGCTTGATACCCAAAAACGAAGCAATGTATTGTATTGGAATATTTTGTAAAAGTTGAGGTTGTTCTGTCATCATTTTTTTGTATCTAAGTTCGGCTGTAAGAGTAGCTAAGTCATTTGCCCTGATTTGTGATAAAGCCATAACTTTTTCAAAAATGACTAAGCTGAACTTTTTAAAGTTTTCGCTTTTGTCAATAAGTGTTATTAGGTTTTGTCTTGAAATTCTTAATATTTGACAATCTGTAATACATTCAACATTTTCTGTTGCAGGTTTTTGGTTGATAAGACTCAGGAAAGATGCAATAAAGCCATTTGGTGAACATAGGTATGTAGTTATTTCGTCTCCATTTTCATCATAATAGAAGAGTCGCATAAATCCTTTATCAATAAAAGATAAGAATGCTGGTATTTTTTCTTGTTCTTCAACAATTGTATTCCTATTTATGTTGACTGTTTCAAAAAATTTCTTGCACAATGTTTTATCATTTATGTCTAACTGAATTGTTTTTGAAATTTCTTGAAATAAACTGTCAAACATTTTTATGGTTATATTTTTGTTTAGGGTGTCGCACTACGGTTGTGCCTAACGTCAGTTTGTGAAAAAACTAGCATTATTTATACCAAATCTAACAAATAAATCCAACAAAATAAGCATAAAAACGTTTTAGTAGAATGCAACATATTTCAGGTATATCAAGAGAGCAGATTAGTTTTACAAGTCTTGAAGATTTTATATCCGCAGCCTATGAAGTACGTTTTATAGATGTTTTTGTGCATGAATTAGATCTAGTAAAACTGGGATTTCAAATGAAAACAGTAAAAAAAGAAGGACGACCAAGTTATTGTTCTTCTACTTTTCTAAAATTGTATTTGTATGGCTATTTAAATGGAATACGGAGTAGTAGAAAGTTAGCCAAAGAGTGTAATCGAAATGTGGAAGTACAAAGGTTGCTGCATGGGTTAAATCCAAACTATCACAGCATAGCCGATTTTAGAAAAGACAATCCCAAAGCCCTGAGACAATTGTTTAAGTTATTTGTTTCATTTTTAAAGAACGAAGAATTGGTAACTGGTGAACTAATAGCTATAGATGGAACCAAAGTAAGAGCCAACAATAGCAAGAAAGCCAATTTCAGCCAGAGTAAAATAGATAGACATATAGAATTTGCAATAGTTGGAATATCACAATATTGTTGTGCGTTCAGTTGTTGAGGCAATACCTCCACAGGTTGTAAACTATACCAAAGCGTTCTTTCAAACTTACCTGCCACGGTACTACTACTTTTTGTGGATGGGGTGGCAACTGCATACACTGCACTATTGCAGCAATAGTTGTTTGCCGATTGCGGTTACTTAAATACCCATAACTGCGTATTTTGGTAAAATATTTATACTATTAATGATAAATCGTTTATTCGTTCAAAGTGTTTAATATTCAATGTTGCTAACGGTAGGTTATGATTTATCGCTGTAGCAGCAATGAATAAGTCAGCTATTGAGATTTGTTTCCGTTTTCGTTTTAGGTCTGCATTAATTGTTACTGCTATGTTCACACTGGCTTCATCAAAATCTAAGATTGATATGTATTCCATTATGGTATCCCAAAATGATAACTGATTTGGTGTAGCACCAGAATATATTTCAAATTTTGTTATCGCAGAAATTGAGAAATTATACCCGCGATTAATTAACGAGAGCCAAACTGAATTTGCTTTATCTGTTTTTCGGTAATAGTCAATAAGGATAGAAGTGTCAACCAGAATTAATTTGTCCGCCATTGGTTGATAGCTTTTTTGTTATTGGTAATTAAATCAATCTGTTTTGAGGTTGCAACAGGACCCGATAGAAGTAATGACTTTAAGTCAACTCCTTTGGGGGTGTTTTTTGATTCTTTTTGTAACTCGGCTTTTAACTTTTTAAGCTGCCCAGATGGTAAGGTCTTGAGAATGCTGAGTATTTGATCGAATTCTATGTTTACTTGCACTTGCATGATGATAAAATTAAAGAAAAATCAATCAACCATTCAAAAAGTTTGTGGTGTTCTTTAGAACAGTACAATTGATTTCATATTTTTACAGTCTCCCCGCCTTATACCCCCTCAGAAATTCTGCTATCAGCATTCGCTTTTTGCCCGCTATTTGCAATGCTGTAATATGCAGGTATCCATCTGCACAAGCATATTTTAAAAATGTTTTTCCATCTGTATTTACCGCACCTATTAACTCCTTATGTTCCGCTGGCTCTGGCTTACTGCTGTAAACCTTTAAAATTTTTCCGTCTAACTGCGTTAACGCTCCCGGAAAACTAGATAGCCCTCGTACCCGATTGTGTAATTCCATTACTCCATTATTCCAATTCAACTCACAATCTTTCGTAAATATTTTTGGTGCCTGCTTATTCTCTTCACTTATTATTTGTGGAATTGTTTTTATAATTCCCTTCTCCAATGCCTGTAATGTTTTTACCAATAAAGTTGCACCAATTATTTTCATCTTATCATGCAATTCAGTTGCGGTTTCATTCTCCGCTATCGGTATGGCTTGCTGCATCAGTATATCACCCGTATCTATGGCTTGCTTTAACTTAAAAGTTGTAACTCCTGTTTCATGCTCCCCATTTATTACCGCCCAGTTGATGGGTGCTGCCCCTCGGTAATTGGGTAAGAGCGATCCATGCACATTAATAGTGCCCTGCTCGGGCATATTCCAAACTATTTCTGGTAACATCCTAAACGCTACTACCACCTGAATATTGGCTTGCAATGCTGACAAAGCTTCTATAAAAACAGGGTCTTTTAATTTAACGGGCTGTAATACGGTTATTCCCTTTTCTACTGCATATTTTTTTACGGCACTCTCTGTAATATTCATCCCCCTTCCAGCTGGTTTATCCGGTGCTGTTACTACCCCTACCACCTTGTAACCCGCATGCACCAATGCATCCAATGAAGCAACCGCAAAATCTGGCGTGCCCATAAATACTATTCTAAGTGTTGATACCATAGATTGATGCATCTCTTTTATTTTATTTCAGTCCTGCAAAGCTACTTGTTCAATTGGGTTCTATATTATTCAAAATCTTCGTAGAGCAAATATTTTTTTCTGATTTTTTTAAACGCATTTAATCCTGGCTGCCAACTGCGCCTGATTGCTGCCTCTGTTGTTCCTGCTTTTAATTGCTGCATCAACTGTTTATTGCCCGCCAGTTTATTAAAGAAATAATCTTTGCTTTCCCCGCTTTTAGGACGAATAAAAAAACTGTCTTTCTCCGGATACAACCTATAAGCTTCTATCAAATATTTCAACTGAATTTGATTGTTTAATTGCTGCAATACTTCCCCCGATGCGCCATAAAAATTCCAACCATAACACAACTGGTTTTTTAATTTTGGCTCTTTGGCTCCATCCCTCGATAGGGGCGTAAAAGCATACATGGTACTGGGTAAAGCTGGATGCCCGAAAATAGAAAATGGATGATCCGTTCCCCTGCCTTCGCTGAATACAGTCCCTTCTAAATAACAAGTGCTTCCATACCAATATACCGCTGCCATATCGGGTAGGTTGGGAGATGGTTTAATGGGCAATTCATATTTGCTTTTATGGGTGTAATTAGCGCATTGTATTACCTGAAATTGAAATGCTATGTCCACCGAATGATTTGCTTTTTCATTCAACCATTTTTCCCCCACTATCATGCTGGCATATTCTCCCATCGTCATCCCATATACCACTGGCACTGGTTGCATGCCTACAAAACTTTTATAAGTGGTATCTAAAACGGGACCATCTATATAAAAACCATTGGGATTGGGACGGTCTAAAATAATCAATGACTTCTTATGTTCAATTGCCGCTTCCATATATTCTTGTAACGATGAAATAAATGTGTAAAAACGTACGCCCACATCTTGAATGTCAAACAGCATAATGTCTACATCCGCCAAATCTTCTGCCGATGGCCTTCTTTTTTTGCCATACAATGAAATCACCGTTATACCTGTGGCTGGATCCTTGTAGTTGTCAATTTTTTCTCCCGCATCTGCCTTTCCCCTAAATCCATGCTCTGGCCCAAACGCTTTGGTGATATTTACTCCCAATTTCTGCAATGAATCTACCAAATGTGTTCCCCCAATAGTGGCGGTATGATTGGCGAAAATAGCTACCCGCTTGCCTTTTAATAGGGGGAGATAAATATCGGTGCGGTAGGCGGCTGGTATAATAGGCAATTGAGCTGATGCCAATACCGCCATCGCCATCATGCATAAAGTAAATATATATTTTTTCATATTCATTTAATAAGACGGGAAAGTTAACCAAATTTTCTTCGCCACTTTCCCGAAGGATTGTATTTTTGCCGACTAGGTCATTCATTCAGTTGGCCGTAAATAAATAATCATGCAAGTAGCAAAAAAAGGTGATAAGATAAAAGTACATTATCACGGTAAGTTAACCAATGGAAATACATTCGACTCCTCTGAAGGTAGAGAACCATTGGATTTTGAAATAGGTGGTGGTATGGTAATAGCTGGTTTTGATGATGGCGTTACTGGAATGACCATTGGTGAGAAGAAAACCGTTCATATTCCTGCCGATCAAGCTTATGGTCCTAAACAAGAAGAAATGATTATGGAGTTTCCCAAGACCCAATTCCCGGCCGATATGGTACCAGAAATTGGCATGCAACTCAATATGAGCAATGGTTCGGGACAAAATTTTCCGGTTGTTATTGTAGAAATTAAGGAAGAAGTAGTTGTATTAGATGCCAATCACCCTTTGGCTGGCGAAGACCTGATTTTCGACCTTGAATTGATTGCTATTGAAGGGCCGAAATCCTTGATCATTACGCCATAGGACGAATGACGAATGACGATCTGACGAATGACAAATGACAAAAGACGATCCGACGAATTAAAAAGGGTTGACGAGATTTTGCTCCGTCAACCCTTTTTCAATTCAATTCATTCCTCTTATGCTGCTGATTTGCGATTCAGCCACCAGCCTAGCCAAATCCCTGTTGCGCTCCACATAACAATAAAGTCAATCAAATAAGCCCTTATATCGAATATCGGATACCAGATATGACCCGTATAAGGGCCATTCAAATACACAAAAATTCCCATGGCTATACTCACCGTAAAACTAGTTCCAAAACTATTATTCGAGAATTTACTAAGTAGCCAACAGAGTATCCAAACCAATGCAATATCTACCGCCAATGAACGCGCCATATTCAATCCCATATTGTATTCCAGTGCATCGTGGTATTGGATACTTGCCCAAGGCTTGCCCACATTTGTTAGGGCTAATTTTTCCATTTCCTCAAAGGAAGTGCCTACGGGCGCACCCGGAATATAATAGCCTCCTTGCTTACCAAGATTGCTGGCCAGATAACTCATAATACTATCTTGCTTTGGCGTGTACTGTTGGTTGACTGAATGCAGGTTTAATAGCGTCCAGGAAAGAAACTGCCACATGAATAAAATAATGCCGCCCACCAGTGCTCCGATGATTGATTTTTTCATTGTTGAAGGTTTTAGTTACTACAATGTATTCAATTCATCCCATAATTTCCATCCATTCCTCAACAATATTATCTTGTGCAAAATTTTCTGATGGAGCCATTTGCCTTTTCCGTAGCTGAGCGTTTGATGCGCTATGTTCAAATTGATACCCAAAGCAATCCCAAAAGCAATACCCATCCTTCTTCCGATAAACAAAAAAATCTATCCGCTTTATTGGCTCATGAACTGTTGCAAATGGGAGCCGCCGATGTGGTTGCCGACCATTTTGGTTATGTATACGCCACCATCCCCGCTACTACCCATAAAAATATTCCAGTACTCTGCTTTTGTAGTCACCTCGATACCGCCCCCGATTGCAGTGGTACCAACGTTATACCCATTTTACATTCGCACTATAATGGCAAAGATATTGTTTTGCCAGACGACCCTGCACAGGTAATAAACACGACTGCCCATCCTTATCTAGCCCAAAAAATAGGGAATGATATTATTACCGCGAGTGGACTAACCCTGCTGGGTGCAGATGATAAAGCTGGTGTTTCCATTCTCATGGATTTTGCCCAATATCTGCTCACCAATACCCATATTCAACACGGAAAAATACGCTTACTATTTACCCCTGATGAAGAAGTGGGTAGAGGTACTGATAAGGTTGACCTTAACCTGCTCGGTGCCCATTTTGCCTATACCCTTGATGGTGGCGAGCTGGGTAGTTTTGAAGACGAGACTTTTAGCGCCAACAGCTTCACCATCCATATTGATGGCGTTATTGCTCATCCTGGCTATGCCAAAGGAAAAATGATGAATGCCATGAAAATTGCTGGTGAAATTTTAGTAGCCCTTCCTAAAAATGAACTAACACCTGAAATAACCGAGAAAAGACAAGGTTTTATTCATCCCGTTCACATAGAAGGTGGGGCTGAAAAAACAAGTATTGAATTTATTATACGCGATTTCAATACCAGCCAGTTGGCCGTTTATGGGCAGGTGCTTAAAGATATTACTGCTGCAATCCTAGCGCATTATCCCGGTGCATCTGCCCATTATGAAACCGTAGAACAATACCGAAATATGAAGGAAGTGCTACAAAATTTTCCTTTTGTAAGTAACTATGCCGAAGAAGCTTATAAACGTTGCGGCCTGCCCTTTATTAAAGAACCCATTAGAGGGGGAACCGATGGGAGCCGCCTCAGCTTTATGGGATTGCCCTGCCCCAATATTTTTACGGGCATGCAATCCATTCACAGCAAGCAAGAATGGATTGCTGTTAGCGATATGCAAAAAGCAGTTGAAGTATTGGTAGCTTTGGTTCAGGTGTGGGAAGAAAACTACACCGCATAATTGCATTTGTAATATCTTTAATTAAAATCAATCATATGAATTTTTTAATCAACTACTGGTGGATCTTACTCGTTATCATTTTTTTCTTTTCTGGCCTCGTTACCGTTAAACAAGGTACGGTTGCTGTAATTACCCTTTTTGGTAAATACCGTAGAATTTTAATGCCCGGATTGAGCTTTAAAATCCCCATTATTGAACAGGTTTATAAAACCGTAAGTATTCAAAATCGTTCGGTTGAATTGGAATTCCAGGCCGTTACGGTTGATCAGGCCAATGTGTATTTTAAAAGTATGTTGCTCTATTCTGTAATTAACCAAGCAGAAGAAACTATTAAGAATGTTGCCTTTAAATTTATAAGTGAGAAAGATTTAATGCAGGCTTTAATTAGAACCGTTGAAGGTTCTATCCGTGCTTTTGTTGCCACCAAACGCCAAGCCGAAATTTTATTGTTGCGCAGGGAAATTGTTGAAGATGTTAAAAAACAAATTGATGTTTCTCTGGAAGAATGGGGCTACCATTTGCAAGACCTGCAAATTAATGATATAACGTTCGACCAGCAGATTATGGAAAGCATGAGTAGGGTAGTGGCCAGTAATAATTTAAAAGCCGCAGCAGAAAACGAAGGTCAAGCCCTGCTAATTACCAAGACCAAAGGCGCTGAAGCCGAAGGCAATGCCATTAAAATTGCTGCAGAAGCTGAGCGTGAAGCTGCTCGTTTGCGTGGCCAAGGTGTGGCGCTGTTTAGAGCAGAAGTAGCCAAAGGTATGAGTCAAGCTGCCGAAGAAATGAAACAAGCCAACCTAGATACCAATGTGATTTTATTTAGTATGTGGACGGAAGCCATTAAAAACTTTGCAGAAGTAGGAAAAGGTAATATTATTTTCTTAGATGGTAGTCCCGATGGTATGCAAAATAATATGCGTCAAATTATGGCCATGATGAAGATGAAAGAAGCGGATAGAAAATAATAGCCATGTGCAAAAGCTTTCTTAAAAAATGAGTGGGATGCTTATTTATTCAATAGTGCATCGTTCATTTGTAATTGCTTTTACCTTCAACCCTAAATAAACTTATGTTTTATCTCTTACAATCAGATACATTACAAAAAGCAGTCACCAATGCTACGGTTGCAGTAGAGAAAATTTCTTTGTGGACCTTACTCGAAAAAGGTGGGTGGATTATGTACCCACTTTATCTTTTACTTGTTGCTGCCATCTATGTTTTTACAGAGCGCTTTATCGCCATTCAAAAAGCTGCTCGTATTGAGCCCAACTTTATGGTATTAATCCGTGATCATATTTTATCGGGTAATATTCAGTCCGCAAAAAGCCTCGCTAAAAATACCGATCACCCAGTAGCTAAAATGATTGATAAAGGAATCCAGCGCATTGGTAAACCCATTGATGCCATTGAAAAAAGTATGGAGAATATTGGCAAACTAGAAATGTATAAAATGGAACGTAATCTTTCCATTTTATCCCTAATTTCTGGTATAGCTCCCATGTTTGGTTTTTTGGGAACCATTATTGGTATGGTGCAGTTGTTTTATGGTATTGCTTCCACAGGTGAATACACGTTGAATACCATCGCTGGCGGTATCTATACCAAAATGATTACCTCCGCTACGGGATTAATTATTGGATTGATTGCTTATATGGGCCATAATTTTTTGAGTACACAGATTGATAAAACGGCTAATAAAATGGAAGCTGCGAGTGCTGACTTCATGGATATTTTACAAGAACCTACTCGATAACTTTTTCACAACGCTTCTTTTAATATGAATATTCGCAAACGATTCAGATCTCATCCCGAAGTGCATACCGGCGCGCTGAATGATATTCTATTTATTCTTTTATTGTTTTTTCTGATTGTATCAACCCTAGCCAATCCCAATGTAATTAAGGTTTCCAACCCCAAAGCAAAAGCCGATACCAAGAGTAAACAGACCGTAGTGATAACGGTTGACAAAGAACAGCAACTTTATATTGGGTCCGATAAAATTGCATTTCAAGACCTAGAAAAAAGGTTGGGCGAATACCTTGCCAAAGAAACCGAAAAACCCTCTGTTGTTATTAATGGCGATAGCACGGCTCATTTGGGTACTGCTATTAAAGTAATGCAGGTGATAAAAAAATTGGGTGCTACACCCGTGATGGCGGTGGACAATAGCGGGTTGAAATAATTATTTTTTAAGGGCTCTTACCATCCTATTCTTTCCTTGTAAATCTTGTTTGCATGCTACTGTATACCCATTGCCAAATAGATTCATTACTTCAGTAGCAAGTGCTTCATTAATTTCGAGATAGATACTTCCATTATTAGCCAAATGCTGCTGCGCAAATGCATGAATTTTTCTATAAAAAATCAATGGATCATGGTCGGGCACAAATAAAGCCAAGTGTGGCTCAAAGCCCACTACATTCTTGTGCATATCTTCTTTTTCTTGTAACCGAATATAAGGTGGGTTGCTCACTATAATATTATATTGACCAAGGAGCGTCCAATCGGATTCTTCTAAAAAATCAAGCTGTAAAAAATCAACCCTTGCCTCCAATGCCAAAGCGTTGTTGCGGGCTGTTGCCAATGCAGTTGCGCTTATATCAATGGCAGTGAGCTGCGCATCGGCCTGTTTTAGTTTTAGGCTGATGGGAATGCATCCAGTACCTGTGCCAATATCTAAAATGCGAGGTCGCTGCTGCACTAGATCTGTCAACACCCAACTTACGAGTTCTTCTGTTTCTGGCCTCGGTATTAAAGTGCTGCTATTCACTTCAAATGGCATTCCCATAAACCAAGCTTTCCCAATAATATATTGAATGGGTTCGCCCGTTGTAAGTCGCTCTATGGCTGCGTTGATGCTGATCTGCTGATCCGCAGTTAAAGTGGTATCTCTATTCAACAATTGATTGGTTCTACTCCATCCAGTAATCCACTCAATTAATAGTATAGCTATATTGGCTGATTCGCGCTCCTCATACAAGGAAAGCGTTGCACTAATAATATTTTTTTTGGCCGTTGCGATGGTCATGCTGCAATGTAGCCATCATTTGTTTATTTTTGTGTATTCTCATGTTTGATCTCCACGAACAGTATATAAGCCGTTGTATTGAACTTGCACGAAAAGGTGCGGGTAAAGTGGCCCCAAATCCAATGGTAGGAGCGGTATTGGTGCATGAAAATAAAATAATTGGGGAAGGATACCACCAACAATATGGAGCTGCTCATGCAGAAGTAAATTGCATCAATAGTGTTAACGAAAGGGATCACAGTTTAATTCAGGAATCAACCCTTTATATCAGTCTTGAACCCTGCGCTCATTTTGGAAAAACGCCGCCTTGCAGCGATTTAATCATTCACCATAAAATTAAAAAAGTAGTGGTAGGTTGCAGCGATCCTTTTATTGCAGTAAATGGGAAAGGCATTGAAAAATTGAGAGCCACTGGTATTGAAGTAATCGAAAATATATTGCACAAGGAATGCATTGCACTGAACAAACGCTTTTTTACTTTTCATCAACAACAAAGGCCTTATATTATTTTAAAGTGGGCGCAAACAGAAGATGAATTTATCGGGAATAAATCTGCCGATCGCTTGCATATTAGTAGCCACCAAACCAATCGCATGGTACACCAATGGCGAAGCGAAGAAGCCGCTATTTTAATTGGTACCAATACTGCTTTAAGCGACAATCCCCAGCTTACCAATCGGTTGCATAATGGCAATAGTCCCCTGCGCCTATTGCTAGATCTGCAATTGAGGTTACCAAAAGCGTTGATATTATTTAATGATGGGCTTCCTTTGGTGGTATTTAATTTTCAAAAAGAAACCGTAGAAGGAGTGGTTCAATACAAAAAATTAAACCCTGAAAAATCCCTGCTGCAACAGATTATGGTCATCGCTCATCAAATGAATATCCAGAGTATATTGGTAGAAGGCGGGGCAAAATTATTACAATCTTTTATACAGGAAGGGTTGTGGGATGAAGCTCGGGTAATTACCAATAACCAATTGAAAATTGAAATAGGAATAAACGCACCAGTTTTGAAAAATGCAATAGAAGTGGAACAATTTTCGGTGCTTACGGACAGCGTTATTTATTATCACAAAATTTAAAGTCAAGGGTCTCTTATTATTCACCATTGTTTATCTTCAACCATGTTCTACCTTCTCGGCAGCATTCTTCTTACCAGTTATTTACTTCTTTCTTTTAAAGTAATTCAAAAATTCAATATACCTGTATTTCCAGCCATTGTGTTCAATTATTTTACTTGCGTTATTACTGGGTCAATTGTTAATGGCTCATTTCCAATTGGCGCATCTGCATTGGGAACGCCTTGGTTTAAGTGGTCCTGTATTATGGGGGTTTTATTTATTATACTGTTTAATTTAATTGGGGTGACTGCACAAAAAATTGGAGTGGCAGTTGCGTCTGTGGCCAATAAATTATCGCTTATTATTCCAGTCGTACTATCGGTGTATCTCTATAATGAGTCGGTTGTACGATGGGAATTGGTGGGAATTGTATTCGCTCTTGCTTCAGTGGTGCTTACCTGTATGCCCTCACGCGCAGAAGAGGCAGGTGCTGGGCAAGTTTCATTCACCATGAAATTAGGTTTACCATTCCTGCTTTTTTTGGGCAGTGGTTTGCTAGATGCATTGATTAATCATGTGCAACAAAATTATGTGACTACCGCAACCAATAATTCATTTTTAATCAGCGGATTTTTTGCCGCAGGATTAATTGGTGCGCTTGTATTGTGTATATTATACTTGCAAAAGAAATGGGTATTTGAAATGCGACAGCTCATTGCTGGAATATGTATTGGCGTACCCAATTATTTTTCTATTTGGTGTTTGGTAAATTATTTGCAAGCAAGCCCCTTAGAAACCAGTGCCAGTATTCCAGTGAATAATTTAGGAATAGTACTCTTTAGTACCTTGGGTGCAGCCATCTTTTTCAAAGAAAAGTTGAGTAAAATAAATTTATGCGGGATTTTATTGGCTGTTGTGTCCATCTTTTTAATAGCGTTTGGCAATACGCTTTAGTGGCTATGCTTTTCCCGTAAGTTGGTAGGCAATTATGCCAATCATTTCTTTAAATAAATGCTTCCACTCGTCAAGCAATTTTATATCGGGTACAATAATATCTTCTAATTCAAATTTTGAATCAATTACTTTATAATCACAGGGGTAGCCTATAAAATCATTAAAACCTGTTTTTTTAAATACCCGGATACTTCTGGGCATATGGGTAGAAGAAGTGATGATGATATAAGGAGGTTTTAGCAGGAGGGAGTCGAGTAATATTTTTGAAAAAACAGCATTTTCAAATGTATTTCTGGCGCGTTCTTCCACAATAATATCTTCTTGTTTTACCCCGTTTCGCAATAATTCTTTCATTAAAAAAAGGGCTTCGGCTGGCTCATCGTGAATCAGGCTGCCTGTACCGCCGCTGATTAATATTTTTTTTATTATGCCACTATGGTATAAGTTGGTGGTTTGTATAAATCGATCAGATGTGTTGCCAAAATAGCCCGTATCAAAACGGTCGAACATGGTCATGCCACCCAACAAAATTCCTGCGCTAAAAGTTTTTCCTACTGGTATTTGTGTTACTGGCGGCTGCCACCATTTTACCACGGAGCGGTTTAAATAGGGGTTGGTGAAAACAACTAAGACAACCAGTATGGCGATTTTAATTTCCTTTCGGTGTTGCTTCCATAAAAAATAAGCAATCAACAGCAATAATATCCAATGAAATGGCGACAGTAAAAAAAATAAAATCTTAGAGAGAATAAAGAACATAGTTATTTATTAAAATTACTGCTTACCACCAATTCTTTACTACCGGGGGTATAAATATAAAAACCTTCACCAGATTTAATACCCAGTTTTCCTGCTGTTACCATATTTACCAATAGGGGGCAAGGTGCATATTTTGGGTTGCCATAACCATTGTAAAGTACTTGCATAATACTTAGGCAAATATCTAGTCCAATAAAATCGGCCAGTTGTAGTGGCCCCATTGGATGCCCCATACCGAGTTTCATAATGGTATCAATAGATTCAATATCTGCAATGCCCTCATGCAAGCTATAAATGGCTTCATTAATCATGGGCATCAATACTTTGTTGGCAATAAAACCGGGATAATCGTTCACAACAGAAGGTATTTTGCCCAGTTGCTTACTCAATTCCACAATAGTATGGGTTGTATCGGTACTGGTGGCATAACCGTTGATTACTTCTACCAGTTTCATAACTGGTACTGGATTCATAAAGTGCATGCCAATTACTTTATCTGGTCGCTTAGTGGCAGCGGCTATTTTAGTAATAGAAATAGAAGAAGTATTGGTGGCAAGAATAGCAGCAAGTGGTGCTGCTTCATCTATTTCTTTAAAAATCCTCAATTTTAGTTCACTATTTTCTGTGGCAGCTTCTACTACCAAATCTGCTGCGGCAACACCAATGGCAATATTATTTACGGTAGTAATATTTTGCAGTGTTTGAGCTTTGATGGCTGCTGTAATACTGCCCTTGCTAACTTGTCGATCTAGATTTTTAGTAATGGTTTGAATGGCATTTTCCAGTTGTTGGGGTTGCATATCTATCAGGGTTACCGCAAAGCCATATTGAGCAAATACATGTGCAATTCCATTTCCCATGGTTCCAGCACCAATAACAGCAAGTTTTTGTATCAACATAAGTAGTTATTTTTTTCGCTTATAGTCGCCCCGCTTCCAAGATTGTATAAAATCGGCCCAAGCAGCAGGGTTTAGAATATTCATTGGTGGCAATTGTCCCGCATGATAATATTTATTGCTTTGTTGTTTCAACTGAAAATTTACCGCTTCTCTTCCATCGGCAGGAAGGCTATTCATTAAAATTCTACGCGTGGCTTCATCGGTATTTTTTCGGGCTATTTCATAAGCATCATCGGGGAGACGATTGTTTAGAAAGTCGCGTTCAAACTGTTCTTTTGTAGGCCTTGGTCTTAAAATAGTAGCGGGTAAATAAGTGGTATCGTTGATTAGTAACTGAATTACGCTGTATTGATTATCTGGTAAATTGGCAGGAATTAAAATAGTGCTGTTTTTAAAGCCAATGCTAGAGAACGTAATTCTATCGCCTTTCATCACTACAATTGAGAAAACCCCATCATAGGTGGTGATGGTACCCCTGCTTTTGCCTTCCACAATAACGGAGGCAGAGGGAATGCCTCGGAGGCTATCCGCCGTCATTACCACCCCATACAATTGCACAATTGAGTCCTTATATGGATTGCCCTGCTGTTGAGCCTGTAGTTTTGCACACAAAATTAAGCTGGTGATAAGTAATAATGAAATGGGTGGTTTTAAATTCATGCTAGCTACAACTAAATATCTATTGCAAAAGTACTGTTTTACCAGCTTCTTGGTTAAACTCCGTAAATCACAACAAAGTAAAGTGCTGTATTGTTAACTTTGCGACTTATCTTTTTTTTTAACAAAAACTTACTCAATGACCATCGATGAAATTCTAAAAGCCCTTAGTAATGTACAGGAACCCGATTTGGGTAAGGATCTGGTAACTCTCAATATGATAAAAGATATTGCCATTGAGGGAGACGCGGTAAGTTTTACCATTGTACTAACTACACCAGCTTGCCCCATGAAAGACATGATGCAGCGTGCCAGTGAAAATGCCATTAAATTATTGGTGAATAAAAATGCGCAAGTGAAAGTAAATTTCACCGCCAATACCACCAGCACTCGGAAAGACGATCAAAAAGTACTTGGCGGGGTGAAAAATATTATTGCCGTTGTGAGCGGAAAAGGTGGGGTAGGTAAAAGTACCATCTCTGCTAATCTTGCCCTTGCTTTGGCCGAAGGAGGCGCCAGTGTTGGGTTGATGGATGCTGATATTTATGGGCCTTCTGTGCCCATTATGTTTGGGGTAAGGGGAGAACGCCCTATGATGAAAGACGTGAATGGTAAGGGCATGATTGTGCCACTGAACAAATACGGTATTAAAGTAATGAGTATAGGATTATTGGTGGATGAAAAAAATGCGGTGGTTTGGAGAGGGCCCATGGCCAGCAGCGCCATTCGCCAATTTGTGACCGATGTTGATTGGGGTGAACTTGATTATTTGGTGATAGATATGCCGCCCGGTACTGGTGATATTCACCTTACATTGATGCAGACCGTGCCGGTTACAGGGGTGGTAATTGTAACTACACCACAAACTGTTGCATTGGCAGATGCTAAAAAAGGAATCGCCATGTTTGGCCAAGCCCAAATCAATGTCCCCATTATTGGGCTCATAGAAAATATGGCTTATTTTACCCCAGCAGAATTGCCCAATAACAAATATTATTTGTTTGGAAAAGAAGGTGGGAAGCGATTGGCAGAAGAATACGACCTGCCATTTTTGGGCCAGATTCCTCTGGTACAATCTATTCGTGAAGGAGGTGATGAAGGGCTTCCCTCTATGGTTGGGAATGATGCGTTAAGCAAACAAGCATTTAGAAATTTTACAGCACAAGCAGTCAGAAATATTGCGGTGCGCAATGCCAATATACCCCAAACCGCTTTGGTAGAAGTGGTACAATAAATTCAGTATGTACAATTTACCCGATTTTAAAGCCCATGATGCGGCAGAAGTAATTGCTTTTATGAAAGCCCATCCTTTTGTGGTGCTTTGCGGAGCAGATGCTAGTGGTAAGCCAGTTGCAACACATATTCCTGCGTTGGTAAAAGAGCGAGGTGATCAATTGTTTTTGCAAGCGCATATTATGCGCAAACAAAACCATACCATTGCCTTTGAACAAAACCAACAAGTGTTGGCTATTTTTCATGGTGCGCATACCTATATTAGTGCGCAATTGTATGAGCCACAAAATGTAGCCAGTACATGGAATTATATGGCAGTACATGCCAGCGGAGTGCTTCGTTTTTTAGGCGATGAAGCGTTGTACAATATGCTGGGTGAATTGACCGATCATTTTGAACAAAACCCTCATTCTCCTGCACTAATGGGTAAAATGGATGAGCAATATATTCGGGGATTGATGAAAGCCATCGTGGCTTTTGAAATTGAAGTGACAGACCTTCAGCATGTTTTTAAATTAAGCCAGAACAAAGACAATGCCTTGCAGCAAAAAATAGTGCAACACTTACAAACGGGTAATAAAGATGATCAATCAACAGCAGCAGCCATGCAACAACACGCCAATTATGCAAAGAAATAAGGGGTGGAATTCAACTAGGTTTGTTCTGCCATTGCTGATTTTATTTTCGGGTTGTAAAATCAGTTCGACAAACAATTCATTCTCTGTGAAAACTCCTGTATTCGATCAACAAGGCCACCGTGGGTGTCGCGGTCTGATGCCCGAGAATACCATTGCTGCCATGTTCCACGCCATTGATCTTGGGGTTACTACATTAGAAATGGACGCAGTAATTACCAAAGACTTACAAGTGATTTTGAGCCATGAACCTTTTTTTAATCATGAAATAACAACCAACGAAAACGGCACTGAGGTTTCAGCAATGGAAGAAAAAAATCTGAATATTTTTCAGATGGATTATTTAGAAACACAGCGGTATGATGTGGGCATTAAATTGCATCCCCGATTTCCGCAACAACAAAAAATAGCTGCTACCAAACCATTGCTCAGCAACCTGATTGATGCAGCAGAAAATTATACAAAGGCAAAACGCAAACCACCCATTTATTATAATATTGAGACCAAGTCTGCACCCGCCACCGATGGTAAATACCACCCTCCACCCGCTGAGTTTGTAGATTTAATTATGGGTATCATTAAAAAGAAAAAAATTCAGCAAAGGGTAATCATTCAATCTTTTGATATTAGAACCTTGCAGTATTTACACCAAAATTATCCAGCCATTCAAACTGCATTATTGGTAGAAGATTACAATAAAAACTCCTTCGAAGCACAACTGAATCAATTGGGTTTTGTGCCTAATATTTACAGTCCCCATTATGCTTTAGTCACTCCCCAATTAATAGCTGCCTGTCACCAAAAAAATATTCACATCATACCGTGGACGGTGAATGATGGCGCAGCAATACAAAAACTAAAACTGCAGGGTGTAGATGGCGTTATCAGCGACTTCCCGAATTTATTTTAAAGTGGTAAAACCAAGTATCATCTGCTGCCGTATATATACTTGTTAATAAAAAATAACAAGCACTTTAAAACAAAATTTATGAAAATGATTTCCTTTTTGTTGGTATCAGCTTTTGCTTTTACAACCGCAGTTGCACAAAATGTAGAGAAAACCGTAGAAGTGGGTGGTGCTGCCATGTATCCTTCTAAAAACATTATTCAGAATGCAGTGAACTCAGCAGACCATACCACATTGGTTGCCGCAGTTAAAGCAGCAGGGTTGGTAGAAACCTTGCAAAGTGCTGGCCCTTTTACCGTATTTGCGCCTACCAATGCAGCATTCGGTAAATTACCCGCCGGAACAGTAGAGACTTTGGTAAAGCCAGAGAATAAAGCTACGCTTACTAAAATCTTGACCTACCACGTTATTGCTGGTAAGTTTGATGCAAAAGCCATTGCACAGTTAATTAAAGAAGGCGGCGGGACTGCCATTTTAAAAACTGTTTCAGGGGGTATTTTAAAAGCCAGTATGAAAGGCAAGAAACTTATTTTGACCGATGAAAAAGGTGGTATGGCAGAAGTTACCATTGCCAATGTTTTTCAAAGTAACGGAGTAATACACGTTATAGATACGGTAGTAATGCCTTCTTAAGCCAATAGCGTTAATTTTTTATTGAGCCATCCCGATTATTATTGGGATGGCTTTTTGTTTACATTTGTTGTGTATTGTAAATAATTATGCAAAAGATTATAATAACCTTAGATGGGTTTTCGTCCTGTGGCAAGAGTACTTTGGCCAAAGCCATTGCGCGACAGTTAAACTATGTATTTATTGATAGTGGAGCTATGTACCGAGCCATAACTTTGTATTTTTTAAGGAATCATATTGACTGGAATAATAATGAAGCAGTTCAGCTTGCACTGCAAGCGATACATTTAGATTTTGATTATAATGATAGTACGGGCAGCAGTGATATTTTATTGAATGATGAAAATGTAGAAGCTTTAGTAAGAGATATGCTGGTAAGTGAGCACGTTAGTGAAGTGGCAGCCAACCAGTATATTCGTGAATTTGGCGTGGCGCAGCAGCAAAAGATGGGGGAGAAGAAAGGTATTGTAATGGATGGAAGAGATATTGGGACAACTGTTTTTCCCAATGCTGAATTAAAAATATTTGTAACGGCGGATCCGGCAGTGCGTGTAGAAAGAAGGTTTAAAGAAATGTTTGCGAAAAATGCCAATATTACCATAGAAGAAGTGAAAGACAATTTAGAAATGCGCGATTATATTGATAGCAATCGCGAGTTCAGTCCCCTTAGAAAAGCCGACGATGCCATTATACTAGACAATAGCAATCTTACGCGAGAAGAGCAGCTCAGCACTGCCCTTCAATTGGTGAAGGATGCACTTTCCGCTGGGTAGTGCAAGTGTTGGTTGAAACCCTTGGGGATTTGAAAAAAATAATTATCATTGTAATATGAAAAATCTAATCTTCTTTGTACTGGTTTTAATTGGTAAGTTTTGTTATGGGCAAAACGATTATAAAAATACAATTGATGAAAGTATGAGCCGACTGGTAGTTAGCCTCCCTAATCCTATCCTTAACTTTCAATATGAACGCAAAATTAATGAGCAAATGAGTGCTTTAGCCAAAACGGGTTTGGCATTTTCAATTGGTGCAAGTGGATTGGTAAGTAATGGTAAAATTATTTCTCAGGTTAGTTCTTTCTCTTCATTGGAATATAGGTATTATTACAATAAAAATAGACGACAAAGACTGGGCAAAAGTATTCGAAATTTCTCTGCTTGGTATATTGGTGTAGAGCCCTATTTAAAATCAAATAGCATTGCATCTATCAATGAAGGGAAAAGAATTAATAATGGCAGTGCTGGTGTTTTTTTAAACTTGGGTGTGCAAAAACAATCGAGTAAAAATTTGTATGGGGCATTTTATATTGGGTTAGCTCCCTTTACTACCACACTTTCGGCGTATACTAAAACTACTAGTTCATTTGAGAGGGTATGGTTGAATTTTTCTCTTGGAATAGTGCTTTAATATTTTGCCTGCTCACTCTATAAATATATTTGTAGTGAGCAGGCTCTTTTCTATTAGCGCAATCTGCCTTTTTTAAATAAAACTCATTCATTCAAAGCCTGCAATATATCCGCTAAAATATCATCCCTATGTTCTAGTCCCACACTGATGCGGATAAGACCTGGGGTAATATTTACGGCATTGCGTTCTTCTTCCGATAGCTTAGCATGGGTAGTACTGGCAGGATGCGACGCAATACTGCGGGTATCACCAAGGTTGGCCGTGAGGGAAAGCATTTTAAGTTTATTTAGGAAGTTTCGTCCCGCTTCCAATCCACCCTTCAACTCAAAACAAATAATACCACCCCCATTCTGCATTTGCTTAATAGCAATATTATATTGGGGATGTGATGGTAGAAAAGGATAACGCAGTGCAGCAATGGCGGTATTGGTTTCTAATTGTTGGGCTAAAAACAAAGCATTAGAAGCATGCCGCTCCATTCTTACATCAAGGGTTTCGAGACTTTTGCTGAGCACCCACGCATTAAAAGGAGAGAGGGCGGGCCCAGTGCTGCGACAGAACAAATAAATTTCATGTATCAAATCTTTCCGGCCCAATACCACACCACCCAGCACACGACCTTGACCATCTAACCACTTGGTAGCGGAATGCACTACTAAGTCGGCCCCAAACTCAATAGGGCGTTGGTTTACAGGAGTGGCAAAACAATTGTCGACATTAAAAATAATACCATGTTTTTTGGTCAGCCTGCCAATCATTTCCAAATCCAACACTTCCAATCCAGGATTGGTAGGGGTTTCTATATAAATCATTTTTGTATTTGGGGTGATGGCCGCTTCCCATTCTGACTCTGTTGCCGAGGCACTGATATAGCCGTGTTCAATTCCATACCGGGGAAGGTATTTCGCAATCACAGTATGGGTGCTGCCAAATACAGCATTACAGGCCAGCAACCGATCGCCTTGCTTTAGTAAAGCCATAAAAGAACCGAATACCGCACTCATACCCGATGCAGTGGCATAGCCAGCATCAGCACCTTCAAGGGCAGCTAATTTATCAACCAGTTCTTGCACGCTTGGGTTGCTGAATCGGCTGTAAATATTATCATCGCTCTCATCTGCAAAAGCGGCGCGCATCGTTTCGGCATCATCAAATACAAAGCTACTGGTAAGAAATAGGGGCGTGGAATGCTCCATTTCAGGGGTGCGCTTGGTTTGTATGCGGATGGCTTTGGTTTCTTTTTTCATTCTTTAATTTTTATAGTCCATTCAATGGTACAGCCTGCTGCTTTTAAAGTGGCAGCCACTGAACAGTATTTATTGAGTGATAAGGCAACGGCTTTATCGGCTTTGTCGGCGTCTACTTTACCCGTAAAATGGAAATGAATATGAATATATTTCCACAAAGAAGGCTCTTTACCCTGTTCACGTTCCCCTTCAATGACCATGCTAAAGTCGGTCACTTCTTGTTTTTGTTTTTGAAGGATGGAAAGAATATCTACCCCACCGCATCCTCCCAGTCCCATGAGTAAAGATTGCATGGGACGAATACCAGAATCATGCCCCCCAATGGTTGAAGAAGCGTCTAATCTGGCTTTATTTCCATTGCTATCAACAGCCTCAAATGCATAGGCATTGTCTACTCTTTTTAGCTCAATTCTATCCATGTAAAAAAATTTCAACAAATGTAAGCCGCACATGCCTTTATTTTGCTGTTGAAATGCGGAATAATCGGTATGAATCAATATAAATATGAAGCTCCTTTTATGCTGGAGAGCGGAAATGCACTGCCCAGTATAGAAATAGCGTATAAAATATACGGGACACTTAATTCAGAAAAGAGCAATATAATATGGGTATGCCATGCGCTTACGGCCAATGCAGACCCTGTTGAATGGTGGAAGGGACTGGTAGGAGATGGGTGTTTATTCAATCCTTCTGAACATTATATTGTCTGCGCCAATATTATTGGCTCCTGCTATGGTTCAACTGGCCCATTGAGCATGAATAATGCTACGGGAACAGCCTATTTTGCTGATTTTCCACTGGTAACCATTCGCGATATGGTAGCAGCACATATTTTATTGCGCAAGCATTTGGGAATTGATTGTATAAAGCTGTTGATGGGAGGAAGTATGGGCGGATATCAAGTATTGGAATGGGCAATGATGGAACCAGCTATCATTCAAAAATTATTTTTGATAGCAACATCACCTTCGGAAAGTGCTTGGGGAGTGGCCGTGCATACCGCCCAGAGAATGGCCATTGAAGCCGATCAAACATGGCATAATGAAGGTACTGCCCATGCAGGCGCAGCGGGCTTAAGAGCAGCACGTGCTATTGGGATGCTTACCTATAGGAACTATGCTACATTTCAAGAAAAGCAGACCGATCCTGATCCAGAAAAAATTGATCATTTTAAAGCTTCATCTTACTTGCAGTATCAAGGTGATAAGCTGGTGAAGCGTTTTAATGCGTATAGTTATTGGCTGCTGACGAAGTCGATGGACAGTCACCACCTCGGTCGCGGTCGCGGCGGTGAATTAATTGATGTACTCAAAACCATCCATCAGCCGACTTATATTATTGGTATCAGTAGTGACATTCTTTGTCCCGTTGCAGAACAGCAGTTTATGGCCGATCATTTACCCAATGTAACGTTGGCAATCATTGATTCTACCTATGGGCATGATGGGTTTATTATAGAAACGGAGCAAATTACCAATTTAATTAAAGCATGGGTTTGAGAAACAAGTGTTGTAATTCGAACCAATTTGATTGCAGCATGTTATCTTTATAAAAATCACTGCCATGGGAATTTGGAAACAATTGGGTGAATACCTGTATTTGAAGAAGCGCGATCCGAATGAGCCTCGCACCCAGTGGATGAAATATATGCATGGCATGAATAGGATTTCACTGATCATATTTTTGCTGGCCATTATCTTTATCTTGTTTAAGAAACTGATTCTTCCACTTATTAAATAATGGTTCAATCTTTTTTTAAGTATTGAATTATCCTAGTAGCTGCTTGTTCAGAGGCGTTGCCACCAGTGCGTAAGATGGTGTTTAGTTCCGAATAATCTTTTTTCAACTGAGCCTGCCTCGCCTCATTGTGCAACAAAGGATTAAGTGCTGCAACTAAGTTGCTGGTATTTAGTTGATCCTGTATTAGCTCTTGTACAATTAACCTATTCATGATAAGGTTTACGAGCGAAATGAATTTTATTTTAATCAGTCGCTTTGCAATTTGAAAACTAATATTACTTGTTTTATAACATACTACTTCGGGTACACCAAATAGTGCTGTTTCTAATGTTGCAGTACCGCTGGTAACCAATGCAGCTTTTGCTTGTAGCAATAATTCATAGGTACTGTTTTTTACTACGGCTACATTATTATATCCTGCTAAGAAAGGCTCGTAAAATGCATCGAGTTGACCGGGTGCTTTAGCCACCACAAATTGATATTGTGGAAAATATTTGGCAACGCTTAACATAATGGGCAGCTTCTTCGTAATTTCTTGCTTTCTACTTCCTGGTAATAATGCGACAATATTTTGGGTCTCAGGTTTTGGGTGATTGAGTTTAAAATCTTCTATTACTTCTATTAAGGGGTGACCAATATATTCAACCTCCCAATTCCAATTGTCTTTAAAATAGTCTTTTTCAAACGGAAGAATGCAGAGCATAAGATTAATGCATTGTTTCATTTTTTTTACGCGGTTGGCTTTCCAAGCCCACACCTGCGGGGCAATATAATAAACCACTTTAATGCCCATTTTTTTAGCCCATTCAGCAATGCGTAGGTTGAAGCCGGGATAGTCAACCAATATCAGCACATCGGGTTGATAGTTCAATATATCTTGCTTACAGAATTTCAGGTTGCCTAAAATAGTGGGGAGGTTGGCAAGTACTTCTACAAAACCCATAAAGGCAAGATCACGGTAGTGTTTAACAATGGTGGCACCAGTTTGCTCCATTAAATCGCCACCCCAGCAGCGAAAATTAGCCGATGGGTCTCGGTATTTTAATTGTTTAATCAAGTTGCTCCCGTGGAGGTCGCCACTGGCTTCACCTGCTATAATATAGTAAGTCATTTTATGAATAGTTGCGGCCTGCAATTTACGAATGAAATTTTAAGAACTTGATGGGTGAATTTATGCTAATGCTTAATGGTTAAAATGATTTAAACCTAAATGCATATCCATTCAAATAGTATAGAAAAATGATTATTCTTTAATAACTAAAAAAATAGTTGTTCGACTAAATGATTAGTTATATCTTTATTTTGTAAATAGAAATTATACGATGAAGCCATTAACAAAAGCCGAAGAGCAGATTATGCATTCCATTTGGAAATTGGAGACTGCCTTTTTAAAAGACATTATTGATGCGCAGCCAGAACCCAAGCCGCATAGCAATACCATTGCTACCATAGTAAAAATTCTAGCAGATAAAGGTTTTGTGGGTATTGAACAGATTGGAAGGGTGCACAAGTACTATCCGCTTGTATCCAAAGAAACCTATTCTTCCAGTTCCATTCGTACACTGGTAGATGGTTATTTTGAAGGTTCGTTTGCGGATGCTGTTTCTTTTATGGTGAAACAAAAAGACATCAGCATAAAAGAACTGGAACTGCTCTTACAAGAAATTAAAAAACCTAAAAAATAATCCTATGTTAACCACCGTATTTTATATGCTGCAAGTATTGCTCTGCAGCGGCATCATGATGGGCTACTATTGGTTGGTATTAAGAGATAAAAAATTTCACCAGTACAATCGGTTTTATTTGCTGGCCATCACCTTACTTGCTTGGGTAGTTCCACTCATTAAAATTCAATGGAAGCAATCCGTTACAAATAACGATACTATCGTGTACGAGTTGCTCTCTGCAGTTGCGATGAACAATACAGAAATAGAAGCCAATATTCATAAACACTGGTATGATATTAGTTGGCAATTGATGACTACTATTGGTTATTTAGCCGTTTCTAGTCTATTATTTACAGGAATGCTTATTTCCTTATTTAAAATTTATAGACTTCTTAAAATATATGCTGGCAAAACAATTGGTAATATATTTCTTGTAATAACACAAGCCAAAGGAACGCCTTTTTCTTTTTTTAGTTTTATTTTTTGGAATGAAGCCATTGATATTAAGAGTGAATCTGGCAAACAAATTTTACAGCATGAATTAATACATGTGCAACAAAAACATTCCATCGATAAATTATTCATGCAATTGGTATTGGTATTTGGATGGTTCAATCCTTTTTTCTGGGCTATAAGAAAAGAACTCCACATGATTCATGAGTTTATTGCCGATAAAAAATGTATTGATGATGGCAATGCCGCTGCGCTTGCCGAAATGTTATTGACCGCAGCTTATCCTCAGCAAAAATTTTTACTTACTAACCCATTTTTTTTCTCACCCATTAAAAGAAGAATAGCCATGATTAAAAACAACAGTAATACCCAATTTAGTTACTTACGCAGATTGATAGTGCTGCCCTTATTGGCCATTGTGGTTGTGCTTTTTGCATTTAGAAATGCAGCAGCAAATAACAAACCTATATCTGTAGAAACCGTATTAGAAAATAGTTTCAAGCAGCAGGGGAGAAATAAGGCCGACACTATTATATTAAGTGCTGATACCATATATAAAATGCCCAAAGATGGTAAAGTAAAAATTATTAGAGCGAGTGGCAACGATACCCTTGAAACTTATGAAAGCACTATTAGAAATAATAAGAATTCGGTGAATAATGCATTGATTGTATTGAATGGTGTAGTGCTTGAAAAAGGAGCCAATACGCTTGCAAATATCAAATTGAATCCCAGTCATATTAAGCAAATAAATGTTTTGAAAGATAGTTCTGCAAGTGTTTTATATGGAGATCTGGGAAAGGATGGGGTGATAGAAATATTTACAAAGCAGCCACCACCATCGCCTATTGGTGAAATGGTAAAGGTAGAAGCAGTTCAAAAACCAAGTAATGATGATTTATTATTCACAGTTGCTACAGAACCAGCTTCATTTGTAGGAGGAAAAGAGAAATGGATAGCCTATTTAAAAAATAATTTAAATTTAAATATGGTGGTTAATAAAGGAGGGCCTGTAGGAAAATATACCGTTCAATTGTCAATACTGGTAGATAAGCAAGGCAAAATCGGTAGGGTAAAAGCATTGAATGATCCTGGTTATGGAACTGCTGCTGAAGCAGTAAGGGTAGTATTAAAAAGCCCAAAATGGAATCCTGCCAAACAAAATGGAATACTTGTTAATTCAGTGGTTAAGAAAACAATAACTTTTGTTGTGAGCGAAGATTAGCTACACTATTTAAGTTTTTATCAAACCTATCCAAACCATTTAAAACCCAATGTTACCAAGGCATAAAGGCAAGTGGCTATAAAAATGCCCCTTGCCGTTTTGTCTTTCTGCTGGTTGATGTACAAAGTAAATAACAGTGCATTGGCAATTAATGCAATGCTGATGATGCCACTGAGTAATGATTTTTGCATCATCAATACCTGTAAAAATTCATTAAGTGTAAATAGGTTGAATTTCCAGAAATAATATCCAAATACACCAAATACCGGCGCAATAAATCCTATCGCCAATCCCAATTTTATATTGTCTCGCTTTAGCATTATAATTTCCAATTTTTTTCGAGTTTCTTTTTTAATTCATAGTGAGTAAGATCAAATTGAACGGGTACTATGCTTATATAATTATTTTTCAATGCCCACACATCACTCTCTTTGCGCTTATCAAAATTCACAAACTCGCCAGTAAGCCAATAATATTTTTTGCCATGCGGATCTTTTCTTTCATCGAATTTCTCCTCATATTTTGCATAAGCTTGGGAACAGATTTTTATTCCTTTAATCAGTGATTCATCCAGTTTGGGAATATTCACATTCAGGCATAAATGTTTGTCCATTTGTTTGCTTTTTAATACTTGCTCCACAATAATGCGGGCGTATTTTTTAGTCGCGGTAAAGTCAGCTTCCAAGCTATAATCGAGTAAGCTAAAACCAATGCTCGGTATGCTTTCAATTGCTGCTTCCAAAGCAGCACTCATGGTACCCGAATAAATTACATTAATTGAATGGTTGGCTCCGTGGTTAACGCCGCTGATACAAATATCGGGTTTACGATGCAATACTTTGTCCACCGCTAATTTAACACAGTCCACTGGAGTGCCGCTGCAACTATAGGCTTCAACATCTTCAAAATTATGCACTTTAGTCAACCTAAGTGGAGCGCCAATGGTGATGGCATGTCCCATTCCACTCTGTGGTTTATCTGGAGCTACTACTACTATTTTTCCAAGGCCTTTCACTGCTTCTACCAATGCATGAATACCCGGTGCAGTATAACCATCGTCGTTGGTAACAAGTATAATCAATTCTTCTTTCTTATTTTTTGTTTTTACTTTAGCCATAGATGCAAGGTACAATTTCAATCGACTTATTTTTTCTTTTTAGATGTTGTTTTTGTGCTAAAATATTTGAAGATGGGATATTCAACTGCTTGGGTATTTATATTATTTGCTTCTAAGTAAGCATCAAAGAAATTCCATACCAATAATCCATCGTCTGACTGAGGTTCTAATGTATAAAAGATAAGGTTGGTAAGTGGTTGTGCCATATCTACCATAAAATCACCTTTTTCTGCTGTAAAATCTTTCAATTTAAACTGTCCTTCCGCAGATGCCATATGGTGACCTTCGAATTTACGGGTAGCTTTACTGAATTGCTCAACTACAAAAACTTCTCCAGTAAATACTTGTTTTTTTTCTATGGGAGTAACTGTAATTCCTTGCATTTTTAAATGATCGGCAATAGCCGTAAAAGCGGCAGGAATAATATATCCACGAGGTAGTGTAGCGCTTAAAGTATCTTTGAAATCAGCATAATAAATAATAGAATCGTAATGCACAATCTTACCAGTTTTAGTAAATGTAGTGGTTTCGCCTGCACTGGTATATGGAATATAATCGTAGGTTCTAAAATGATTGATTGGTTCTTTTAATGGCATCATTTTAAAACGCACCCCTTTTTTTATTTTCCCTGCTGAATTCAAAACTTTGTTAATGGCATTGGTTTCTGCTGATTGGTTGATGCTGATAATAGTGGCTGCATTTTTATTGCAATAATCTAAAATTTCGTACACAAAATGGTAAGTACTGTTGATGCGCTGGTAGAAACGTTCGTGTGCAAAAGCTTCACTTAAAATACTCATGCGATTTCGCAGTCCCACTTGATTAATTATATAACGTGGATGATGATTATAAGTATAGAAATTTTTTAATGGCCATCCTTCCCGCAAATTAAAATCACCAAAGGGACCAAAGTGCAAATCATTTTTCAATTTTACTTGTTGTGTAATAAAAGGCAATATGGTATTATTAGTATAGGTATAAGGACTCGCTTCGCCCGATGATAAATAGCCAGGTGCCCAAGTGAGGGAATAGCCATGCCAGGTTCCATTGGTAGTATGTAAATCAACCGTCAGCTGTGGATCCCAATGGGTAAGGATTGTTTTAATCATACCCTGTGTTTCGGGTGCTTCCATTTTAATGCCATCACGGTTTAAATCAAGCCCCTGTGAATTTTCACGGATGCCCGTTTCAAGGGGACTATTTTCTTGCGAGGGACGCAGGCCTTTAGCGAATTGATCATTTCCATCGGTATTGTAAATAGGGACAAATATAATAATCTGATTTTGCAGAAGGTGCTTTTTATTCCCCAATAAAATATCACGCATCAGCATCAAGGCTACTTCTTTACCTTCTATTTCACCCGCATGAATATTTGCTTGAATATATACTACAGGTTTGCCAGAAGCTTTTGCTTGCTCCGCAGTAGTAACCAAAGGATTGGCCAATACCACCATCGGAATATCTTTTCCTAGCGTACTTTTTCCTATACTGCCAATATGAATATTACTACTCATTTTTTTAATGGTGTTGAGAAACAGCATTACATCAGCATAGCTGGAAGTCTTTTCAAAATTAGATTTCTCAGGAGTGATGATCAGTGATTCGGGGAAAATTGAATTTGTTTGAGCATTCACATTTAGTGCAACTAAAACTAAAAGTATAAAAATTGACTGTTTCATATTGTGTTTAAGCTTTAGTGTTAATTGATTGACTTTGTTTTTCCATTCATCTTCAAAAACAACATGAAATTCAAAGTCATGGTCGGATTTTATTGGCAACAACAAAGTCTGGTAAATAATATTTTCTCTTGGTTTAGGGTTTCAATAATCTTGTCTTCTTTTTTAAGCCAGTCCCAAAAGGCTTGATGCGGTTTTACTAATATAGCATTTCTGTTAATAAATCCCTCTTTAAATTGATCTTCTTCATTTTCTTCAGACTCCTTGTTAAAAAAATTAGCCAATATTTAGCAGATTATTGCTAATTGAATTTTCCCATCTTCTTCTTCCGTTAATTCGTAATCTTCTATACAATCCAGATGATCTGGAGAATGCTATTGCTTAACGTACCTTATTTTTTTACAATGACTTCCCCTTCTTTTTGGCTTGAATTATATTAATTTCCGCAGCATCGTTTATATTGTTTCCCACTTCCGCATGGGCATGGGGTAATGCCATACTATATTTTATTAAAGTTTAAAGGATGTATTGTTTCTGCATAAACGGTGTTAGCGCCATCCTTACTGGTGCGAACTTCTACTTTTACAAAATAGCGTTTAAATTCGTTATACTCTTCGTTTTTCATTTCTACAAACTGGTTAAATGCCGGGATCATTTCGGGGCAACTTTTATTTTGATGGGTTATTGCGGCATGCAATATGTCAAATACTGGTAATTTGAATTCTTTCGCAATACAATAATTCCAAATCATTTCAGCAATTTTTAATTTGGTAGTATACATTTCAAGTGAGTCTTTGGCATTTAAAATAGGATGGGCAAAATCCTGTAAAACACTTGAATAGAATATATTTTCTTCTTCTGAATCGATCATTTTATAATAACTATTTAATTGTGGGAGTCAAAAATATTTTCATTCTGTTTCTTTCCACTTCAACGGTCAATCTATTTGTCAACAAATTAACCTCAAAGCCAATTTATTTTAAGGGGATAAAAAAAATATTTTGAAATAACTAAAAATATTAGTAATTTGCAGCTAAATGTATTAGTTATGTCAAACGCTGGAAAGAATTTACGGTACCTGCGCAAACTGCGAGGCTATACTCAGGAAGAGTTTGCGAGCAAATTAAAAATCAAACGATCCTTAATTGGTGCTTATGAAGAAGAACGTGCCGAACCCAAGCTCGAAGTGATGGAGCAGGTCTGTTCTATTTTCAAGCTCACACTTGAAGATTTTTTATTTAAAGATTTGAGTGAAGCAAAAGGCGGGTCTTATCTTGATAAGCGTCGCCAATTGAAAATGGTATCTGGTGCTGCTGAAATCAGTTTCGTGCCAGTAAAAGCTGCCGCTGGTTATATGACGGGCTATGCTGATCCTGAGTTTGTAGATGAGCTGAATACTTTTACCTTGCCCATGTTGGCTCCTGGCCAGTATCGTGCTTTTGAAATTATGGGAGATAGTATGTTGCCCACTCCCAGTGGTAGTGTAATTGTGGGTGAGAAAGTAGATGGGTTAGATGATTTAAAAAATAGCAATACCTATGTTGTGCTTTCTCGCAATGAAGGAGTGGCTTATAAGCGGGTGATGAAAAACAATCGGCTTAAAAATAAAATCACGCTTATCAGCGATAATCCCCAGTATGAGCCTTATAATGTAAGTGCTGAAGACGTGTTGGAAATTTGGAAAGCCGTATATATTTTACAAAAAGCCAATGCTGGTCCTATATGGGATGTTAACCAACTGGCTGGTATGGTGAATAATTTACAAGAGCAAGTGAGTACCTTGAAGAAGAAAATGAATTAAGGAAGGCGCAGCGATAAAAAATCGATTAATTTAGTCATTGCTTTTTTGCGGTGGCTATATTTGTTTTTTTCTTCCATCGTCATCTCTCCAAAACTCATTAATGAACCATCAGGAATAAAAATAGGGTCATAACCAAACCCTTCTATCCCTTTCTGCTCTTGGCTTATCTTGCCTGTACAAATTCCTTCGAATAGGTATTCTTGTTCCTCCCAAATAAGCGAAATTACCGTTCTAAATTGTGCGGAACGATTGGCCTCGTTTTGTAGATTCAGAAGTAGCAAATCAATATTGGCTTGAAAGTCTCTTCCTTCTCCTGCATAGCGTGCACTCTTCACGCCAGGTGCTCCATTTAATGCGGTTACTTCCAAACCCGTATCTTCTGAAAAACAATTTTGTTTTGTTAATTGATGAATTACAGTAGATTTCTCTGTAGCATTGGCTTCTAGCGTGTCAAATGGCTCTGGTATATCAATATTTATTCCTGCATCTGCAAGCGACAACACAATCAAATCTTCTCGCACTACCGATTTAATTTCGTTTACCTTATTGGAATTGTTGGTGGCAAATATTAATTTGGTTGACAAATGATGTTTTTTAGAGGTTAAATATTTTTTTAAGACTTACCCATAATTTTGTCTTTTCAAGCTTGGCATCTTCTTCACTACCTCTAAACGAATTAAGTGGTGGGGCTATTAAGAATTTGCAGCCATCGTATGCTTGTACTTGATAATTGGGTATAGTAAATGGAAGTTGTATAGTAGTTGCAGCAACATCAAAGAGTAAACATACCAATGGATTTAACTCAGCTTTAATTTCTGTAAATAAAGGTGTGTATTGTTCCATATTCACGACTGCAATATCTCCCATATTTAATTTGCATGCGCTTAATATTTTGGTGAGAAAATCGAGGTTCTCTTCATTCAAAAAAACGGCATCAGTCTCCTTTACTAAAATCACAATCCTTTTTCCATAGCTTCCTAAATACCATTTAGCTGGTCGCACTTTTGCTGCCACATCGGTAACTGCTGCTGAAATAATATTTTTTTCAACTGATTCTGTCGTTTCCGCTTCAACTAAATTGGTCTTTAGTTCGGTCAAAATAGCTGTATTGGGCTTTTTTTCACCACTCTCTACCACAACGATACTATTGGGGTAAAGGTCTGCCAAGATGAAATCTGGAAATATTTCTTGCATAAATCAGTCCTTTTTTAACATTAACGATTGTTAGTTTTTATTTTTTTGTTTCTTTGCATCAAATATAAACCTATGCATGCAGTCCTCGACATAAATATTACCCCAATTGCAAAGTCAAAATTAGCAGATCTTAATTTAGAAAATATTCCATTTGGTAAGTATTTTACCGATCATATGCTAGTGGCTGATTACAGCAATGGTGTTTGGAAAAACGTAGAAATAAAGCCTTATGCTCCACTAATGCTAGAGCCTTCCTTGGCTGCTTTGCATTATGGGCAGTCCATTTTCGAAGGCATCAAAGCCTATAAATTAGACAATGGCGAAGTGGCCATTTTTCGTCCCGATGAAAACTTTAAGCGGTTTAATCTTTCTGCTACCAGAATGCAGATGCCAACAGTGCCAGAAGAAATTTTTATTGAGGGTATGCGTAAATTGATACATATGGATCGTGACTGGATTCCTTCCTTGCCCGATCACTCCATGTATATCCGACCGTTTATGTTTGCAACAGACGCAGTATTGGGAGTAAAGCCATCGGATTCTTATAAATTTATTATTTTATTGAGCCCCACTGGCCCTTATTTTAGTACGCCAATGCGTATTTATGTGGAGGAGAAATATACACGTGCAGTTACGGGTGGAGTAGGGTTCTCTAAAAATGCGGGTAATTATGGGGCCAGTATGTATCCCACCAGCCTTGCAAAAGAAATAGGTTACGATCAGGTGTTGTGGACTGATGCTTTCGAACACAAATACTTACAAGAAGTGGGAATGATGAATGTGTTTTTTATTATTGGCAATCAAGCAATTACTCCATCCCTAGAAGAAGGAACTATTCTATCTGGTATTACCAGAATGAGTGCGCTGGTATTGTTGGCAGAAATGGGATTAGAAGTGGTGGAGAAAAAAATATCAATTGACGAACTGGTAGCGGCCCATAAAGCAGGCACACTGCGTGAAGTATTTGGAGCTGGAACAGCGGCAACAATTTCTTTAATTAAAGAATTAAAATACCAAGATGAGATCATGTATTTTGATACGGCAAGCTGGATCATTGCGCCTGAATTAAAGCAAAGGCTAAATGATATACGACAAGGTAAAGTAGCCGATAAATATGGTTGGATGTTTAAAGTAGATTAATCTTAAATAAAACACCCCGCTGCTGATAAAGCAGCGGGGTGTTTTGTTATTGTTTAATAAATTGAAGTGATTGTTGTAACTGGTTACTCACAACCGTAACCGTATAAATGCCATTTGGAAGATCTGCAATTGGAATGCGTACCGAACCCGATTGTTGAACACCAATAGCTAGGTTTCTAACAAGATTCCCTGATAAGCTATATACCTGAATTAGTGTATTGCTAGCACTTGAAGCTTTGAATCCTACGGTAAGCATATCGCGACTTGGGTTGGGGAATATTTTTACCACTAGCGTGCTGAAAAGGTTTGCTATATTGCCTTTGGGAATATTGGCGCTTATTTCGAAGCGACTAGAAGCGGTGCTTAAACTATCTGTAGTTATATTAAAACTCATCACACTATCTACTTTTAAAGGCAAATATTCATTGGTGAAACGGTCGTGTAAAACCAATTCATTATTGCTGGCAAAAAAAGCTTTTTGTACTTTAAAAATAAAAGACCCGATGCCAGCTTTTTCTAATCTTAATGGAATAACTGAGCTAGAAGATAGCGGCCTTGCGTCAATGGAAAGTTTTTGTTGATCTGAACTTAGGCTGAAGAGACTTAGACCTGGATTCATTAATTTTGGTGCATCCAGTGAATCACTTGCATTTCTGCTGCCAGTAATATCGGCAAGTACCCATTGATCCCAGAATTTACCATTTCCATACACGCCAACCTCTACATGAAAGTGGTTGGTATTTTCATAAGATGGAATACTATCATTATTCCATTGATTTGTTTTACTTAGTTCTGGAATAAATATTTCATTTTGAATAGGTTGCTTAGAAAACGCAATAAATCCTTGGAATGGGTTAAGGATATAATTGGCATCAGCAGAAAGCGATGTATATCCTCCATTCAATCCTTGTTGCGGATTCCATACCCAGAAATAATTGCCCACACCAATACCTTTAGAAAAAGCGCGAATATTAACGGGACTCAAAAATGGATTTGCAATTGCGTTAAAACCTTTGCTGGTTTGCGAAAGTTTAATTTCTTGTAAACCAGTATTTACTGATCCACTTAAGTAATTGCTGCTATCTGTTACTGCATTATGGCTATTATAATTGCTGGTAATATTCCAACGAATGGCTTGGTGTTTTTTCCAAATATTATTCAATAAAATATTGTTCCAATCCATTGTTAACCAGTTCTGTTCAATATTGGAACTATCTGTGGCCGTAAAGTTAGAGAGGCTATCTGTAATTGGTTTAGCAATCCAACTACCCAATGATACCGCATCTTTAAAAGGATGTGACACCAAATAATTGCCTATTTTTTGTTGATTCAATTTATGTTCAATATAAATTTTTCCCACAATATTGCTGCCATTGGGCAACTGCTCAACCACCGCATTGTGCAGCATATACAACCGATCATTCGTTTGTAGTATTGTTTTTATAATGCCCAAGGATTTGGTAATAAATAAAGGAGATTCCAATAAAACAGTACTCGCATTATTAATGAGTAGCGTTTTAATTTGTTGGTTTTTAAACACCCTGCTATTCAATAATTGCACTTGATTTCCTATACATGAAATAGTTGCCTGAACTGCGTTAATAGCGCCAGTATCAGCCAATATATTTTCTGAAATATTGATTGTTCCGGTCACGGTTAACTTTGCGGATGAATCCATTGTTAACTTTCTAAGAGTCACATTTTGTTGAATTAATGGCATATTTACAGCGGAGGCAGGAATAATAATATGGCTACTATCAGAAGGCAATTGTTTGCTGCTCCAATTCAAAATTTGCTGCCAATTACTGTCCACCCCACCCGTCCATAAAGCAGCTTGAAAATAAATACCATCTCGATTTTGTTGTATGGGACTGTTAAAAACTACACTTTTATTTTGAAGGGTATCGGCAAGCATTAGCGATACTAATAAATCGGCTGAAGCATTGATATCATTGCCGATTGTGGGTAGAATGATATTGCAAAAATAAGTAGAATCGTTTTGTTTGCTGAATGATTGTAGGGGGAAGCCAGCAATGCTACCCGATATCATTTTGCAAACAATAGGTTCTGCCCGAATGCGAATGGTTACGGGTATGGTATCACCCTGTTTCATAAACTGATTGGGGATGGATATGGATTGTATGATGGGCCCTTCTTTATCTATCAGTTGTGAATCAATTGCATAAAAAGGGAGTCCCGATAAGCCAGGTATTAAATTTAGATCGTTTACAATTCCCAGCCTTAATATACCATTTCCAGCACCCGTAAAAACGGTAGCGGTATAGGTGTTGTTACTGCCTTCAATTCTTGTAATGGCTGCATTGGAAATGCCGCTGCTGAGTAACCTGAAATTGGCAGTGGAAATACCAGAAATATTTCCTCCAAACTGAACTGCATACTGAATGGTATCGGCATTGGTAGGATTATTTGCCAAGGAGTATAATGCTGTTATTTGCGAAGGCGGTGCCGCAGAGCTAGACGCAGAAAAACTAAAATCGTCAATCCCAACTGCATCATCACTGCCAAGTTCATCAGTATCGTCCCACCTGATCAGTAGTTGTTCTCCTTTTTTCCAAATAATATTGCTGATATTAAACTGAATTAATTGTTGGTTGGAGGGCAAATTGCCATTTAAACTTGCAGCACCGGTGCTGGTTTGTGTAGAAGAAAAACTAAGTGAGGTGGCAGCTATTAGCGGAGAATAATTGATGTTTGTAATTGTGCCAGTGGCATATTTTCCAGACCATATATTGTTGTTGCCTGAGCCGCCCTTTCGCCACTGTTCGGCAGTAAAAGATCCGTTAAAATTGTTCAAATCATTGCCCGTATTATTGGTAAAAATAATCCCAAAAGAGTAGGAACTGGTGGCGGTAGCGAGACTCCCCAATGCTCTTTCTTGAACACCAGTACTGCCGAGGCTGTAAGCAGCACCTGTGGTTGCGGTTCCGGAGCCAGCCATAAAGCTTGCATTAGTGCTACTGCCAGCGGATAGCCAAATCTGCCAGCCATCTAGGTTGTTGAAAGGTAGGGGCGACGCAGAAAGCGTGAATGGACCTTTTCCTATAAGGCTTACAGTACCCGAAGTGCTAAGTGCATCGAAAGATTGTCGGTACACTAAATTTTGTTGTTGATAAGATACGGAACTGGATTGTGCAAACAGCAAGCCGTTCACAATTCCTGCGAAGAGCAGGAAAGTCAAAAAAATGGTTCTCATGAGAGAGGGTGGGGCTTTGTGGGGCTACATTGTAAAGTAAAGAAACCCTATCAAAAAAAACAAATAAGAACCAAAAATAGGGTTTAAAAACATGGGCTGATTAGGTATATATACTTTTTTTTACAAAACATTTTGGATTGTCACTCCAAGCCACTACCTTTGCCGTCCGAAATTTTAAATGGTTTATAATGCCTACAATACAGCAATTAGTTAGAAAAGGCCGCGAAATAATCAGAGCTAAAAGTAAGTCAAGAGCTTTGGATGCATGTCCTCAGCGTCGTGGTGTATGTACACGTGTATATACAACTACACCTAAAAAACCAAACTCAGCCCTGCGTAAAGTAGCGAAAGTGCGTTTGACAAACAAAATTGAGGTAATTGCCTATATCCCAGGAGAGGGGCATAACCTACAAGAGCACTCAATCGTATTGATTCGTGGTGGTCGTGTAAAAGATTTACCAGGTGTACGTTACCATATTGTACGTGGTAGTCTCGATACTGCTGGTGTGAAAGATCGTAAGCAGAGTCGTTCTAAATACGGGACTAAGAAAGTAAAAGTCAAGAAATAATTTTATTCCTAACGGAGGCTGAGTAAAGTTTTAATACTTGAAGAATATCAGCTTTTATAAAAATTAAACAATGCGTAAAGCACAAGCAAAAAAGTTACCCCTAGCACCAGACGGACGTTTCAATGATAAATTGGTAACTCGTTTTATCAACAACATCATGTGGGATGGTAAGAAAAGCACTGCAATTAATATTTTTTATGATGCAGTAGATAAAGTAAGTAAAACCACTGGTGAAGATGGTTATGAGCTTTGGAAGAAAGCGGTTGCCAATGTAACACCAGCGGTAGAGGAAAGAAGTCGCCGTATAGGTGGAGCTACTTTCCAAATTCCAGCGGAAGTTCGTGCTGATCGTAAAATTTCTTTAAGTATGAAGTGGTTGATCCGTTTCAGTCGCGAAAGAAATGGACGTACCATGGCAGATAAGTTGGCCAATGAAATCATGTCAGCCGCAAAAGGTGAAGGAGCTGCTTTCAAGAAGAAAGAAGATACCCACCGTATGGCAGAAGCCAATAAGGCTTTCTCTCACTTTAAAATTTAAGATTAAGTATATTTTTTTAAAGCCTCGAATTTATTCGGGGCTTTTTTATTTAGTTTTCCCCATTCGAATTAAATTTTTTCCAACCCTTTGTGCTATCGGTAGAATGGTTACCTTTGCCGCTCTAAAAATTAGAATTTTTTATGGCTGATTTGAAATTTCAACGAAACTTTGGTATTGCCGCCCACATTGATGCCGGTAAAACCACCACCACCGAGCGTATATTGCGTTATACCGGTATGATTCATAAGATTGGGGAAGTACACGATGGTGCTGCAACCACTGACTGGATGGAACAGGAAAAAGAAAGAGGTATTACCATTACTTCTGCGGCAGTAAGCTGTTTGTGGAAATTCCCTACTAATAAAGGGACTGCTGATGCCAATACCAAATCTTATTATTTCAATATCATTGATACTCCCGGACACGTTGATTTTACCGTAGAGGTAGAGCGTTCTATGCGTGTATTGGATGGTTTGATTGCTTTGTTTTCTGCGGTTGATGGGGTAGAACCACAATCTGAAACCGTGTGGCGCCAAGCCAATCGTTACAAAGTTCCACGTATCGGATTCGTAAATAAAATGGATCGTGCAGGTGCTGACTTTTTAATGGTTGTTGCGCAAGTAAAAGAGATGCTTGGTGCTAAAGCGGTTCCATTGCAATTGCCGATTGGTGCGGAAGATGATTTTACTGGTGTAGTAGATCTGATTAAAATGAAAGGCATTATTTGGCATATGGAGACCGAAGGAATGACTTTCGATGAAATTCCAGTACCAGAAGATATGATTGCAGAGGCCAACGAATGGAGACAAAACTTGGTTGAAGCAGTTGCAGAATATGATGAAAAGTTATTAGAAAAATTCTTTGATGATCCAAATAGTATCACCGAAGATGAAATGCATGAAGCCATCCGAAAGGCAACAATCGACTTAAGTATTGTTCCTATGATGTGTGGTTCATCATTTAAAAACAAAGGAGTACAAACTGCTTTAGATGCAGTTTGTCGTTACCTGCCTTCACCAATTGATTTGGAAGATACCGTAGGTACAGATCCAGATACAGGCGAAACCATCACTCGTAAACCAGATGCCAAAGAGCCATTTGCGGCATTGGCTTTTAAAATAATGACCGATCCTTTTGTGGGTCGTTTGGCTTTCTTCCGGTGCTATTCTGGTCGCTTAGATGCTGGTTCTTATGTGTTGAATGTAAGAAGTGGTAAAAAAGAGCGCATCAGTCGTATTATGAAGATGTTTGCCAACAAACAAAATCCGATTGATTTTATTGAAGCTGGCGATATTGCTGCTGCGGTAGGATTTAAGGAAATTAAAACCGGTGATACCCTTTGTGATGAAGATCATCCAATTACTTTGGAGAATATGTTTATTCCAGAACCAGTAATTGCCATTGCAGTAGAGCCTAAAACACAGGTAGACGTTGATAAAATGGGTATGGCGATTGCTAAATTGGTAGAAGAAGATCCAACTTTACGTGTTAATACAGATGAAGATACTGGTCAAACCATTCTTCGCGGAATGGGTGAGTTGCACCTAGAGATCATCATTGATCGTATGCGTCGTGAGTTTAAAGTAGAAGTAAACCAAGGAGCACCTCAGGTTGCTTATAAGGAGTCTTTTGCTAAGACGATTGAACACAGAGAAATCTTGAAAAAACAATCTGGTGGACGCGGTAAATTTGCCGATATTCAATTCTCTTTTGGTCCTGCTGATGAAGAGTGGATGAAAGAAAATGAAGGGAAGCATTTCCAGTTTGTGAATGATTTGTTTGGTGGATCTATTCCGAAAGAATTTGTTCCTGCCATACAGAAAGGATTTGAAACCTCTATGACTACTGGTGTTTTGGCTGGGTACCCGGTAAACAATATGAAAGTGCGTGTGTATGATGGTAGCTATCATGATGTGGATTCTGATGCCATGAGTTTTGAGCTTTGTGCCAAAGGTGGTTTCCGCGAGGCGGGACGAAAAGCGAAACCTACTTTGTTAGAGCCCATTATGAAGGTGGAAGTATTAACACCAGATCAGTATATGGGAGACGTAACGGGCGATTTAAATCGTCGTCGTGGTATGTTGGAAGGAATGGACAGTCGCGCCAACCTGCAAGTAATAAAGGCAAAAGTTCCTTTGAGTGAAATGTTTGGTTATGTAACTCAATTGCGTTCATTGAGTTCAGGCCGTGCCACGTCAACCATGGAATTCTCACACTACAATCCAGCTCCAAACAATATTGCTGAAGAAGTAATAGCCAAGAGCAAGGGTAAAGTGAAGATAGAAGACTAATTTACTTATTTAATAAATACACAAATCCTGTCTCGATTTAGTTGAGGCAGGATTTTTTTTGTGTAGATTACTTTAACTAGGTTCCTGTATATTTTAGTACCTTCAAGAAGTAATAGTTGAAAGAAAATATTTTGATGAAATTAGTAACGCAGACACCGAAAAAAGCACTAAAGGCATTCTTAAAGCAAAAACCTTTAAGAAGTGAAATTGATGTTTTCAAAACAAACCTCATTGCTTTGCTCAACAAAGTCAGCGTTATTGAAAAACGACCAAAGGATAAAAGCGAAGAACATTTAAAAAACGACCTAAGAGACTTTTCGCTAGACACTTATTACCGAGACACCAACGCCATCAAGACCAAAGACAAAAAAGACCTTGTAATTCACCTCCACAAGACAATAAATTAAAAGATGGAACGAACAATTAAATATTGATAAGAAACTATGCCTGAAACCCAAAACATAGAATAGCCAATGGATAATTTTGAAGAATATTTAATACAAGGTGAACCAAATAAAGCAGAAAAAGCAAAACTTTGGAAAACAGCTATCGGCTTGCAAAAAATTGACGGATTAAAGCCGTCTGATTATCTTATTGAGATCGCCAAACAAAACATTGAAGGCTATATTACTATTGAAGAGGTAAAAAAACGGATAGATAGTTATTACAAACAACATCCAACTCAAACAAACGAAGACCGCACCGAGGAAGCCGACAAAGTTTCGGCACGTATTGCCGAGATGTTGAGTGAACAAACATTTACTTTTTCACCTGTAGAATACTTAAATATACATCGCAGATTGTTTCAAGGCATTTACAAATTTGCAGGTAAAATACGTGATTACAATATTACTAAACAAGAATGGGTGCTAAATGGTGAAACGGTTTTATATGGCAGTGCCGAGAGTTTAAAAGCCACGTTAGAATACGACTTTGAACAAGAAAAACAGTTTAGCTATAAAGGCTTAAGTGAGCAAGAAACGATAGAACATATTGCACAATTCATTTCTTACTTGTGGCAAATCCATATTTTTGGCGAAGGAAATACACGCACAACTGCCATTTTTTTAATAAAATATTTGAGAAAACTTGGTTTTAAAGAAGTAAACAATAATTGGTTTGCAGAAAATTCTTGGTATTTCCGTAATGCACTTGTGAGGGCCAACTACGAGGACTTATCCAAAGGCATTCACAAAACAGAAAAATACCTTTTTCTATTCCTGTTAAACTTATTGCACAATGAAAGTCATTTGCTAAAAAACCGAGAACTGCACATTCAATACATTGATACACTAAATACAAAAAATGACCTAGTAAAACTAGTAAATGACCCTGTAAATGACCCTGTAAAAGCAAGTATTTTGCAACAATTACAACAAAAACCAAATGCAAAGTACAATGAACTTGCAGAGAAGACAGGATATTCCACCGCAACAATAAAAAGGAAAATTAAAAAACTAAAAGATCAGGGAATAATAGAACGCATAGGCAGCGACAAAACAGGATATTGGAGAATTATAAAAAAATAAATCAAACACCAAGCAATTCCACCAAGACACTTTAGGTAATATTGGATGATCAAAACGCTTTTTCAATGTTAATTTTCAGAAAAACGCTCAGGATCTAGCATTAAATTCAAAAAAATCCTAAATAAAGTATAAAAAAACTTGTCTATTTAGTTTCAGCACCCTACCTTTGCAACCCCAACGTAAAAATTGGTTTTTGACTATGTCTCAGCGAATCAGAATCAAATTACAATCATACGATCACAATCTGGTAGATAAATCTGCAGAAAAAATCGTAAAAACAGTACGTAGTACAGGTGCAGTAGTAACAGGACCCATTCCTTTGCCTACTCATAAGAGAATCTTTACTGTATTGCGTTCTCCACACGTTAATAAAAAGAGTCGTGAACAATTCCAATTGGCTACGCACAAGCGTCTAATGGATATCTACACTTCTTCTTCTAGAACCGTAGATGCGTTGAGTAAGTTAGATCTTCCTTCTGGTGTGGAGGTTGAAATCAAAGCTTGATAAAAACCGAACCCTGTAAAAGGGTAGGACAGTTCTTATAAAATACTTCATCTGCCAACTTCTTTCGGGAAATAAAGCAGCTCTGATAAACTAAAACTCCTCAACATAATATTTGTTGAGGGAACATATAAACAGGCCCTTCGAGGTTTGTTTACTACTGGTACTTCCTCTTCTTGCTAACTGCAGGAAAACAACGGAAAAGGTCGGTAGCAAACAAGGATTGAATCCCGCTTCATCGGCGGGATGTCCTCACAACCATGCGGGGCATAAACCGCAAAACGATGAAAGGAATTATTGGTAAAAAAATCGGCATGACCAGCATCTTCGCTGCTGATGGCAAGCAAATAGCTTGTACCATCATTGAAGCTGCTCCAAATACCGTTACGCAAATTAAGACACAGGAGACCGATGGTTATTCTGCTGTTCAACTAGGGGTCGGCGACAAGAAAGAAAAACATTCTACAAAGTCCGAGCTCAATCACTACGCAAAGGCACAAACTGCTGCCAAGAGATTTGTAAAAGAATTTCGCAACTACTCCATAGAAAAGAATTTAGGGGAAATAGTAACACTTGATATTTTTGCCGAAGGTGACAATATTGAAGTTGTTGGAACAACCAAAGGAAAGGGATTTCAAGGTGTTGTAAAACGCCACGGATTTTCTGGTGTTGGAGAAGCTTCCCATGGTCAGCACGATCGTCAACGTGCGCCTGGTTCTATTGGTGGATCTTCTTATCCTGCTAGAGTATTTAAAGGAATGAGAATGGCTGGCCGCATGGGTGGTGACCGTGTTAAAATGAAAGGTTTGAAAGTGGTTAAAATATTTCCTGAAAAGAACTATATCCTGATCAGTGGCTCTGTACCAGGTAACAACGGTTCTATCGTTTTAATACAGAAATAATATAACCCGTTTAACTGAAAGATTAATTGAAAGATCATGCAAATTGATGTATTAGATATAAAAGGACAGAAGACCGGCAGAACGGTTGAATTACCACAGGAAATTTTTGGAATCGAACCAAATGACCACGTAATATACCTAGCTGTTAAGCAATACCTTGCTGCGCGTCGCTCTGGAACACATAAGGTTAAAACCCGTGCTGAAGTTCAGGGTGCAAGCCGTAAGTTACACAAACAAAAAGGTACAGGTGGTGCTCGTAAGGGTAATATTCGTAACCCATTGTATAAAGGTGGTGGTACTATTTTTGGACCAAAACCACACTCTTACGATTTTAAATTGAATCGTAAAGTGAAAGACTTGGCAAAAATATCTGCGCTCAGTCACAAAGCAAAAGATGGTGCTATCCTAATTATTGAAGACATCAATATGGATACGCCAAAAACCAAACAGTTGGTTAGCATCATGGATAACTTGAAAGTGTCTGATAAAAAAGCACTGATTGTTCTACCTGAGTACAATGATAATGTTTACTTGAGTACTCGTAATGTACCCAATATTGCCAGCACTTTATTGGCTGATATCAATACTTACGAAATCATGAATGCAGATGTATTGGTAATCACAGAAAATACTGTAAAAATCTTCGTAGAAGATGAAGCAGGAGTAGAAGCTTAATTTAAGTAACGTTTCAATCATAGAAAATGAGACAGTCAGAAATTTTAATAAAGCCTATCTTAACCGAGAAAGCAAATGCTCAGCAGGAATCATTGAGAAGGTATGCTTTCAAAGTTGATCGTAGAGCTAACAAATTGGAGATCAAAAAAGCAATCCAAGATTTTTATGGAGTAAATGTAGTAGATGTAAATACTGCGGTTGCTCCCGGAAAGAACAAGTCTCGTAACACGAAGGCTGGTTTAGTTCAAGGAATGAAATCTGCTTACAAAAAAGCATTTGTAACTGTTGCAGACGGAGAAACGATTGATCTTTACGCAAATATTTAATCTATAGCCGCGGAGCTGAAAAGTCCGCACAAAAAAATAAACAATGGCACTAAAAAAGTACAAACCAATTACAGCAGGAACACGCTGGAGAATTGGAAATGCTTATGCTGAAATCACCACTAATAAACCTGAGAAGAGTTTATTGGAGCCTCAAAAGAATACTGCGGGACGTAACTTCCAAGGTCGTCGTGTGAGTCGCTATATGGGTGGTGGTCACAAACAGCATTACCGTATTATCGATTTCAAAAGAAATAAGAGAGATATTGCTGCAACAGTAGTATCTATTGAATACGATCCAAACAGAACCGCGTTTATTGCTTTGTTGCAATATACAGATGGTGAAAAAAGATATATTCTTGCTCCACAAGGTCTTCAAGTGGGTGCAAATATTATAGCAGGAGATGAAGTTGCACCAGAAATTGGGAACGCTCTGGTAATGAAAAATATGCCATTGGGTACCATGATTCACAATATTGAATTGCAACCGAGTCAAGGTGGCAAAATGGTAAGAAGTGCAGGTACTTCTGCTCAGTTAGCTAATAAGGAAGAAAAATACGCAGTATTAAAGATGCCTTCTGGTGAATTGAGAAAAGTATTGATCAATTGCTATGCAACCGTTGGTGTAGTTTCTAATAGTGATCACAACTTAGAAACTGCTGGTAAAGCTGGTAAGAATCGCTGGAAAGGTATTCGTCCCCGAGTTCGTGGTGTTGCCATGAACCCAGTAGATCACCCGATGGGTGGTGGGGAAGGTAAAGCTTCCGGTGGTCACCCACGTAGCCGTACTGGTAAATATGCAAAAGGAGAGAAGACTCGTACCAAAGGAAAAGGCAGCGATAAGTTAATCATCCAACGTAGAGACGGTAAAAAATTAGCTAAGTAATTAGTCAGAAACTAAATAAATAATAGACCAGTAAACAAAAAATCATTATGGGTCGTTCGATTAAAAAAGGTCCTTACATAGACGCCAATTTAGAAGGTAAAATCGTTGCAATCAACGATGGCAAGGTGAAGAAGAATGTTATCAAAACCTGGAGCCGTCGCAGCACCATTTCCCCTGATTTTGTGGGACATACTTTTGCCGTGCACAATGGCAATAAATTTATCCCAGTTTATGTAACAGAGTTCATGGTAGGTCATAAATTAGGTGAATTTTCTCCTACCAGAAATTTCAGAGGACACGCAGGAACAAAAAAATAAACAATCAGGAATGAAATTTCTTCAAACTGTGTTAAAACAGTATTTAGATATTTAGTTCTAGGTTTCAAACAAAAAAAGAAATGGAAGCAGTAGCTAAACTGAACAATTATCCAACAGGACCGCGTAAAATGCGTCTGTTAGCCGATGTGATTCGCGGAATGGAGGTGGAAAAAGCCCTCGCTATTCTGGAACATCATCCTCAGCACAATGCCACTCCATTGGCAAAATTGCTGAAGAGTGCTATCAGTAACTGGGAGCAAAAAAACAGCGGTACAAGTGCTGCTGACAGCAATTTGGTTGTAAAAACCGTATTTGTTGATGGAGGCAGAGTTTTAAAACGCATGCGTCCTGCACCACAAGGCCGTGGTTACAGAGTGCGTAAGCGCAGCAACCACGTAACATTAATCGTAGATTCTAAAACTAATTAGTAAAACCATTATATGGGTCAGAAAGCAAATCCAATTGGTAACAGGTTAGGCATCATCCGCGGATGGGACAGTAACTGGTATGGTAGTAAGAAAGACTATGCATCCAAACTGATCGAAGATCATAAGATCCGTACCTACCTGAGTGCCCGTATTAACAAAGGTGGTATCGCAAAGATTGTTATTGAGCGCACGCTTGGTAAACTAATCATTACCATTCATACTTCTAAGCCAGGTATTATCATCGGAAAGGGTGGTAATGAGGTTGACCGTATTAAGGAGGAGTTGAAGAAATTAACGGGTAAAGATGATGTTCAAATCAACATTCTCGAAATCCGTCGCCCTGAACTAGACGCCACAATTGTTGGAGATACCATCGCTCGTCAGATCGAAAATTGTATCAACTTCAAACGTGCAACTAAAATGGCCATTGCCTCTACACTTCGTATGGGTGCAGAAGGTATTAAGGTTAAATTAAGTGGTCGTTTGGGCGGTTCTGAAATTGCTCGCAGTGAAGAGTTCAAACAAGGACGTACTCCTTTGCATACTTTCCGTATGGATATAGATTACGCCAATGTATTTGCTCAAACTGTATATGGTAAAATCGGTATCAAAGTATGGATCTGTAAGGGTGAAGTACTCGGTAAGCGTGAACTGAATCCAAACTTTGTAGGCGGTAAAAATGATATGAGCGATAGAAGAGATAGAACAGGTGGTGAAGAAAGAAGACCAGGCGGAGATAGAAGAGACGACCGCAGAGGTGGTGGTGGAAGAGGTGGAGAACGCAGAAATTAATTATTATTAAGTTTCAATTACCGGGGGACTAAAATTCACGGATCAAAAAACTAAACAATGTTACAACCGAAAAGAAGCAAACATAGGAAGCAACAGAAAGGCCGCATTCGCGAAGTTGCTAAGCGTGGTACTGCTATATCATTTGGATCTTTTGCCTTGAAAGCACTTGAGCCTATCTGGTTAACAAACCGACAGATCGAATCTGCCCGTCAAGCAATGACCCGTGCAATGAAGCGTGAAGGAAATGTGTGGATCAGAATTTTCCCTGATAAAATCATTACACGCAAACCTGCGGAAGTGAGGATGGGAAAGGGTAAAGGTAATCCTGAATTCTGGGCAGCAGTAGTAGAACCAGGACGCATCATTTTTGAATGTGATGGTGTAACCGAAGCAGTTGCTAAGGAAGCAATGGGCTTGGCTGCACAGAAACTACCAATCGCTACCAAGTTTGTCGTAAGAAGAGATTTGCAAGCATAACCAAAAAAAGAAATTGCAATGGCTAATAAAAAAACATACGAATTCAACAAAAACCTAAAAGATCTTACAGTAGTAGATTTGCAGGCTAAAATTCAGGAAGATCAATTGAGGTTGAAAAAACTAGAGTTTGCTCACGCAATCTCTCCACTCGAAAATCCAATGAATATTCGCGGACTTCGTAGAGATATCGCCCGTTTGAAAACGGAATTGAAGAAAAAAGAAATGGGTGTATAAACCATAAATTAAAAACAATGGAAGAAAGAAATTTGCGCAAAACAAGGACAGGGATCGTTACCAGCGATAAAATGGATAAAACCATCACTGTTGCGGTTGAAAGAAAAGTAAAACACCCTATCTACGGTAAATTCGTAAAGAAAACAACCAAGTTCCATGCGCACGACGAGAAGGGTGAGTGCACCATCGGAGATGTGGTAAAAATCATGGAAACCCGTCCGCTTAGTAAAACAAAGCGTTGGAGATTGGTTGAAGTGGTAGAAAAAGCGAAATAAATATATTGATTTTGGTTTGCTGATACCTCATATAAAGTTGTATCCACTCTGAAATTTCAACATTTCAAATTAAATAAAATGATTCAGCAAGAAAGCAGGTTAAATGTAGCTGACAATAGTGGCGCAAAAGAAGTACTCTGTATAAAAGTGCTCGGAAATAGCGGTCAAGATTATGCTAAAATCGGCGATAAGATTGTTGTTACGGTTAAAGATGCAATTCCTGCCGGAGGTGTTAAAAAAGGAACAGTATCTAAAGCAGTAATTGTTCGTACCAAAAACAAACTTCGCAGAAAAGATGGTTCTTATATCCGTTTCGATGACAATGCAGTTGTATTGTTGAACAATTCAGACGAGCCCCGCGGTACCCGTATTTTTGGGCCAGTGGCTAGAGAATTGCGCGACAAAGGATATATGAAAATTATTTCTCTTGCCCCTGAAGTATTATAAAAAGCTAAAAGCTAAATAAAATGAGTACAAGATTTAAAGCCAAATTCAGCATCAAAAAAGGAGATACCGTTGTGGTGATCGCCGGTGATGACAAGGATTTGAAAAAGCCTCGCACCGTATTGGAAGTGATTATTGATAAAGGTCGTGTTGTTGTAGAAGGAGTGAATATAGCTACCAAACACACCAAGCCCTCTGCTCAAAATACCAAAGGTGGTATTGTTAAAGTTGAAGCCGCTATCAATATCAGTAATGTAATGTTATGGGATGCCAAAAAAAGCGAGCCAACTAAAGTAAAACGTACCCGTGAGAATGGTAAATTAATCCGTGTATCTAAAAAATCTGGGGAGGTAATTAAATAATGAGTACTGAAAAATATACACCAAGATTAGCAGCTAAGTACAGCAAAGATGTTATACCTGCTTTAATGAGGAAGTTTTCTTACAAGACTGTAATGCAAGCTCCTAAATTAGAAAAAATCTGTATCAACCGTGGTGTTAACGGAGCGGTTACAGATAAGAAATTGATAGATGTTGCTGTAGAAGAGCTAAACACCATCACTGGTCAGAAAGCAGTTCCTACCATGTCTAAGAAAGATATTTCTAACTTCAAATTACGTAAAGGAATGCCCATTGGTGCTCGCGTAACTTTGAGAGGAGAGAAAATGTATGAATTCCTTGATAGACTCGTGTCTGTTGCATTACCACGTGTACGTGATTTCAAAGGAATCAGCGACAAAGCTTTTGACGGAAGAGGTAACTATACATTGGGTGTAACTGAGCAAATCATTTTCCCTGAAATCGATATCGATAAAGTGAATAAGATTACTGGTCTAGACATCACTTTTGTAACCACTGCAAATACCAATGAAGAAGCATTTGAATTGCTGAAAGAATTGGGTATGCCGTTCAAAGGAATCAAGAAAGATTAATTAAATAAGAACAACAACATTATGGCAAAAGAATCAGTAAAAGCCAGACAAAGAAAGCGCGAAAAAATGGTTGCCCAGTATGCAGATAAACGTGCAGCTCTAAAAGCAGCAGGTGATTATGCAGGTCTTGACCTCCTTCCTAAAAACGCTTCTCCGGTTCGTTTAAAAAACCGTTGTCAGCTTACAGGTCGTCCCAAAGGGTATATGCGCTATTTTGGCCTGTCAAGGATTATGTTCCGCGACATGGCTTTGAATGGTATGATACCTGGTGTAAAAAAAGCGAGCTGGTAATATTCCCGCTGCTAAACAAAATTTAGAACTGATATAATATAAATATTATGGTAACTGATCCTATAGCAGACTTCTTAACCAGAATTCGTAATGCTCAGTTGGCTGGTCATAGACTGGTTGAAATTCCTGCTTCCAATTTAAAGAAGCGTTTAACAGAGATCTTGTACGATCAAGGATATATCCTAAAGTACAAATTCGAAGACGATAACAAGCAAGGCTTGATTAAGATCGCATTAAAATACGATCCTAATACCAAAGTACCTGCTATTCGTTCTTTGGAAAGGGTTAGTCGCCCGGGTTTACGCCAGTATGCTAAGCCTGCTGAAATTAAGCGTGTAATCAATGGATTAGGCGTTGCTATCCTAAGTACTTCTAAAGGAGTATTAACCGATAAGCAAGCCAAAGCTCAGAATGTTGGCGGGGAAGTGTTGTGCTTTATTTCTTAAAGAATAAGTGCTGACAATTAAGCCTCTTAGTCGTGGCTGAACACAGTACAATGTATATAATAAAATAAAAAATCGACTATGTCTCGTATAGGTAAACAACCAGTAGTAATTCCAAGTGGCGTTACCATTTCTGTAAGTACTAATAACTTAGTAACTGTGAAAGGGCCAAAAGGTGAATTGAATGAATCCATTGACCGCGATATTATAATCGAAATTAAAGATGGAGAAGCAGTCGTTTCTCGTCCCACTGATCAGATTAGGCATCGTGCAATGCACGGCTTATACCGTTCATTGTTGAATAATATGGTAAAAGGAGTTACAGATGGCTATAAGAAAGAACTTGAACTGGTAGGGGTGGGTTATAAAGCCGCTAATACTGGTAATTTACTTGATCTTTCTCTTGGTTATTCTCACAATATTTTGATTGAAATTCCAAGCGAAATAAAAGTGACTACAACCACTGAAAAAGGACAGAATCCCAAAGTATTTTTAGAGGGGATTGATAAACAATTAATTGGTCAAGTGGCTGCAAAACTTCGTAGTCTTCGTAAGCCTGAACCATACAAAGGAAAAGGTGTGAAATATGCTGGTGAAATACTGAGAAGAAAAGCAGGTAAAGCAGCAGGTAAATAATTAACAAACTAATCATCCAACCACCGGCCGTATCGGAGGTTATAAATAAACAACAATGGGTAAATTAATTCAAAGGCAAAAAATCAGATACCGCATTCGCAAGAAAATTGCTGGTACTGCTGCAAAGCCTCGCCTGTCTGTATTCAGAAGCAATGCCGAAATTTATGCACAACTAATTGATGATGACAATGGAGTTACCTTGGTAGCTGCTTCATCACGCGATAAAGATATTGCAGCTCAGAAATTAACCAAGATTGAAAAATCTAAATTGGTTGGTGAATCAGTTGCTCGCAAATCAATTGAACTGGGATTAACAACTTGTGTTTTTGACAGGGGTGGTAATTTATACCACGGCCGTGTGAAGTCTGTAGCAGAAGGTGCAAGAGAAGGCGGACTGGTATTCTAATTAGCTAACATCAATTTAATCGCTCAATAAATGTCTAAAGTAAGCGTAAATAAAGTAAAAGCGGGTGGTGATATAGAACTGAAGGATAAAGTAGTTGCCATTAACCGTGTGGTAAAAACCACCAAAGGTGGCCGTACATTCAGTTTCTCTGCCCTAGTAGTAGTAGGTAATGAAAATGGAGTAGTTGGTCACGGATTAGGTAAAGCAAAAGAAGTACAAGAGGCAATTGCCAAAGGTATTGAAGATGCCAAAAAAAATCTGGTGAAAGTGCCTGTTATGCACGGAACTATTCCGCACGAACAATTGGCAAAAGACGGTGCTGCTAAAGTATTGATCAAGCCTGCTGCACATGGAGCGGGTGTAATTGCAGGAGGTAGTATGCGTTCTGTTCTAGAGAGTGCTGGTATTACCGACGTTCTAGCAAAAAGCTTAGGTTCTGCCAATCCACACAATGTGGTTAAAGCAACCATTAAAGCACTTAGTCTTTTGAGAGAACCCATTCAGGTTGCAAAAACACGTGGTGTGAAATTAAGTAAAGTATTTAACGGGTAAAGCCAATAGTCTAGGTATCAACTACTGATTAATGACAAACGACTACAAAATGAAAAAGATTAAAATTACACAAATAAAAAGTGGCATCGATAGATCAGAGCGTCAAAAACAAACTTTGATTGCTCTTGGTTTGAGAAAACTTAATGCCACCAAAGAAGTGGAAGCTACTCCCCAAATTCTTGGAATGGTAAATAAAGTAAGCCATTTGGTGAAAGTGGAAGAGCTTGCTTAATTCCAAATTCTTAATTTAACGCGAGGGGTGATACCCCGTAAGTTCAAAATCAATTTAGTATGAAACTACACAATTTAAAACCAGCTGAAGGTTCTGTAAAAAAAGCAAAAAGAATTGGTCGTGGTGAAGCATCCGGTAAGGGTGGTACATCTACAAAAGGTAATAAGGGCGGACAAAGCCGTGCTGGGTATAAAAGTAAAATGGGGCATGAAGGTGGTCAAATGCCTATCCAACGCCGTATTCCTAAGCGTGGATTTAAAAATATCAATAGAATAGAATATAAAGTATTCAACTTGGGTCAACTCGACCAGTTGATTGAGAAATATGGTTTTACTGAAATTTCTCTTGAAACCTTATATATTAACGGATTAATCAATCGTACCGACCGTGTTAAAGTACTCGCGAATGGTGAATTGAAAACAAAACTGAACTTCAAGATCAATGCCATCAGTGATAAGGCTAAACTAGCCATTGAAGCTGCCGGTGGATCAGTTGAAATTATCAAATAATTTTAACGTAATTTGCCAGACGCATCCAGTATGCGTCTTTTTGGTTTTAGCATTTTAACGCCATTTAATTTAGTGAAGTGAAAAAATTAGTTCAGACTTTTAGAAATATTTGGACCATTGAAGAGTTACGAAATAAAATCGTTGTAACCCTTGCTTTGGTACTGACTTACCGTTTTGGTACTCATATTGTACTTCCAGGTATTGACCCAAACAAAATTGAAGCTGCTGCTACTGCGGCAAAAAGTAATGGACTGCTAGGCATCTTCGATATGTTTGCCGGTGGTGCATTTTCTCAAGCTTCTATTCTTGCATTGGGAATTATGCCCTATATCTCTGCTTCTATCTTTATGCAGTTGATGACTATTTTAGTTCCTCAACTACAAAAGGTGCAAAAGGAAGGTGAGAGCGGTCGTAAAAAAATTAATCAGTGGACTCGATACCTCACTGTTATTGTTACTTTATTCCAAGCAGGAGCTTATGTGGCGTATTTAAATAGTCCCGGTTATGCGGAAGCTATTTTACCCGCTTACAAATCTTTCTTCTGGTTTTCAACTGTTGTTACATTAACAGCTGGTACATTATTTGTAATGTGGCTCGGAGAAAGAATTCAAGATAAAGGATTGGGTAATGGTACTTCTATCATTATTATGGTAGGTATTTTGGCGCGACTTCCCCAATCTATTATTCAAGAATTTACTGCAAAAGGCGTTAATGGCGGCGGTGGTTTATTGATATTTTTAATTGAGATTGCCATTTTGGTGAGTATTATTATGGGATTGATCATTTTGGTACAAGGTGTTCGGAAAATTCCAGTTAGTTATGCCAAACAAATTATAGGCAATAGACAATTTGGAGGTGCTCGTCAATTCCTGCCTGTTAAAGTAAATAGTGCTGGTGTAATGCCCATTATTTTTGCTCAAGCCATCATGTTCTTACCTACATTGGTTTCCTTTACAAATATAGATTCTGCTCAAGGTATTGTTAAGATCTTCAACGATCATAGTAACCTTTGGTATATGGTTATATATTCTGTAATGGTAATTGGCTTTACCTTTTTATACACTGCACTTATTTTTAATCCAAAGCAAATAGCGGAAGATTTAAAGCGTAATAATGGATTCGTTCCCGGTGTTAAACCTGGTCAGCCTACTGCCGATTATATTGGTGCTATCATGGATAGAATTACTTTACCTGGTGCTATTTTCTTAGCCCTAGTGGGTATTTTACCCGGTTTTGCGCAACGCTTAGGTGTAACGCAAGGGTTTAGTACTTTCTTTGGTGGAACTTCTTTGCTAATTATGGTTGGAGTTGTACTTGATACTTTACAACAAATTGAAACTTATTTATTAATGCGTCAATACGACGGATTAATGAATAGTGGAAGGGTGCAAGGAAGACAAGGTGTGGCTAATACAATTATTTAAGTAAAGAAAATAATAACGAACTTTGAAACCTGTTTGGCACTGCTAAACAGGTTTCTTTTTAATACCTAATGACCCGAAGAAATAATATGATCATTTATAAAACGGAATCGGAAATAGCACAGATGAAAGAAGCTGCGCTATTGGTGAGTAAAACGTTGACCGAAGTTGCCAAAGTATTGCAACCTGGAATGACTACGTTGCAGGTTGATAAATTATGTGCTGATTTCATAAAAGAGAAACAAGCCATCTCCTCTTTTTTAAACTATCGGGGGTATCCATTTACCATTTGTGCTTCTGTAAATGATGTTGTAGTACATGGTTTTCCAAATGATGTACCACTTAAAAGTGGTGATATTGTGTCCATTGATATGGGCGTGATTTTAAATGGTTGGCATGGAGACCATGCTTATACTTTTATACTGGGAGAAGTTTCAGCCGATGTATTGAATTTAGTAAAAGTAACAAAAGAATCGCTTTACAAAGGCATTGAGAAAGCCACGATAAATAACCGTATTGGTGATATTTCTTATGCCATACAAGAACATACAGAAATTAAAAATGGATATGGCGTTGTAAGAGAACTAGTTGGTCACGGCTTGGGAAGAAGCCTTCATGAAGATCCTCAAATGCCCAATTATGGTAAGCGTGGAACAGGACCTAAATTGAAAGAAAATCTAGTGTTGGCTATAGAGCCCATGATTAATATGGGCACAAAAGATGTTTACACTGAAGATGATGGGTGGACGGTTCGCACGCGCGATGGCAAACCATCTGTTCATTTTGAACACGATATTTGCGTGAAAAGAAATAAGGCATTGATACTATCTGATTACAGCATCATAGAAGCAGCAGAAAAAGCAAACACAAATTTGAATAGTGCTTACTATTAATCTTCTACCTTAAACCCTACACCTTTTATGCAAAAACTAATAGTCATAGGCGGTGGTGCAGCAGGGTTTTTCTGTGCTGTAAATGCAGCAAGGCTGCGACCAGACCTAAAAGTGGTATTGTTGGAGAAATCAGGAAAACTATTATCTAAGGTAAAAGTAAGCGGGGGCGGTAGGTGTAATACTACCCACGCATGTTTTGAAATTCCTGAGCTTGTAAAAAAATACCCTCGGGGTGAAACATTTTTAAAAAAAGCCTTTTACCAGTTTAATACCAATCATACCATTCAATGGTTTTTAGAAAGAGGCGTTGGTCTGCACCAAGAAAGCGATGGCAGAATGTTTCCCACTACCAATCAATCACAAACCATCATCGATTGCTTACTCAAAGAAGCCGACCAATATAAGGTTCAAATAATATTGCATTCGGAAGTGAAAAGTATTGAGCAAACCCTTGAAGGATTCAAACTATTAGTAGGCAGTACTTCAAATTCAACGCCAGAATCTTTAAGTATAAATACCCAGTTTATTTGTATTGCTTGTGGAGGCTATCCCAAATCTGAAATGTTTAATTGGCTGCGTAAATTAAACCATACCATTCAATCACCTGTTCCATCACTGTTTACTTTTAATATTCCCAAGCACCCCATTGCAACTTTAATGGGATTGAGTGTGTCCCATGCAACGGTAAAAATTGTAGGCACCAAACTAAAAGAAGCAGGTCCCTTACTCATTACACACTGGGGATTAAGTGGCCCCGTAATACTGCGATTATCTGCCTGGGGGGCGCGGCAACTTTCGGAGATGCAGTATCACTTTAATATTCAGGTAAATTGGCTGGGTGATACCAATGAAGCACAATTGAGAGATGAATGGGGTTTTTATAGAGAGCAGTTTGCAGCGCAAAAAATGGGTGGAAAAAATCCGTTCTCCCTTCCTGCAAGATTATGGAATTTCATATTGGAATCTGGTGGAATTGCAGAGGACATTCGTTGGGCAGAATTAAAATCGCAGCAACAAAATAAACTCATTCAACTACTCACCGTTTTTCCATTTGAAGTAAAAGGGAAAACTACTTTTAAAGAAGAATTTGTAACCTGTGGAGGTATTACACTTTCGGAAATAAATCCACAAACCATGGAAAGCAAACTGGTTCCAAACCTTTACTTTGCAGGTGAAATTATGGACATCGACGGCATTACAGGTGGCTTCAACTTTCAGCATGCATGGACCAGCGGATGGATTGCAGCATCAACAATTTCCCAAAAAATGCTTAGCTTCTCTTTTTAGAACTTGTACTTGGTTGTTGATTTGCTTTAAAGCGTAAGTCGGGGGTACCATCAGCTTTCATAGGGCCAATTGCTTTTTTTTGATTTGCTTTGAATCGCATATCGGGACTACCATCTTTTTTATTCAAGCTATTTTTGTCAGCACCTTTTAACATAGCGCCATCCTTTGCCTGAAGTTTTTGAATTTGCTCTACCTTCTTTACGTCATTCAATGTTTTTTGTGCAGTTGAGTTCAGTTGGAAGAGTAGCAACGCTGTAATAACAATTAGTATTTTTTTCATAACGGCAATATTATGATTTCAAGATACTAATTATTTCTATTATTACTGATTGCTTTTTTAGCAGAACCCAGTTCGAAATCGGTTGAATTATATTTTTTAGCAGGAGTAGCCTGTTTTTGGTGGCTCATATTTGAATTGATCCTTTCATTAATTTTCCGTAAAATATCTTTGTTAGATTCAGGTTGCTTTGATTTTTTTGAACCATAACTGGCGAATTCGAAAGAATTGGCTGGTATTTTCTTTCTTTTGCCTTTGGCAAAATCTACTTTTTCAGTAGTTTTTCTAGCTTTTTCTTGAGCTGCCAAAGCCTTATACATTCCTTTTGGCAGCTTTTGGGCGTTCAAAAAGTAGGGTAGTAAAAAAGCGAAGAAAACAAATTTTTTCATGGATTTCAATACAGTCCTGTATTGAAGGTACGAGTTTACATGTGTAGGTAGGTGCGCAGGTTTTTTTTTAACATTTTCAGCAGTTTTTACTGTCTTATTTGTACCTTTGCACCCCGATTAAAACCATCGGATATTTTGTATGAATTTATTTAACAAACAACTAAACGCAGATGCTCAGGAGAATGCGGCAGCAATAGAAGCTGTTGACCTTCCTACTGCGACAACAAATGCACCTGAAGTAGAGCAACCAGTTGCCATTGCAGCGGTTGTTGAAGCGCCAATTGTAGAAACAGCACATGATGATTTTGATTGGAGTATTGACAAGCGCAATGTGAGTCACTACGCCGAAGCAGAACGTGTGAAATACGACAAAGTCTACGATAATACTTTCATCCAAATTGGGGATGGAGAAATTGTAAAAGGTGGCGTAGTAGCTTTAACCAAAACAGATGTGGTAATAAACATCGGATTTAAAAGTGATGGTCTTATCTCTTTAAATGAATTCCGTGATGTGCCAGGATTGGCTATTGGAGATCAAGTAGAAGTGATGGTGGTAGAAAAAGAAGATAGATTAGGCAACCTGCATTTAAGCCGTAAGTCTGCTCGTATCTATCGCGCATGGGAGCGAATTGTAGAGGTTCACAAAACTGGAGAAGTGGTTACAGGTACTGTTACCAGCAAAACCAAAGGTGGTTTGATTGTAGACGTATTCGGAATGGAAACATTCTTGCCAGGTTCTCAGATTGATGTTAAACCCGTAACTGATTACGATCAGTTTGTGGGTAAGACCATGGAATTCAAAGTGGTTAAGATAAACGAAACCATTAAGAATGCCGTTGTTTCTCACAAAGCCTTGATTGAAAGTGATATTGAAGCACAACGTGCAGAGATCATGAGTAAATTAGAAAAAGGTCAAGTATTAGAAGGCGTGGTTAAAAACATTACAGACTTTGGTGCGTTTATGGACTTGGGTGGATTAGATGGATTATTATATATCACCGATATTTCATGGGGTAGAATTTCTCACCCCAGCGAAGTGGTGAAAATGGATCAGAAATTACAGGTGGTTGTATTGGACTTTGATGATGATAAAAAACGCATCAGCTTGGGTCTAAAACAATTAACGCCACATCCATGGGATGTATTGCCAGAAGGTTTGGCAGAAGCTACTGTGGTAAAAGGTAAAGTAGTAAATATTGAAGATTATGGTGCATTCTTAGAAATTCAACCTGGAGTTGAAGGACTGGTTCACGTTTCTGAAATTACTTGGGCAAACACCCCAATTAATGCAAAAGAGTTCTTCAAATTGGGAGATGAGCATGAGGCTAAAGTAGTAACCTTAGATACAGATGCACGCAAGATGAGCTTGAGCATTAAGCAGATGAGCCAAGATCCTTGGAATACCATTGAAAACAAATTTCCAGAGAGCAGCAAGCACAAAGGTTTGGTGAAAAATATAACTCCTTATGGCGTATTTGTTGAATTAGAGCCAGGTATTGGAGGAATGATTCATATCAGTGATTTGAGCTGGTTGAAGCGTTTTAATCACCCAAGCGATTATACCAAAGTTGGTGAGCAGATTGACATATTAATTTTAAGTATTGATAAAGAAAATCGCAAACTACAATTGGGTCACAAGCAATTAGAAGAAGATCCTTGGAACTCATTAGAAGAAACTTTTGCTATTGCATCTGTGCATGAAGGAACAGTTACTCGTAAAGACGACAAAGGGGCTTTGGTTCAATTGCAGTATGGTTTAGAAGGTTTTGCTCCCAACCGTCACCTGAATAAGGAAGATGGCACACAAGTAAAAGCAGATGAAACCGCTCAATTCGTGGTTATTGAATTCGATCGCAATGAAAAACGCATCGTTCTAAGCCACGCCCGTATTTGGGAGCAGCATATAGCTGAAGAGAAAGAAGCAGCTAAGAAAGAAGCGAAAGCTGAGTCTGACAGCACTAAAAAAGCAGTAAAAAATATTCAAAGTAAGGTTGAAAAATCTACTTTGGGTGATTTGGGTGCTTTGGCTGAAATCAAGGCTAAATTGCAGGAAGGAGAGGGTGATAATAAGTAATATCACCTGAGTTGTAATAGAAAAGGCTGCTCCGCTTTAAAACGTGGGGTAGCCTTTTTAGCTAATAATTAACGCCATCTTATCTTGATTTGATAAAAACCCTTTATAAATTGCCTTTTTATACCTAATTTCGCAAACTTCTATGGGTAGATTTCTAATTTTTCTGTTGTCATTAACACTATTGTGCTCCTCCTGTGCTACTAAGTTTTCTAAGATCATGAAAAGCAAGGATTATGAGTATAAATATAAGATGGCGGAGCAGTACTATGTAAATAAAAATTATGCAGACGCACTAAGGCTATTCGACGATATATTCCCTTACCTAAAAGGGTCTACTCGCTATGAGGATATATACTACAAATACGCCTATTGCTATTATTACACAAAAGATTATTTGAATGCAGAGAATATGTTCAAAAGCTTTGTCGAAAATTTCCCGGCTAGCTTAAAGAGTGAGGACTGTGAATATATGCGTGCCTATTGTTATTTTAAACAATCTCCGAAAGTAGAATTGGATCAAACCAATACTACCAAAACAATGGGGCTAATGCAGGCATTCATTAGCACTCATCCAACTTCTGCTAAAATTCAGGATGCAACCAATATTATTGATCTGTGTAGAGAAAAATTAGAACGTAAAGACTTCCTAAGTGCAGAATTATATTATAATCTGGGATTTTATAAGGCAGCAGCCATCGCTTTTGGGAATGTAGCAGACAATTTTCCAGACTCGAAGCAGTCAGACGAATACAAGTTACTGATGATTAAATCGTATTTCAAGTATGCTGAAATGAGTTATGAGGAAAAGCAGCAAGAGCGATTTGAAAAAGTAATAGCTGAATGCGGTGAATTTAATGATCGATTCAACGAAAGTAAGTACCTTACAGAAGTATCCAAGTATAAAACACAAACCCTTAACATACTTAAAAACCGTAAAAAATGAGTAAACTAAGAAGGCAAATGAGTGCCAATACTGCAAGCGTAGTAGAAACGAAAAGCCTGATTTCTATAAAAGAAAAAACGGGAAATTTGTATGAATCAATTGCAATTATTTCCAGAAGAGCCAACCAAATTAATATTACAATTAGAGAAGAATTACATAATAAACTAGAGGAATTCGCAAGCCATACCGATAGTTTAGAAGAAATTCACGAGAATAAGGAGCAGATTGAAATTTCTAGAGCATATGAAAAAATGCCCAACCCCGCTATCTTGGCAACCCAAGAGTTTATGGAAGGTAAAATATACTATAGAAGAAACAACGATACTGATTTATTCCGATAAGCTAAATCTTTCTGAAATGATTTGAAACGACAGTATTTTACTGTCGTTTTTTGTTACTTTTAGCCTTTATGTTATCAGCTAAAAAAATATTAATTGGCATTACAGGCAGTATTGCTGCTTATAAAAGCATTTTGCTTATCAGGTTACTGGTTAAAGCTGGCGCTGAAGTAAAAGTAGTGATGACACCTGAAGCCAAATCTTTTGTATCGCCCTTGGTATTATCTACCCTATGTAAAAATTCGGTCTACAGTGAGTTGGTTGAATCAGACCAATGGGCCAATCATGTTGAATTAGGTCGTTGGGCAGATCTCTTTATTATTGCACCGCTAAGTTGCAACACCTTGGCCAAAATGGCTAACGGGTTATGCGATAATATTTTACTAGCAGTTTATTTATCCGCTACTTGTGCTGTTGTAGTGGCACCAGCCATGGATGAAGATATGTGGCATCATCCTTCTACCAAAAAAAATCTATCCACCCTATTGTCATACGGAAATAAGATTATTCCTGTTGGTAATGGAGAACTAGCAAGCGGTTTATTTGGAGAAGGTAGAATGGCCGAGCCTGAAGATATTTT
>JANMOT010000053.1:0-1729 GCA_031369485.1 Sphingobacteriia bacterium
GAATCATTGCGAAGAAAAAAAATAAACAATAATCAATAACCATTTGTATTTTTATTCCCGCATTTAGCTCTTACAATTATTGCACGCTTCGAAGAGGGGGCAACATCCCGGAAAAGGGGGTCAACATGACCGGAATATACAGGTTACATTAAATGATCCTGAAAAATCTTATAAATAAAGGGGGTGGTCAACATCACCGGATTGGGTGGTCACAATCATCGGAATGGGTGGTCAACATGGATAGGATTATACAGTCAATAATATTAGGTGTCAATGAGTACAAAATTGCTTTTGATAAATTGTCTGCCGTTAATTTAGATTTTTTTATGGGCTTTGAACCCACGCCTAATTCAAATACTCTCTGTCCCCAAGCTGGTTGGTCTGCGTTGTGAGGAATTATGATTGTTGGTTTTCCTGTTCTTAGTCCTGTTGCAGTAGTTCCTGCTCCACCGTGATGTATTACCATTTTCATTTTAGGGAATAACCAAGTATGAGGAATACTTTCAATTAAGTATATATTATCAGGTAATTTTTTTTTGTAGTCGTTTTTTGTCCAACCAAGTCCAACTACTGCTTTTTGCTTTGTAATTCCTAAAGCCTCAATAATTATAGAAAGTGTTTTGTCAAAACTATCAAAGTCTTTCATACTGCCAAACCCAATGTAGATAGGCACTTCACCATTATTGATGAAATTATCAAGTTCAATTGGCGGTAAAAAATTTGGCTCTGTTTCTATAATCCAACTTCCTGTAGTGTGAATATTATTTCCCCATTTTTTATAATGTGCAAAGAAAAGTTCGCTGTAACCATTCAATACTAAGCCACCACTTTTAATCTGTTGTTTTAATGGGGAAATGTCAAAGTTAACTTTGCTTTTTATGTTTTTCTTCCAAAATTCTTTTATAGGCGACTTTGCCAATGCCCAAAATACTTTGTCAAAAATAAAATGAGTAAGTAAGTTATAATAGCTGCCCAATTTTGGTAAAGCATAAAATAAAATGGAAGGATAGTCTTTTGTTGCAATAACAGGAAAAGGTGTTGCTAAAACTGCTTTTATTTTTTTCTCTTTTGCTAAGAAAAATCCCAAGGGCATTCCTGGGTGAAAAATTATCAGGTCGGTATCTTGACAAGCATTCCAAATTTCGCCTTGTGTTTTTACCATTAATGACTTCAAAGATTTTGAACCTTTTAAATGGCTTACTATAAATTTAAAAGGGTTACTACCCTTTGCCATTTCTTGCACATCACCACCTTCCATAATTTTTTCAATGTCCACGTCAAGAGCATAAAAATCAAGTCCGTAGTTTCGTACAAAAGTTTCTTCGTTTTTTGCTGAGATAATTAATACTTCGTAGCCTGAATTTTTTAATCCAAGTCCAAGTGCAATATATGGTTGTAAGTCGCCCCTTGTTCCTACTGTTGTGATTGCTATTTTCATTTATACAGGTCCTTAATTGTTTAATATTTTTAGGATTAGGTATTATAAACGCAAAGGGTTTTTAGATAATTGTAAGGATGGGGTATTTGGTGCATCATTCTTACTAAAATATCATTGAACAAGTTCTTTCTCTTATTTCTTCTATTGAACCGGTATTCGTATTCAGAAGTATAGGCAAACAAATATTCACTTGAACAATGGTGATGTGTTCCTCGCAACCAATTTTTAAACTGCATAATTTGTTTGTGTAATGCTTCCATTGCAGTTCCTTTTTCTGAGTAACTGATGGTA
>JANMOT010000064.1:0-5253 GCA_031369485.1 Sphingobacteriia bacterium
TTCTGAATACGAATACCGATTCAATAGAAGAAATAAGAGAAAGAACTTATTCAATGATATTTTAGTAAGAATGATGCACCAAATACCCCATCCTTACAATTATCTAAAAACTCTTTGCGTTTATAATACCTAATCCTATTATAAAAACTTATTGGTGTTACTATACAATCATTTGCAAAGAGAATATTTGAAGTATCATTAGGCACATTGTGATAAGTATCATACAATTTATTGCCACTTATAATAATCTTATATTTTGGATCTAGATCCAAAACCCAAGTTCCTTGTAAAGAATCCAATGTAGTGGTAAATAAATTTTTATTGGGTTGAATTTTATTTGATTGAACTAGATTACTATTTTTCGTGCTTACAAAAGAGTAGCAAATTATGAATATTCCGATATAAATAATAAATTTTTTCATACTTCCCCTAAAACCTTCAACTGTTTTAATTGTGCCGTTCAAATACTTAATTTAGGGAGAGGCTTCATTTTTCATAGAAGTTCCCCCAAAACAAAAAGCATCTATTGTTTAGTAAAAGGCAAATGTTTGCCATTATAGACTAATTCTAACGATATATTAGATAAATAACTTATTCTATAAGATAAGTCATAATCTTCATAACCATCAGTGTACGCAATTAAATATTTGCCATTCACTTGTGATTTATTATATAAACTTATTGCGTCACCAAAGTAACCATCCGCCAAAAGAACATTAAAAGTATCGATACATTTAGTATCATAATAAAAGTATATTTGATTGGTGTTTATAATAATTTTCGAACTTATATCTTTATTTGAAATCCAAGTTCCTTGTAAGGAATCCAATGTACTGGTAAATAAGTTTGTAGGTACTGGTTTTTTGTTTGACTTATCAAGACTCATATTTGATTTACTACCAAATGAGTAGCACACACAAATAATTCCCAAATAAATAATATATTTTTTCATGGTTTTTAATTTTAGAAACATAAATGGATTTTTACATTTTTTAGAGCATCTTCATCTTTTCGATTAGCTAGTGCATTTCTTCCTCCGTTTACAACAATACTAACTCTCTCTACCTTATCGTTTTCAGCATCTCTAAGTGCATTAAACTTATTATTAGGATTACTTTTTTCAATACAAAAAAGCCATAAAGAAGCTATGGCATTATACTTAAAATTCGTTGCAATTAAATCTAGATTTTTTTCAAAGTCCACCGAATAATCATTGTATTTTGCTTGATAATATTTTGTAAACTTATCACTATTGTCCGATTAAAATAGTGTAATGATTTCTTTTATGGCATCGGTATGAATACGCTGGTTTACTTTAGCAAGGGTGCGTTGTAAGTTCCAATTTAAATTCAAACGGTCGTTCTCACTCGATTTTAGTCTTTGGAATTCATTGATTAGATAAATTTGAAGTTCAGGACTAAGCCACATGGCAAAATGAAAAGCAATATTCTTATGAGCATAAGTTCCTCCAAATCTGCCCGTTTTTACAAGCAGTCCTGCTGCATTTGTTCGGCTAATCCATTGGCCAACAGATATGATGAACCGATTCGTTCCTGCTTTTTTTTCAATCACCCCGAATTCGGGGTAATTGAAATGGGTATTATTTATTTTTTCCCAAACACCTAGGTATTCAAGCGTATTTTTTATTGGTGATCCCTTTACATTTATTGCTTTGTTTTTTGCCATATTAAGCAGCTAGTTTTTGAATAAAGGTATTGGTAAATCATTTTTGGTAAACTGCTCAAGTAAACCTCCTTACCATGAAATCTAGGGTCTTCACTAACAATTACCTTTGCTAATTCTCCTTTGTATTCTTTCCGCGTAAGTTTTTCGTTCTTCAAAGTCTTTAGGAAATTATTAAGTTATAGACTATTAAAATACGTAAAAATGATTCTGATTGCCACAAATTCAATTCGGTGAGTGAGAGATTTGGTCTTTTTTTGCACTCTCGTCTTTTTTGAGACCTAAGGTACTGGATCCCATCCAGAGCCACCGCCTGGCCTGCACTTGCTCAGTCTTTTCAACATTAGCCAACCACCCTTAAATAGTCCATATTTTTTTAGAGCCTGCTCCCCATACTGGGAACAGGTTGGTATAAACCTGCACTTGGGGCCTAGTATGGGCGAAATAATATATTGGTATAATTTAATAAACGGAATAAAGAGTAAGCCCAAGATTTTAGAAATGGAAAATGTGAATTGGCGTTTATTTTCTAACCTACAGTTTACACACATAGCTTATTTCTGTTCGCTTTTTGTGATTGTACTTTGCTGTTCACCATCGCCCAGTTTCCCCATTAATTTAACCAATACTTTCGCCATGGCATGGGTTATTTCTATTTGCGTAGCCAGCTCCTTCCCTATAAATAAAAAGAACACCGCCACCTGAATATTTTTTTCTGCAACACTTATATGCAGTGCTTGCTTTTGCGTACGATATGCTTCACGCAGCAATCGCTTTATTCGATTGCGATCTACCGCTTTTTTAAAATTCCGTACACTTACACCCACCCCAGCATTCACCAATACCTTACTTGGTATTTCAGTATCAGTAGTTGTGAGCGTATAGAAAATTTTAATGGGAAAAACACTGAACGATTTGCCGGCCGAAAATAGCAACTCCATGGCCTTGCGACTTTTGAGTTTTTCTTCACTGGGATAACCGTTTTTTACATTCATGGGTACAAAACTAAAAAAAGCTCCGTCAATGACGGAGCTAATATTTTGTATCCTGCCCCTATTATAGGGTTGGAGTGGACTATTTTAATCCTTTTTCGCTAGAAACACTTAGTTTCTTGCGACCTTTCGCTCTGCGGCTTGACAGTACTTTACGGCCATTAGCAGATTCCATACGTTTACGGAAACCGTGTACGGTTTTACGACGACGTTTATGTGGTTGGAATGTACGTTTCATTGATGTGTTTTTTTACTAACCCTAAAATAAAGTTTCTTTTCAAATGCTTCAGTCACCATACCGCCGCTTGTGAAAGGACGGCAAAATTAAGTAAAAAATGCTAATGACCCAACAGAATATGCATTGATTTCACAGGTTTTCCAAAGAAAATAGCCGCATTGGCATCAAAATCGGCAGTTGAATCTGTAGTACAGAACTTTATTATGCGATTTTTAGAACACCGGTCAGCCATTTCGGGATGACGTAACAAGTATTTCATCAAGCTATTGGCAACTATACTTCCCTGAGAAATAATTTTGATGCCCTTTGCAAAGGTTTCAATTTTGGGCAAGAGTAACGGATAATGCGTACAGGCCAATAAAATAGTATCTATTTCAGGCGATTTTGACAGTAGTTGATCTAGGTGTTGCTTTACAAAATAATCGGCACCTGCACCCTCATAAGCCCTATGCTCTACCAATGGCACCCACATAGGGCAAGCTTCTTGGTAAACTTTTGCCTTTGGAAAAAATCGATTTATTTCTATCTCATAACTTTTACTCAGCACCGTTCCTTGGGTTGCCATTACTCCCAATTGTTGGCTATTTGAATAGTTGCCAATTACCTCAGCCGTTGGTCTTATTACACCCAATACCCGTTTATGGGTATCTATTAGAGGCAAATCTTTTTGTTGAATGGTTCTTAATGCCTTTGCTGAAGCCGTATTACAGGCCAGCACCACCAACTCACAACCTTGTGAAAAAAACCACTTCACCGCCTCTAATGTATATTGATAAACCGTTTCAAACGATCTGGTACCATAAGGTGCGCGGGCATTATCGCCTAAGTATAAGTAATCATATTGAGGCAACACTTTCACCAGTTCTTTTAAAACGGTTAGGCCACCATAGCCACTATCGAAAACCCCAATTGGTGCTGATTGCGCCATATATATTTACTTTATTTGGCTGGTAAATTTCACTTGCCAGTTATTACTACTTGTAAAACTACAAAACAAAAGCCCCAATTCGAATAAATCAAATCGGGGCTTTGTATAATATAAATAATATTATCCTTTTCCAGCAGGCTTAACAGCGGCAGGTTTTGCTCCACCAGCAGCACCATTGGCAGCTTTCCAAGCATCTTCTACCTCTTTACCCAAAGGAATATTCAACTTTTTTAATGCACGAATTCCAACATTATCCAGCAAGCTAATACTGGGTAAGAAATAGTCTGAAATGATTTCTTGCTTTACTATTAAAGAGTACTTCTGTTCTGCTACCACTTGTTGTATGGCTTCGAACAATTTTTGACGATAAGGACGAGCCAACAATTCATATTTTGCTTGTAATAATTGTTGCTCATATTCTTGCCAATTAGCTAGTTTATACCTTTTTTGTAAAAGATCACGATTGGCAATTTCACGCGCTTTTGCAGGCATTGCAGCAGAATCTTTTCTAAATAAACTGTCGCTGCGCTGAAAATCATAAACAAGACCTCTGTACTCGTCTTGTAATGAATCAAGCCTATAACTACTGATTAATGTATCAATTTTACTGAAACCTGGTAGGGCATAAAGCACTTCCTGCTCATTGATGTAACCTATTTTAACCTGTGCACTTACGCTGTTGGTAAAAAGTGTAACCGCTGCAATAGCCACACACACTAAGAAATTTTTGCTCATTGTAATGAAATTTATGGTTTGTTTTTGATTGACTAAAATTTAATGCCCATTTCTCTCAACACTTCATCGCTTTTATCAAGTTTAGGATCGGCAAATATAACGGTAATTCCTTCACTTTTATCCAGTATGAAATCATAAAATCTTGCCACTGCTATTTTCTGAATAGCATTATATACTTTGTCCTGTATGGGTTTTACCAGTTTCTGGCGCTCTTTAAATAAATCGCCCTCATATCCAAAACGTTTTTTTTGCAATTCACGCACCGTTTTCTCCTTGTTGAACAATTCATCTTCTCTTTTTTTCTTCAAATCATCGGTCAACATAAACTGCTCAGCTTCATAATTCTTGTACATTTTATCGAGAGCTACTTGTAAATCATCTATTTCCCTTTGCCATTGCTCACCTACCAACTGAAGTTTTTTATCGGCCTCTTTGTACTCAGGTATTTTACTCAATATATATTTAGTGTCAATAATGGCATAACGCTGCTGCGCTGTTGCACTAAATGAAATGAGTAATACAGTTAAAAATACTACCAGTGTTTTTTGCATATAATGATTTTTATTTTTTGGATTATTCAGGTTCAAAACCAAGCATAAAGGTAAAGCGAGCTGCATCCCTTAATGAATTGTTTGGCGTAAACCTATCCAATCCTATGCCATAATCAAATCCAAGCA
>JANMOT010000034.1:0-37905 GCA_031369485.1 Sphingobacteriia bacterium
GTGAAAACCCAAAGCCAATTGCAGCTTTTGAAGAGACGCTGGTATGGAATTACCTCAACACACAACGCTGGTCTTTCAACAGTAGATCTACTATTGCAACCAGCACCATAGATATGTATAAATGGGATTTTGGCAATGGAAATACAAACAATGAGTTTAATAGTTTCATTGAGACCGTTTTCAATAAAACAAATACCGCACAACAATTCAAAGTACAATTAATTGTAACAGGAAATGGTTGTGCGGATACCACAAGTAAGATAATTACTATACCAAAAATGTAGATTCAGGAATTATCAAGCATCCCAAATCTCATCCTTTCCTTCCAACCAAAGCTTTACAGATTCTGTGGTAACAGATTTCGGGCGCTCTAATGGAAAGCCCAATGCTCTATCCCAGCAGAGACTGGAAAGCACTCCAAGGGCGCGACTCACCGCAAAAAGTACCGTATAAAATTCGTATTCTACAAAGCCATAATGTACCAAAAGTGCACCGCTATGCGCATCTACATTGGGCCAAGGATTTTTAACTTTCCCGAGTGATTGTAATATTGGAGGCACTGTTTCATAGATTTTCCAGACAGTGTTTACCAGTTTATCATCTGGCATATGTTTTTTCCCAAATTCCATTTGTGCTTCAAAACGAGGATCGGTTTTACGCAACACTGCGTGACCGTAACCTGGCACAACTTTTCCAGACGCCAAAGTATCTTGAACATATTGTGCAATTTGATCATTGGACGGATCATCGGTTCCCAATTTCTCTTGCATTTCGAAAATCCATTTAATTACTTCTTGATTGGCGAGTCCATGCAAAGGGCCAGCTAACCCATTCATTCCGGCAGCATAACTTAAAAAAGGATCACTTAATGCAGAACCTACTAAATGCGTAGTATGAGCAGATACATTCCCACCTTCATGATCTGCGTGTATGGTCATGTACAAGCGCATAAGTTCCATAAAGCTCTCATCATCATAGCCCATCATATGCGCAAAATTTCCAGCCCAATCCAATAAACCATTCGGCTGAATATGTTCGTTATTTTTGTATTTTCTACGATAGATATAAGCCGCTATTCGAGGAAGTCGAGCTATCAAATCCATAGAATCATCATATATAGGGCTCCAATATTCCTTCTTACTTACCCCTTTTGAGTAGGCTTTGGCAAAATTGCTCTCAGTCTGTAATGCCATTACCCCTACCACAAACATAGTCATAGGATGCGTAGTAAGTGGAAGTGCATCAATGGTAGCAAATACATGGTTGGGGACATGACTTCTTCTTTGCCAAACACTGGTGATATGATTTACCTCTTCTTCAGTGGGTAATTCACCTACCAACATTAAGTGAAAAAGTCCCTCAGGAAGGGGTTCTCCACCTGGCTGCGCTTTGGGTAATTTTTGCTGTAATTCTGGAATGGAATAGCCTCTGAACCTAATACCCTCTTGAGCGTCTAACAAACTGGTTTCCGTTACTAGACCAGTTATACCACGCATACCTTGATACACTTGAGACAGTGTTACCTCCCCAATTTTTTTATTCCCATGCTGTTTAAGCATTTCTTTGATTTCAATATTCGAAGCTTCAGCTTTAGCCTTGAACCTGTCTTTGATAATTCCCATGAAAATAATATTTAATATTGGATATATTGTAAAATTACTGAAGCAGCTTTTTCTATTTCAGGTGCTAAAGATAATCTAAGTTCTACCTATAACAAAATTCAAGCCATTCTGTTGTTAAAAGATGATTTTATTTAGGTGCCTTTTTATACAAGTACCCGATTACCAGTATAAAAATAAAGTTAGGGATCCAAGCGGCTAAAACTGGAGGTAGATTTCCTTTGGTAGAAAAAATAGTAGAAAATCGGTCTGTAATTATAAAAATAGCTGCAATTACAAAGCCAATTGCCAGATGCACCCCGCTTCCACCCCTTACTTTTCTACCGGCAATAATAGCTCCAATAATGGTGAGCAGCAGCACAGTAGCACAAGTTGCGTCTCTTCTATATCGTTCAACTTTGAGTCCATTTAAGCCCTCTGACCCCCTTAGTTCTTCCAATTCAATAAACCGTTTTAGTTCAGGAGTTGTTAATTTATCCTTTGTATACTTGTCCTTAGTTAAATCGTATGGCTTGAAGTTAAAATTCATTTGTTTGGTAAATTCAAGCACAACCGATTCGCGCATTGGATACAGTTTTCTTTCAAGTACCAGATCCATTCTCCACTTTTTGGTGGCTGTATCCCAAATAATAGTTTCTGCTCTAAGGTTTTCAGTCACTTTATTTCGCTTAACTGTATACAAAAAAACAGGACCTCCACGCTTGGTAACTGTATCATAAAAGTGAATGCCCGCATACGTGAATGAATCAATGCGTAGGTAGATATTACTTGACTTCCCAAGAAGGGAATTATAGCTTGAATTGGCATCAATATATTTTGCCTCAAAATTACCTCGCACAACATTGGCATTGGGAACCACATATTGGTTGGCAAACCACAAAAGTACAGCTAAAAAAATACCCCCAACCCAATAGGGTTTTAACCACCTGGCATAACTAGTTCCGCCAGCAAGTATGGCAATAATTTCACTGTTACCTGCCATTTTAGAGGTAAAAAAGATGACCGCAATAAAAACAAATAAGGGGAATAATAAAGCAATTATATGCGGCACGAATCCAGCATAATAATCAAAAACAATAGCGCGAAAACCCAGTCCCGATTTTACAAAATCATCTGTTTTCTCACTTATATCTACTACAATTGCAATTACTGCAAATAAAAAAATAGCAAAGAAAAAAGTAGTAAGAAATTTACGTAGTATATACCAATCCAGTTTTCGCATCAACTCAAAGATAGAAAAAAATACATCCATAGAAATGGATGTACGATTTTGGACTTCATTAGGTAACGGATCAATAAGCATTGCAAAATAACACCTACGCAATTAATACTTTTAATTTATGCATAAAAGTGTATAAAAATAATGGGGTCACACACTTATCCCCAAGGTGGAACACTAATTTGATTATTGAAAAATAAGCAACTCACTACAACCTACGCTTAATTATTTCTAGCATTTGAGGCTTCCAACTACCAAAACTACCCTCCATAATATTACGCCTAGCTTCCTTCACCAGCCATAAATAGAAGGATAGATTATGTATACTTGCAAGTTCTAGGGCCAGAATTTCACCAGCCACAAATAGATGGCGTAGGTATGCTTTTGAATAATATTGACTCATTTCGGCAGGTAAGCCAGGATCAATACAAGAGAAATCCTTTGCCCATTTTTTATTACGAATATTGATGACGCCTTGAGTAGTAAATAACATCCCATTTCGGCCATTACGAGTTGGCATTACACAATCAAACATATCAATACCCAAATCAATACATTCCAGCAGGTTCCACGGCGTTCCAACCCCCATTAAATAGCGTGGCTTATTGAAAGGTAAATTCTCTGCACACAAAGCAGTAAACCCATACATCATATCTTCTGGCTCACCCACACTTAAGCCCCCAATGGCATTCCCTACTGCATTTTTGCTGGCAATATATTCACACGATGCTTTGCGCAGATCTTTATAAGTGCTACCTTGTACAATTGGAAATAAATTTTGTGTGTACCCATATTTATCGGGTGTTTCGTTTAAGCGAGTAAAGCATCTATCCAGCCAACGATGGGTTAGATCCATACTTTTTTTGGCATACGTATAATCACTTGGATAAGGGGGACACTCATCAAAAGCCATGATGATATCAGCACCAATACTGCGTTGAATATCCATTACATATTCTGGAGAAAACAAGTGCTTACTTCCATCAATATGCGATTGAAATACCACGCCCTCCTCTTTTATTTTTCTATTAGAAGCCAGTGAAAACACTTGGTATCCGCCGCTATCTGTAAGTATGGGCAGATTCCATCCATTGAATTTGTGCAATCCCCCAGCAGCTTCCAGCACTTCCGTTCCGGGGCGTAGGTATAGGTGATAGGTATTCCCTAAAATAATTTGAGCCTGAACATCAAACTTAAGTTGCTGCTGTGTAACTGCTTTAACACTACCCACCGTACCCACGGGCATGAAAATTGGGGTTTGAATAATCCCATGATCCGTTGTAATAGTGCCTGCTCTTGCCGCGGTACCATTTGTTGTATTATTTAACACAAAAGAAAGATCAGCCATAACACAAAAGTAAGGGTTAAGGCATTAAGGTTAGTCAAGTGCTATATATCTGATCTACAAAATGATTGTTTGCTTTTTTGGGGGAAATAGTTCAGCGCAAGGCGAGAAATTAATTGTGTTTTTTTGTAGGAATAACAAAAACAGGTATTGTAGTATGGCGAAGCACTTGTGCGGTAATACTTCCCATCACAATATCTTCTAGCCACCTTCGGCTATGAGACCCCATTACAATAATATCTGCATTTATTTCTTTGGTAACATCTAATATAGATGATGCTGTGCTGCCTTCACTTACCATGGTTGTAATAGTATCATCACCTTGTATTTTTTGAATAATTCGTCACCAATTCATTTAATGAGTCGTTGTATTCCTTCAAGTTATCAGCGGTAATTTCGGGATTGGCCATATTTGGAATAGTAATAGGCATTTCTAAGATATATTTTGAGAGTTCTGGAAAACCCTCCTGTATCTCCAGAGTAAGTTTCGTTATATCATTACTGATTTCGTTTTCGGTTTTCATTTTTTAACAATAAAATTCTTTAACCCTAAAATTGAGCTTTTAATTTGCCGAAACTATTACACAATTAAATAAAAAAATTGTAATATTCACATACTTCAAAATGCCCTTATTTACATTGGGTGAATGAATGAATGAATAAATAAATAATTATCTTCTTTCGTAAAAATCGAGCTTATTATTAAGTTGCAAAATATGCTGCTGCATATCGTTAATCCTTTGTAATAAGTAGGCAATGGCTTCAATACCTTCTACATTAATATCCATTTCTTCTTTTAGACGCATTAATTTTTCTAAATTCTTTAATTGACTCACCGGCACAAATATTTTTTCTTCCACACTGGTAATATCTATCAACCCCGATTCATTTAACGAATAGATAAAAGATGCTTCAATATTATGGCATACACAAAATTCACTAACGGCTATCATTTGTTCTGTTTCCATAAAAGATTTTATTTTAAAGTGGATAATTCAGTAAATAATAATTTTTGCTTTTCAGTTAGACCAGTAGGCAATTTTATTTCATAAGTAATATATAGATCCCCAACTTCGCCTTCTTGTTTATAAACGGGAAATCCTTTTCCTTTAAGCCGTATCTTAGTACCGTATTGCGTTTCAGGATTCACTTTTAATTTTACTTTTCCTTTTAAAGTTTCAATAGTTGTTTCTCCACCAAGTAACGCAGTGTATAAATCTATGGTTGCTTTTGTATATAAGTCATTGCCAAGCCGTTTAAAATCTGGGTTTGCTGAAATAATAAAAGTAATATATAAATCACCAGCAGGGCCCCCATTTGCGCCTACAGAACCATACCCTTTTAATTTTATCACTTGCCCATTATCAATTCCAGCAGGTATTGTAATTCGAATATTTTTTTCATTCACAGTGAGTGTTTGCTGATGTGTTTCCATAGCAGCAATTAAGCTTAGCGTAAGCGCTGCATTATAATCTTGCCCCCGATATTTTGTCTGCCTACTTCTATCCCCACCACCAAACATTGATTCAAAAAAACTAGAGAAATCACCTTCATCATTATCTGAAAACTGTTGCCCACCCTGATTGGGTTGCCGTTGTCGTTGTTGCTGCCGTTGTTCAAACTGATCGGCGTGTTGCCAGTCTTTTCCAAATAAATCGTATTTCTTTCTTTTTTCAGGATCACTAAGCACCTCATTGGCTTCATTAATTGCCTGAAAATTTTTTTGGGCATCCTTATCGTTGGGATTAAGATCTGGATGAAGTTTTCTGGCTAATTTTCGATATGACTTTTTGATATCTGCATCCGATGCCTTTTTATCAATCTCTAAAATTTTATAATAATCAATGAATTCCATACAAGCTATTTTTTTCAGTAATTATTTCCCTACATACCATATTAATAATACGATTGGTGCAGTCAGCAGAATAATGGCAGTGTACTACAATCAATAAAAAACGGAAGAAATATATCTCCCGTTTAAAATCAGTTCATCTATTTCAGATTAATAGCCATTTATTTTAAATTGCAAATAAACTATGCCAGCCATACTTTTTTGTATCATCGGCATCTTTAGATTTTTTTATATAGTTACCAACACTAACCGTGAGCGTTACTGGGAAATCTTTACCCTTGACCCCAAATTCTACTGCATTCAGTAACGGTTCCCTTTTGATTTTTTCTTGCACATCTTTTTGTAATTCTGCATTATTGTTCATGGTATTAATATTAAAAATGTAACCAAATTTTACTGTTGTGTAAAGGTTATTGCTTATCTATCCTAAAGTGTTGTGTAATATTGATAAAGAGTTGTATCATTCACACATTTAACAACAACCTATTTTGAGACCAATATATTTTTTATTCGTTAATATTTAAGAAAGCACATCTTGAAAGAAATTTAGATGCTATCATCCATATACCTTATACCTTCAATCAAACTCCTTATTTTTGTGGGATGATCATTTCACCTATTGTTTGGATAATCTGTTTCGGGCTTTTTTGTACCGTTATTGTATTCCAGTTATTCTATTATCTCTATTTTTTTAGAAGGCTGGCCATCTACCAACAAGTTTCTAAAGATCAATCTGTTCAGCACCCGGTATCTGTAGTTATTTGCGCAAGAGATGAAGCTCATAATCTGGTAAAAAATTTACCCGGTATTTTGGTACAGGATTATCCTACTACGCATGAAGTAGTATTGGTAAACGACAACTCAAGCGATGAGAGCAAATATGTGATTGATGAGTTTAAGCGTTCTTTTAAGAACCTGAATATGGTAGAGCTTACCCAAGAAGCTAAAATGATTACTGGGAAAAAATTCCCTTTATCCATGGGCATTAAAAGTGCCAAATATGAAATTGTATTACTCACCGATGCCGATTGCGTTCCTGCTTCCGAACACTGGATCAGCAAAATGCAAAACGCTTATCAGGATGAAACGGAGATTGTTTTAGGTTATGGCGCTTACCATAAAAAGAAAGGCATTCTGAATAAATTAATCAGATTCGAAACCTTTCATACTGCGCTTCAATATCTATCTTATGCGCTGGCAGGTATGCCATATATGGGTGTTGGAAGAAATTTAAGTTATAAGAAAAATTTATTCTTTAAGAATAAAGGCTTTTCATCTATTAACCAAATTCCTAGTGGGGATGACGACTTATTCATTAATCAAGTAGCTACCAATACCAATACTGCTATTGAAATTGATCCAGATACTTTTACCCTCAGTGAACCAAAAGCAAGTTGGAACGATTGGATGGCACAAAAATATAGGCACTATTCTACTGGGAAATATTATAAGTCCATTCATAAATTTTTATTAGGTGGATATTCATTTTCACTTTTCTTAGTCTACCCCCTTTTTGTTTTGTCTATCCTCTTTTTTAACTGGCAATTGGCCATCCTACTGTTCTCAATTCGCTTTATTGCACAGGCATGGACATATTTTAAAGTCATGAAAAAACTGGGCGAAAGTGATCTCTTCCCTTGGTTTGTATTATTGGATATTTGGATGTTTTTTTACTATTTATTTACTATACCCGCAATATGGAAAGCTCCCCGCAAAAACTGGAATTAATTGTTAAATACTTTGCTGACTTCTCCGAGCTGCAATTAAAGCAGCTTGCATTACTTGATCCACTCTATACAGAATGGAACGCAAAAATTAATGTAATCTCTCGAAAAGATATAGATGCTATTTATCTACACCATATTTTACATTCCCTAAGTATTGCAGCAATTGTGGACTTTGAAAAAGGAACGAATATCATTGATATTGGCTGTGGTGGCGGGTTTCCAGGCATCCCTCTAGCCATCTTTTTTCCAGATGTTACGTTTCATTTGGTAGATAGTATTGCAAAAAAATTAAAAGTAGTAGAAGCAGTTTGTGAAGGTGCAGGCATTCTAAATATTACTACGCAACAAACTCGAGCCGAAGATATTAAAAATAGAAAATTTGACTATGCCATTTCTAGGGCTGTAGCCCCGCTTAAAGACTTGTTGAAATGGAGTATGCCCTTATTGAAAAAGCAAGCAGGAAATGCTTCTGGCCCCGATACCATTCGAAATGGATTGATCTCATTAAAAGGCGGTGATCTTGCACAGGAAATTTTCGAAAGTGGCGCACGTCCTAAGATGATGCCCATTCGTAAAATATTTCCAGAGGAATATTTTGAAGAAAAATACATCCTACACGTAGCGCGTTAACAATGATCAACGGTCTAATCTGGTATAACCAATTTATTATTCGACCGATTCACATCGGCCATGCGCATACTTGGATCTATTTCAATAGATTTAAGATCTTTTATTGCCCTCAATGTGGTAAAAATATAATCAGGGTGAGTCCATCTCCAAGCAGCATGAACTGTTAGTGGTATTGTACTTTCAGCCGGCTTCACCCCATACATCAGGTTCAACGGAATAGTATGCAGTTCCTGTGTACCATCTTTAAAGGTAAGCAGCACATCAATTGGCATTGGCATTTTTCCAATTCGCTTTATTGTAATGCCTGTTTTGCCATCTGATATTGCAATATCTCCTACACTATAATCGATTGTTTTGGTAGTATTAATCCAATATTCTTTGTACCAGTCAAGTTCCATCCCACTTTCTTTCTCTGCAACACGAATAAAATCATTCGGATTGGGATGTTTGAACTTCCATGCATTGTAATAACTGAGCAGTATTTTATCCCTAATACTGTCGCCCACTATATAGCCTAATTGTGTAATAAATACGGCACCCTTACTATATGCTGCGGTACTGTATGCATAATTGGTATTGAAATGATCTGCATGGGTACTAGCAGGTTCCTCGTATCCACTCTTTGCCAACGATAGATAACTTTTGTATGATGCTTCATGCGAGAAACCGGGCTGATTTCTAAGTGTTGCCATCACCCTCGTACTTGAATAATCGGTAAACCCTTCATCCATCCAAGGATACAAAGCTTCATTGGTTCCCAATATCATTTGATACCAACTATGCATCCATTCATGAATGGCCGTTCCAATACTGGCTGACTTAATTAATGTAGCCATCGGATATTCCATTCCCCCATCACCACCTTGAATAAAAGTATAAGTCTTGTATGGATAAGCTCCAAACGATTTTGATATCAAGGGATAAGACATGGCACAGGTATCTGCCATTTTTTGCCAACGATTTTCTAAGGAGTCCACTTGCTTATAAACAATTCTAAGTAAAGGCCCTTTATCGGTTGTTCTGGTAATCATTTTATAGGTTGGATCTGCAGCCCACATAAAATCGTGCACATTGTAAGCCTGCCATTTCCAGGTAAGCATATTCCCAATAATAGGCTTTGGCATTACGCCTATTTGCTGATACCCAAAACCTACTTCCTGAGCATTTAACAAATCCCCACCTGCTGCAACCATATAATTTTTATCGATGGTAATATTCACCTCATAATCTCCCCAAACACCATAGAATTCCCTTGCTATATAGGGATTGGCATTCCACCCTTGGTAATCGTATTCTACCATTTTAGGATACCACTGGCTCATACTGTAACGAATACCTTCCTTATTGTCTCTCCCACTCCTGCGCACTTGCAATGGAACCTGTGCCTCAAAAACAATATCAATATTGGTTTTTGATTTCGGTAAAATTGGTTTACTCAACACCACTTCTAAAATAGTTTCCTGTTCTTTTAATAACTGGGCTACACCATTTATTTGAACTGATTTTACGCGTTGGTAACCTATTTCGTCTGGTGTTAGTTTGCCAATTCTATCCTTCACACGTGCATCCCAATCGAGTCCATCATTGTTTCTTCTTGGATCAGCCAACACGGTCTTCCCCATCTCTTTACTGCGTATATCCATACTGCTATTGGGCTGAAATGCGTTCCAATACAAGTGTAAGAAAATACGCTTCAAAGTGTCGGGTGATTGATTAAAATACTCCAGCTTTTCTGTCCCGCTAAACCGATTGGTCAGTACATCTAATTTCACATCTATATTATACTTTATTTTTTGTTGCCAACGATCAGGCTGGGCTGATAGTGTTGAAATTAGCAAGCTAAACATAAAGTAGATGGTTATTATCTTCTTCATAGATTTATATTATAGTTTAGAAATAATATTTTTTATAACCCAAATAGTTGTGGAGCAGATCAACTTGCTATTGTTTTCCTCCAACTACTATAACAATTTCTCCCTTCACTGTTTTTAATTTAAAATAAGTGGCTAGTTCTTGTAAGGTTCCCTGCTTATTTTCTTCAAACATTTTGGTAAGTTCTCTACTCACAGAACTAGGTCTGTCGGCTCCAAAATAGATGGAAAATTCTTCTAGTGTTTTTACGAGTCGCATCGGGCTCTCATAAAATACCATCGTTCTTTCTTCTTCGGCCAATTTCTTCAATAGGGTTTGGCGACCTTTTTTGGGTGGCAGAAAGCCTTCAAATACAAAACGATTGGTTGGAATACCACTGTTTACAAGTGCAGGCACGAATGCTGCTGCGCCTGGTAAACATATTATTTGAATGGATCGTTTAACACAAGTACGTACCAATAAAAATGCGGGATCAGAAATACCGGGTGTTCCTGCATCGGTAATCAGTGCCATTTTTTTACCAGCGCTTAATTGATCTGCTAAATGATCTACTATTTTATGCTCATTGTGTTGATGATAGGGAGATAGTGGCTTTTCTATCTCATAATGCTTGAGCAACTTAGAAGAAGTTCTGGTGTCTTCACATAGAATTAGATCTACTGATTTTAGCACTTCAATAGCTCGTAGTGTAATGTCTTTAAGATTACCAATTGGTGTAGGAACTAGATAAAGCAAATTAATCGATTATAGCGATCTCAAAAAATTCCATCACTTGGTTGGCCAATAATTGTTTACTCGCATTTTCTGCAATGGATTTTGCTTCTTCCGCATTGGCAGCTTCTATGGAAAGTGTGATATGCTTTCCAACCCTCACGTCTTCAATTGCATGAATACCCAAATTACCCAACCCACCCAACACGGCTTTACCTTGTGGATCTAATAAATTTTTTAGAGGCATTATATTAACAGCGACTGTGTACTTCATATTGTTTTATTTATAATTGCTTTAAGCTAATTATGGCAGTTGATTTTGCTTGTTGAAAAGCAAAGATAGAATTACATAAGTAAAAAAGCCGACTGAAATTGATAACCAACCAAATATTAAGGCAATCACAACAGAAACGGTTAAAATAATGAGAAAAGGAATGGCTTTTTTAAAGCTCAGTCCATTAAATTTCAATGCCAGCATGGGCAGTGTAGAGATCATACCATAACAAACAACCAATATCAAAGCATACCAAACCCATTTATTCATGAATAAACTTACCATCCATTCATCCTTTGCATACCAATAGGCCAAGGGTAAGGAAGCAATAAAAATGCCGATGGCAGGTATTGGAATTCCTTTAAATCCAAATTGTTGAGACTTATCTAGGTTGAAGCGAGCCAGCCTATATGCACCAGCGCAAGGAATGAGCAATGCAGGTAATAACCACAGCATACTGATATCTAAACCGCCAGCTTCTTGAGAGAAGCAAAACCTTAAAAATTGCAAGACAATAAAACCAGGTGCCACTCCAAAACTCACCAAATCGGCCAATGAATCTAATTGCTTGCCTAATTCAGAAGGCAATTTCATCCATCTTGCCACAAAGCCATCTAAAAAATCCACGCCCGCTGCTGCAAAAATGCACCAACTAGCAAGGGCTATTTTTTCTGGAAGTACCACTAGATTATCTCCTTCAATACTTACGGTTAAACTAAGTCCCGGTTGTAAAATATACAGCACCGCTAAACAGCCTAAAAACAGGTTCAACAGGGTAAATAAATTGGGTATATGTTTTTTCATTGTATAATTTTAAATTTTCCACGGTCTACCGTCGCTTCATCAAAGATTCAATTTCTTCTACTGTAATTGGAATATTTTTCATTAAATCTATATTGCCATTCTTAGTAATCCAAACATTATTTTCTATTCTAATACCCATTTTTTCTTCTTCAATATAAATACCAGGCTCAATAGTGAGCAGCATACCCGCACGAATGGGCTCATGGCGAGTACCAAGATCGTGCACGTCAATACCCAAATGATGTGAAATACCATGGTACAAGAATTTGCGATAAGCGGGATTGTCCTTGTCCTCATTTTTAATATCGGACTTATTCAGCAGTCCTATTTTAAGAAACTGTTGGTTGGCTTCAACTCCTACTTTATCGGTATAATCAACAAGAGAAATACCAGGTTTTAAAATAGATTTTGCATAATTATGTAAATGCAGGCAGGCATTGTACACCATTTTTTGTCGCTTCGAAAATTTGCCATTAACAGGAATGGTCCTGGTTAAATCAGCACAGTATCCGCCATATTCTGCGCCAAAATCCATTAATACTAAAGATCCATCTTCACATACCGCATTATTGGCTATATAATGTAAGGTTCGAGCATGGTCGCCACTGGCAATAATACTTGCATAAGCGGGCCCTGTAGCGCGTTGACTTAAAAAACTATGCCATATTTCTGCTTCAATTTCGAATTCATTTACACCCGGCTTTATGAATTGTAATAAGCGTTTGAAAGTAGCATCTGTAATATCAATAGCTTGTTGAACAACAGTGATTTCCTCTTTTGTTTTGATGGATCTTAATCCCTTCATGATTTTTGCTGCACGTTCAAATGAATGCAAAGGATAGCTGGCTTTCATTTCATCTATAAACCGGTAGTCTCTAGTTCTTACAGCAGTTGCTTTTCTATCATTCTCATTACTGTTTAAATAAATAAAATCGGCAAGGTGAATCCATCCTTGCAAAAGTGCGGCTATATGATCTACCCAAATGATAGATTTTATACCAGAAATAGATTTGGCTTCTTCAGCACGCAATCGCTTTCCATCCCATTTTTCCTTCAAAGTATTAGGTCTCACCAATACCAATACTTCTCTATATTTAGGGTCGGGACAATCGGGAAATATAACCAGCATTGAATCTTCTTGTACAATACCGCTCAACCAAAACAAATCGCTGTTTTGTTTAAACCCATGTAATGCATCGCCATTGCTGGGCCACTCATCATTGCTCACAAAAACTGCAATGCTGTTGGGCATCATTTTCTGAACAAATCTTTTCCTATTCTGGATGAATATGGTAGGATCTAGTGGTAAATATTTCATACATTTATTTTATTTTTTACATCGAATTATCGGACAATCCCGTTTATAAATATTTCTACAAAGTCAATAATACGTTTTAAAATTCTGTCGCCTACTTTTTCCAACCTGCCCACATATTCTACAGAAAACTTCAACACATTTTCGTCTTTTATTGCATCGGTTATAACATATTTGTGTAAGCAGTCTTCAAATAAATCTTTGGTGGTTCGCTTACCGTATTCATTTTTAGAGGCGTTATCGGCAAAAATAGGTGTGCCCGTAAAGCCAACCATTTGGCAATTATTAAAGAACTGTTCAATGCGTTTATGCGTATCTCCAAACTAGCTTCGGTGACACTAATCGAATGTGAAAATAATGCGTTTATCTTTTAATTCAGCCATTTTAGGGGTGCAATTCAAATTTTGGCAAATTAAGCGACTTCTATGGCATTAATCCTAGTTAACTGGATAACTTTAGCCCACTGTTTGTTTATGGAGCAAGTTCTTAGATGCTGCATATTTTGTGCACCTTCTTTACTTCATCTCTGCCCCGATAATTTCATTCTTTTTTGTATTACGGTTCTATATGCCGACTCGATAGCGCCAGAACCTATTATACCTACTCCTATTTTTTATACTTGCTGTAATCCATCCGCTGTATATTACCTTGGTAGTAGTCTATTATATTTTGCGCTTTCTCATTATTGCCAGATAGGTCTACTATGTTTTGTGTCACATCTGTATCCCTACCCTCTTTCAATAATTCTTCTTGTTTTTCTACCCAAATTTTACCTGCCATTTTATCGCTAAAATAAGTTTATACAAACTGGTATAGGTGTTCGCTTGCATGATAATAATCCAATATGGAAATGGCTTCACAACAAAATTTTAAGTCAATTTTCATAAAAGGATATACCAATAATAATTTAGAAGTATTAGACTGGGGTGGAAAAGGAAGCACAGGCTTCTAGCAGGCTTAAATGCTTCTGTTAATTTTTATATTAATAATAATGAGTATTTTACAGCTGATTTAATTAGCTATATTAAAGGGGAATACAATCACCCTACAACTAAAAAAAATAAAATGGCAAAACAAATTTTCATCAATTTCCCTGTAAAAGACCTTCAACTTTCAATGAACTTTTACACTGCATTAGGATTTACTAATAATCCGCAATTTTCAGATGAAACATCAAAATGCATGGTGTGGAGTGAGCATATTTTTGTAATGATCATGTCATACGAAAAGTTTAAAACTTTTGCTACCAAGCCGCTGGCTGACTCAAAATTAAATTTAGCTGCACTTTTTTCATTATCACTAGATAGCTTAGATGAAGTGAATAATTTAATGACTAATGCACTTAACGCTGGCGGAATTGAACCAACCGAAATGAAAGATTATGGTTTTATGCAACAGCGAACGCTTGAAGATTTTGATGGACACACTTGGGAGATTTTCTTTATGGACATTACTAAATTTCCTACTCAATAAACAACCTTATTAGATTATCAGAAATTGAATATTTTAATAATTTACAGGAGTGGAAACCGAAAAAGAATATATACCCCCATGAATAAACCCTTACTAATCATTTCGCTATTTATTCTGAATTTTAGTTTTGCGCAAACAAAAAAGAAAATTACGGATGAAGAAAAATTTTCGAAATGTATTTTAGAAAACACCAATTACTTTAGTTTTAATGGTCAAAAACCAATCGGGAAAGCATGGACAATCATAGAAAATCTTTTCGCAGAAAACCAATTTGTGGCTTGGGGTGAATACCATAACTCGCCGCTACTCTCACAATTAACAAGCTATGCTTTAGAGAGCGCTTCAAAATATGGTTATAAAACTTGGTGCGTTGAAACCAGTCCATTTGTCTCTATGGAGCTTATGCGTATTGCAAAAACCAAAAACCCATTAGATACTATTTTACAAATTGCAAAAGAGCGCCCTGATTTTACTAGTTTCCCATTTTTTCAGACCAAAGAAGATATAAGCATGCTTACAACAGCTAATAAATTTGGTTATTCTATTTGGGGAATTGATCAAGAGTTTCAACAAACCTTCCCTTACTGTATTGATAAAATATATCAAGCTCAACCCCAACAGTTAAAACTTAAATATAAGGGCGTATACGATAGCCTGAAAGCAAAATGGTGGATGCCTGATTTTGAATTATTAGACAGTCTTAAAAAAGTAGTTGCCCAAGTAAAAAACAAAGCTATTTTAGAGGGAATAAAAACATCTATTAAAATTTACAGCGATGACGATAATTTACTCAGAGCATCATTAATGAAACATAATTTTTTTACCAATTATTATGCACTGAAAAATAAAAAAGAAAAAATATTTTTCAAACTGGGGAATAATCATTTAGCTAAGGGAATGAACCTGCAAACTAATTTGTATGATATTGGAAACGCTCTATTCGAACTATCACAAAGAAATAAAACTAACTTTTCTAACGTATATTTTATGGTACGTTATACAGAAGAAAAAGGAGTAATAACTGATGACTTAGAAGAAATGAAAAATGAGAACCCTAAAGTTTTTTCAAAATTATATGATAAAGAAAAGTGGGTATTGGTTGACCTACGATCACTAACACTCAAAATGAGATACGACAACACAATTACTTTAGATACTTATAAGCTAATTGAAAAATATGACTTCGTTTTAATATCTCCAGAAATTTTAAAATAAGTGGGCTAGTAGTTTATAAGCAGCAGTAGTTTAAGGCATATTAAAACCAAATCCATGAAAAAAGCAGTCTTTATTACAATCATTAATATATCTTTTTTTACAGAATCTTTCGGTCAAGTAAATTGGGGATACAAAGCAGGCCTCAATCTGTCAACTGTATATAATTCATCTTACAATAACTTCACTTCAAAATTGAATTTTAACACAGGTGCGCTAACAAAATTAAAGCTCAATAAAAACTGCTTCATCAATATAGAATATCTATTGTCACACAAAGGATTCAGTAGTATATTAATACCAAATGGAACAACTAGTAATAGTTTTTCATATTTAACATTGCCAATTCTATTTGAATATCAAATATCTGATAAAGTTTCATTTCATCTTGGCCCAGAACTAAACTATTTAATAGGTGCAAAAATAAAAACCAATAACGCCGAATTTTCTGTTATAGATAAGTATAAAAAAATTGATCTTTGCCTTGCTGGTGGGCTCCGCTATAATTTTACAAAAAAAATAGCATTAGAAACACGTTACACAATAGGGCAATCACAACTAAATCTAAGACCTGAAATTTTTGGCTACAATTATAACAGAACTTTTCAACTAAATTTAATTTATTGGTTTAAATAGTTTTTCTGCTTTTTTCTAATTGTCTCAATAATTTCATTAAAATCAAAATCATACCTAGAACCCAAATTCAAACAAGAGTTCTTAAATATTTAAATTCTATTTACACACTCAGTGCAGCAATATGAAGGAAGGGAGTAGCTAAAAGCACCCATTTATTTCAAATCATCTCCCGTAAAACTCAATGGCAGTAACATTCCCGCATTCGGTATCACAAATACTTTTCCATCCATACCGCCCATAATTATCCGTATCGGATGCTTCTGTCGCATTTCATACTCTAATAGTGTTTGCCTACAAATTCCACAAGGTGAAATAGGTCTATTACTTTTTCCATTCAAATTGTTATAGCTGATGGCTATTGTTTTTATTTGCATATTAGAATGTATTGATGATATGGCCGACAATAACACCCGCTCTGCACACAACCCTACGGGATAGCTTGCATTTTCTTGATTACTCCCTTGCACCATTTCGCCGTTTGCCAATAAAGCGACTGCACCCACCTGAAAATCAGAATAAGGCGCATAAGCAGTCTCGGTTACCACCCTAGCTTTCTCTAAAAGTATAATATCTTCCTTTTCTAAGTTTTTTACAGATGGGTATACTTCGTATTCAAATTGCACTGCTTTCTTCTTCATACTTACCTTTTTTACAAAAAAGTCTCCCCTACTTTCGCAGAGAAGACCCTTTCGTAATTCAATATACAAATTTTATCTGATCACTTTAAAAATACGACTCCACCTCGGACCCTTATTCCAACTAAACCAAATTAATGATGCTTTACCCACTATATACGTTTCAGGAACAAATCCCCAAAAGCGACTGTCCTGACTCCTATGCCGATTGTCTCCCATCATCCAATAATAATTCAACTGGGGCGTGTAGCTTGTCATTTCTTTTCCATTAATGATGAATTTCCCGCCCAGTTCTTCCAATGTATTTTTTTCATACACCGTAATCAGTCGCCTATACAATGAAATGGTATTGGTATTAATGGCTATTGCAACGCCTTTTTTAGGAATGGTGATAGGGCCGTAATTGTCCAGCGACCATGGATAATTGGCCTCATCATTTGGAAAGAAAATACCCATATTGGTATCCACATATTTAGTGACAGATATTACTCCAGGATATTTTTTTACTTTCTGCGCTTCTTCTGCCGTAATATTAAAATAATAACTCCCTTTTTCTGCACCGGGTGAAAACTGACCATTATTGGCTTCCGCATCTATGCCCAACTCATCTTTCAAAAATTCTTCGCTAAAACCCGAACCATTGGTAGCCACTATATAATCGGTCTGTGCTCCCTGAGGGATATATGCAAGTTGTCCGTTAATGAATAGATCTGCATTTTTAACCTGTAATATATCACCTGCAACTGCAACGCATCGCTTTATATAGTTATCGGTCTTGTCTGCCGGATGCACTAGAATGGGATATTCAGCAAACAATGCTTCTCTATTATTTTTAAATTGACTGCTGCGCAATACTTCATAATACGTTTGCTTACTGCCAAACTCTGGCAAATTAATAATGGTATCACCAGCAGGAAAATTAAATACCACCGCATCGTTTCTTTTTACATTGGTAAGCGCTGGCAATCGCTTATATGGCAATTGTACTTCTTTAATATAAGAAGGCGTTGTTAATGAAAAGGGCATGATATTGTGTACAAAAGGAAAAGAGATGGGCGTCTGGGGTATTCGAGGTCCGTAACTCATTTTACTTACAAAGAGAAAATCATTTACCAGCAAACTCTTTTCCATACTCTCTGTAGGAATCACATAAGCTTCAAAAACAAATGTTCTGATCAGCGTTGCAGCTACCACCGCAAATACACCCGCATCTATCCATTCGCGGGATGCTGGTTTATAATATAATTTCAGCGACGCTGGCCCATACCATTTTACTTTCTCAGAAAAGCCCAGATAAGGAAAGTATATAAAAGGTATGAATACCACTGCGGCATGCGCTGGTACTGATACTTTTTTAAACTGCATTACAAAAATAATGGTGATCCAGATAGTAATAAACTGACCAGCAATGGGAATAAACTGCAACCAAAACCAATACTTTGGAATACCCGTAATATGCACAATCTCCCAAGTATTATAGAATGGCACCAATGCCTTCCAAGGAGCAATTCCAGCTTTTTTAAACATTCCATATAAACCGAAATGCCAACCAATTATTCCGACAATAAAAATCAACCAACCCATAACAGCATTGTTTTAGTAATAGCAAATGTATCTATTTCAAATACAATGCATTCATTTAAAGTCAAAAGTTTTGCTAAATATGATTTTTTACGTCTTCTGCTACAATTTCTTTCCCAGATAGAATGATGAGGCGCTCCACTACATTCCTCAACTCGCGTATATTACCCGTCCAGTTATGCTTCTGCAATTCCTCCATTGCTTTTTTGGCGATATTTTTTTTGGATTGACCGTATTCGGCGGCTATTACTTCCAAAAAATACGCTGTAAGTAAGGGAATATCTTCTATGCGCTCATTTAATGAAGGCATATGAATGAGAATTACACCGAGGCGGTGGTATAAATCGAGCCTAAAATTTTTTGCTTCTACCTCCTTTAATAAGTCCTTATTGGTTGCGGCTAATACCCGCACATCTACCGAAATTTCTTTGTCGCCCCCTACCCTTGTTATTTTTCCCTCTTGTAATGCTCTCAGCACTTTTGCTTGTGCGCTTAGGCTCATATCTCCTATCTCATCCAAAAAAAGCGTTCCCCCATTTGCTTGCTCAAACTTTCCAATTCGCTGCTTTATTGCAGAGGTAAATGAGCCTTTTTCGTGTCCAAATAATTCACTTTCTATCAGCTCTCCAGGTATTGCTGCACAGTTCACTTCAATAATTGGATTGGCATTGCGTGCACTCTTTTGATGCAGCCAGCGAGCCACCAATTCTTTTCCACTCCCATTCTCACCCGTTATTAGTACCCGAGCATCCGTAGGTGCTACTTTTTCAATGGTCTCTTTTATTTTTTGAATGGGCAGGGCGTTACCAATCATCTCCTGCACTTTGGCTACTTTCTTTTTCAGCACTTTTGCCTCCAGCACCAATACAGTTCGGTCTAGGGCATTTCGAATGGTAATAAGCAGTCTATTCAAATCTGGTGGCTTAGAAATATAATCAAATGCCCCCTTCTTTACTGCGTCTACTGCGGTATCAATATTACCGTGTCCACTAATCATGATCACAGGAATATCGGCATTGATTTCCTTGGCCTTCTGTAAAAATTCAATCCCATCAAGTTTTGGCATTTTAATATCACAAAGCACCACATCATATATAGCTGCCTTAAATTTTTTCAGCCCCTCTTCCCCATCCGCTGCTTCCTCTACCTGATAGCCCTCATTGCCCAGTATGTCTTTTAATACATTCCTTATAGAACGTTCATCATCAATAATCAATATGCTTGCCATAGAATAAATTATTTACAAAGTTAATCATTGAAAGCTGAACCTCAATCCCGCATACCAATTGCGCAACGCAGCAGGGTTAAAATAACGATTTCCCGCTGCATTAATATCATTTCCGAGACTGTAATTGTGATTCAGTAAATTATCTCCTCCAATAAAAACATCAAAGGATTGCCCTTTCATTACAAATTTTCTACCAACCTTAACTTGTAGTAATTCATAAGCCTCTGCCGCTAAGGTATTGGCATCATTGAGTGGAATTTTACTGGTTGCATTGATACTGCTTTGTATATAACCATAAGCGGTACTGATATCAAATCCTACCACTGCAATGGTTTTGGGAACACCAGTCAACGCATTCCCAGAATAGTCGGTACTCCCTTGCTTATAATCCATAAAAATATAGGGTTGATAGCTGAAACTCGCCGATATACTTGCGTTGCGAATAAAAGAATGGATATGCTGCAATATCCGATATTTCAATAAAGCTTCCAGTCCCGACTGCCTTGTATTTCCTGCATTAATAAAATATTCAGCACCAGCCGCATCATTTCTTCTTACAATAGCATCTTGTAATTTAAATTGATAGATACCAATATCAAATAAAAGCTTTTGATGGAACAATGCACCTCGAATACCTGCTTCCATATTCCATCCTTTTTCTGCATTCAGGAAGGGATAAAAATTCCCATCTGATGGTCTTATCTCAGCTAGACTAGGAGCAGAAAATCCTTTTGCTAAAATGGCATAAGTGCTTATAGCTGAATTTATTTTATAAGCGATAGAAAGTCGCGGTACAAAGGGTGCATTTATTTTTCTAAGTGTAAATGAATTGTTCATTGTATTCAATCGCTTATATTCAAACGATTGTTGATTGATGCTGAAACCAGCTTGTACCAGTAAGTTTTTTCTCAATGGAAGTTGAAGTTGGGTAAAAATAAATCCTTGTTTACTTACAATAATATCTTCTGATATAAAGCTGCTTGCAGTGCCCTTATTATTATTGTATTGGCGAATACCCGATTCATTCACCATCCACTCAAACCCGCTCACCCATTGCAATTGCGGCAAAGCCAACAGGGGCTGAACCAATACTTGCATGCCCACTGCAAGATTTAATTCATTTCGTTTTTCATAATTGGTGATAAAAGGATTTTCGAATAGGGTTTTATTGATGCTTAAGAAACTATTTAGTTTAACTTTTTCCGTCACCATTTTTTCGTGTTGCAAAGCACCCCAAAAAGTCCTGTTATAAATAGCCGTTTTTTGTGTTACAGCTCCGGGTAATACCCCTGCTGCTTGCCTTGCCTGTATAGGATTCACTTGCATTTGTGCAAGGGTAATTCCTCCAGGTGTTTGGTAAAATAAATCGGTATAAAACAAAGTGGTTCTGAAAATATTTTTATTCGCCCGTGTGATCGTCCGCCACTGCAATCCCGAACGCAGCATTGCTGATTGCTCTCTATAGCCATTGGATTGAAGTCGGTACAGTTGAATGGAAGTTGCGAATTTTTTATTGCTACTGATCCATTCCAACGATTGTTGGTTATATCCAAAAGAACCGTTCGTAAATGCTCCTTGAATTATTTGTTTGGCTGAATCAGTAAACCCCAGTGAATTTTCTAGCAGCAATGCGCCGCCAGTTCCTGCGCCATATATGCTGGCGGCAGGCCCTTTGGCTATTTCTATCTTATCAACTTGGGTAATATCGAGTAAGTTCAAATAGGTGTTACCAGTAGCATCGGAAAGTGGAATACCATTCCAATAAACTTTAATATTACGTACACCAAAAGGAGATCTTAACAAGCTACCTCTAACTGATAACCGATAGCTGCCTGGTGAACGCTCTTCCATTCTAATACCTGGAATGGTATTCATGATGGGTACCAAAGAAGCTGGTGAGTACTGTTCTAAATCTTTTTTATTTAATACTGCAATAGCAGCCGGAATATCTTTCCATTTAGAGCTGCTGTTGAATGCATGAACCACCACTTCATGAAGGAGTGTATCATTTTTTTCCGTCGCTTTTTGCTGAGCAGTCGCAGCCGTAAAAAACAATAAGGGGCAAATAAAAATGGATCCTATTTTTAGCAGTAAAAATCGCATATTGATTAAACAACAAAGCCCGAAATAAATCGGGCCTTATTAAATATTGGAAATCATTATTTTTTTTGATACATCACTTCTTTCACCAGCTTAACCGTTCTACTGATATCGGGCATAGCCAGTGCAGTTAAGTTAGGCGCATAGTGCATAGGTGCATCTGCACTGGTAATTCTTCTAATGGGTGCGTCTAAATAATCAAAGCCTTCCTTTTGAATTTGATAGCTTATTTCAGAAGAGATAGAGGCAAAAGGCCACTGTTCTTCTACAATTACCAAGCGATTGGTTTTTTTAACGCTTTCTAATATGGTCATCCAATCTAATGGACGAATGGTTCTTAAATCAATTACTTCTGCACTGATTCCTTCTTTCTCCAGTTCTGCTGCAGCTCCCAGCGCTACTTTCATCATTTTATTGTAGGAGACAATGGTTATATCGCGACCTTGTTTTTTTACATCTGCTTTTCCCAGTGGAATATAATACTCTTCATCAGGTATATCAGATTTATCACCATACATCACTTCGCTTTCCATAAACATTACCGGGTCTTGCTCGTAACGAATGGCCTGCTTCATCAATCCCTTTGCATCATATCCATTAGAAGGAGAAACCACTTTCAAACCGGGTATATTGGCATAATAACTTTCAAAAGCGGTAGAGTGCTGGGCGCCGAGTTGACCAGCACTGCCGTTCGGCCCTCTGAAAACGATGGGACAACTGATTTGACCACCACTCATTGCCAGCATTTTAGATGCAGTATTGAGAATCTGATCCATTGCTAGTACAGCAAAATTCCATGTCATGAATTCAACAATGGGCCTAAGGCCACTCTGAGCTGCACCAACAGCTACTGCTGTAAAGCCCAATTCAGCAATGGGTGTATCAATTACACGCTTGGCGCCAAATTCGGCAAGCATACCTTGACTCACTTTGTAAGCCCCGTTGTACTCAGCCACTTCCTCGCCCATAAGAAACACTTTATCGTCTCTTCTCATTTCTTCACTCATCGCTTCCCGAAGCGCTTCTCTAAAAGCAATTGATCGCATAGTCAGTTATTTTAAAATGAACACAAAAATAGAAGATTAAGGCTTACAAAACCAAAAATCCCCGCTGGACTTTCGCCAAACGGGGATTTTTATTTTTTTATGCCAGATCAACTAAAACACATTCCATCCGTAACTCACATAATACAAACCACCGATTTGTATATTGCCGAATCCGTTGTAATAGTATTTGTTGAAGATATTGGTACCCCCAATTTTAATAAGAGATTTTGTTTTAGGCAATTTATAACTCACCATAGCATCTACTGTTGAATATGAAGGTACTTTTCCAACTGCAAAAGTTCCTTCATAATTGAACTGGTCTACCCATCTATACATCATATTAAATGCAAGTCGATTGTCTTTACCAAATCCACTGTTTCCGAATCCGATATTAGTTCTGTATTTAGGGGTGTTAAAATAAGAAACAAATCCTACTGGTAAATCACCAATTTCATCAGAATAAATATTAGCACTTACAGAAAAATTCTTAGGCATCATATATTCAACTGAAGCACCCCAACCCTTTACGTCAACCGTACCGGGCGCATTTACAGAAATGCTGTAACCAATACGGGTGTTGGCACTTAATAAGTTGAAAGGTGAAGCAGGAAGTCCCGCTCTAGCTTGAAGCACCGTAACACCACTGATAAAATCTCTGTATTTAGCAGTATATGCGTATACATCAATCAACAAACGTTTTGCAATTAAGCCCTTATAACCCACTTCAAATGAAGTGGTAGATTCGGGTTTGAATTCGCCAAACTGCTGCTGCTGCAATAATGCAGGATTAGGAGCACCACCCAATACACTTGCTCCAAAAGCTTGAACACTTGCTACGGTATAAGCTGGATTTCCATCAAAATTATATCCATTTCTTAATTCTGGAACTCCACCCATTAAACGCTGCCCACCACCTACTAAAAGGTTAATCCACTGGTTTTGAGTAGTAGGAAAACGGTATGCAGATTGGTAAGAGAAACGCAGGTTATGATCTTGTGCAAGTTTTACAACTGCAGATACCCTAGGGGTAAAGCGACCTTTGAAGTTGGTATTTTTATCGTAGCGACCAGAAGCCGTTATTTTCAACCGATCTCCCAATAGTTTTTGAGAAACCTGAAGATAAGCACCCGACTCCATGATTTTAATCACTCCCATGGTATCTGCGAATAAAGTGCCTTTTGAATTTAATACGTATTGACGAATATTGGCACCTACTAATAAATCAGTTCCGTGCTTTGCCAATCCTAATGCGTCTGTAAGGTTGTATTGGCCTTCCAACGAATTCAAGCCTGTTTTATCTACAAACAAACCACCCCCTTTAGAAATAGGTGTATTAGCTACATTTTGGAAAAGTGGATTATTACCTACAAAGCCAATAGGGCGACCAATATCGGCAACCCCACGAGCTGCATTAAAAATATTCAACTCATTCTGAGCAACAAGATTGGGAGCACCTGCTTGAGCAGCAGCCAATGCGGCGGCTGGACTTAATCCGGCGGCTAAACCAGCTCCATAACCAGCTCCTAGTGACTGGATGTACAAATTAGTAGCACCACTAACAGTTGCACCTACAAATTGAGGATACCATTGTGTAGCACTTGGCTTCCAGGCTTCATTAAAGAGGCGAGTAGTAATGGTAGCATTATAAGAGCTACCAGAATTTTCACGGGTTACATAGGTTCTGATATACCAATTTTTTGCTTTAAATTCCAATTTATATTGAGCCATTTTAAGTTCTTTCAATGCATACCGATCCGAACCGGTATAAACAGTATTACCCGTTCCCCACTGGCCTGCTAAAATGGCTTCTACCTTGTCGTTTATTTTATAATGAAAAGCACCGCCTAATTTAAAGTTCACAGTTGTTGGATCAACTACTTGGTTTTCATTGTACCCCGTTCTAGAAACAAAATTTGGTCGGCTTGCAAAATAACCAAGCACTGCTGAAGATGGAATGGGTGTTGGTGCAGCAATACCAGGAAATGTATTGCCAGGAATAAGACCTAAAAAAGGATTGGCTGAAATTACACCAGCAAATGCACCACGCAAATCTGTATTGGTTTCATCACCATATGTATTAATACCGTCATAATTAGGATCAGACAAACGAGTACCACCCTTCACTTCTCCGTTTGGAGAAGCAGATAATGGAGTACGCAGATAGTTGCCATCATTATTGGCCAACCAATCCTGCGCTTGTACAAACTGGGCATTGATTTTATAGGCAAATTTATCAGATACTTTTGCCGCAAAACGAACACTCCAATCGTAATAAGGAGATCTCGGACGTTGCTTACTATCTATATGATTTGCACCTTGTTTAATCTGAAAGCTCAAACCTTGGTGTTTAAAAGGGTTCTTACTGTTAATGAGCAAAGTACCATTGGTACCTCCTGGCCCGTATAATGCAGATGAAGCACCTTGTAGGAGTTCTATATTGTCAACATCTAATTCAGTCAATCCAATAAAACTACCAACCGCAAAATTGAGTCCCGGAGCTTGGTTGTCCATTCCATCAACAATCTGGTTTAAGCGATTGTTTCCACTGCTGTTGAAACCACGTGTACTAACACTAGTGAAAGTTAAACTAGCTGACACTACATCCACCCCTTTCAGGTTGGCTATCATATCGTAATAATTGGCTGCTGGTGAATTACGAATTGCTGCGGAGCTGATTCTTTCAATAGAAACAGGAGATTCCAAAATACGCTCTGGCACCCTAGATGCAGATACTACTATTTCACTACCTAACGTGAAGGCAGTTTCAAGTTCAACACTTACTTGTTGATTATTTTCTTTGATACTTACTTCTTTGTTGGCATATCCAACCGATGATACAATAAGGGTGAAAGGTAATTTTTGTACAGTCGAAAATTTAAATATGCCCTTATCATCTGTGTAGGTACCTGCTGTACCTCCTTTTACCGAAATGGACACTGCGGAAAGTAATTCTTTTGATTTTCCGTTCTTTACGCTACCTGAAACGGTAGTTGCTTGTTGTGCTGCTACAGATAATGTGAGCAAAAGCGCAAAAACAGACAAGCCTAGTGGGGTTAATAGTCTTCTCATAATAGCAATATTTGGTTAAAATGTTAAGCAAAATAGGATTTGTTAAGTTCTTGTAAAAATTTAATTTATTAATGAATAAATTAATTTGTGGACAAAAAAATAATCTCCCTTTAAGTTTTCGACAAATCCCGTTCTATTTTTGAACCATGGTAGCAAATAAATTCCCCCTTCAAACTGATTTTTACAAAGGAAAAGTAAGAGATGTTTATTCAATAGGTAAAAACTGGTTGGTGATGATAGCCAGCAACCGCATTTCGGCTTTTGATGTTATACTTCCTAAAACCATCCCTTATAAAGGACAGGTACTAAACCAAATTGCTGCATATATGCTGCAAAATACCTTAGATATATGTCCCAACTGGCTACACAGCTCTCCTGCCCCACAAGTGTCTATTGGCAGAAAATGTATTCCATTTAAGATTGAAATGGTAGTAAGGGGTAATTTGGTTGGTCACGCTTGGAGAACCTATCAAAAAGGGGATCGTTTATTATGCGGTGCCGCTCTGCCTGAGGGATTGAAAGAAAACGACTTTTTCCCCTCCCCCATTATTACTCCTTCTACCAAGGCTTCCGAAGGTCACGATGAGGATATTTCACCTGCGGCAATTATTGCAGATGGATTGGCAACCGAAACCGAATGGGCAATACTGGAACAATATACTTTAGCACTCTTCGAAAGAGGCAAGCAGATTGCTGCAAAGCAGGGACTGATTTTGGCCGATACCAAATATGAATTTGGCAAACTTGGGAATACCATTTACCTGATGGACGAAATTCATACTCCTGACTCCTCTCGGTATTTTTATGCAGATGGATTTGAAGAGCGGCAGGCTTCTGGTGAGCGGCAGAAACAACTGAGCAAAGAATTTGTACGGGAATGGCTTATCGCTAATAGTTTTATGGGCAAAGAGGGACAGCAGGTTCCTGAAATGAGCGACGAATGGATTCAAACCATTAGCAATAGATATATTGAATTATTTGAAAAAATTATTGGAGAACCTTTTACGCCAATCCCTATTTCTGAAGCAGAAATGGATGCCCTAATTATAGAGACCATTGCGCAGTTACCCGATTAAAATTAGTCGTTTTTATTGAGTCGCGGACGAAGCCTATCCTTACTTTTATTAAACATATTCCTCCCTTTGTCAATTCCGCTGCGAATTTCGGCCTGCCGCTCTATAGGAAGATGGATGGTATCTTTGCACTCGATACTGCAACAGCCATCCAATTGTTCTGCACACGCTGCGCATTGAATAAACAGTAAATGACAACCATTGTTTTTACAGTTGGTATGTGTATCACAAGTTGCCTCGCATTGGTGACACTGTGCTATAATGTCTTCGGTTACACGCTCGCCAAGCCGATCATCAAAAACAAAATTTTTTCCAATGAATTTTGGTTCTAATCCCTTTGCTTTTATTTCATTTGCATAATGAATAATACCACCCTCTAAATGAAATACATTTTCAAAGCCTTTGTGTAACATATAAGCACTGGCTTTCTCGCACCTAATACCGCCAGTACAATACATGATGATGTTTTTCTGCTCCTTTCCTTTTAATATAGAAGCGGCCAGGGGCAATTGATCCCTAAAAGTATCTGAGGGTATTTCAATAGCCGATTGAAAATGTCCTACTTCATATTCATAATGATTGCGCATATCTACCACCACCGTATCTGGATTATTTAGCAACGCATTCATCTGTTCCGCATTCACATATTTCCCTTTGCGTTCCATTGAAAAATGCGGATCATCAATTCCATCGGCTACTATTTTTTCCCTTACTTTTATTTTAAGTACCCAGAAACTTTTCCCTTGTTGTATTGCATCATTTAATCCTGAAATATCTGCGACAGCTATATTCAATCGCAGGTTTTCAAATCCGGGTATCGCATTCATTATGCTTTTAAAATCTTCCATAAAATGGACTGGAACACTTATCTGTGCATTAATGCCTTCTTGGGCTATATAAATTCTTCCAAACACCTGTATGGCATTCAACACACTGTACAAATGATTGCGAAAATCCAACGGATTTTGAATAGGGAAATACCTATAAAAGCTGATGGTGGTTCTTTTAAATTCCTCCTTCATCAGCCGCTCTTTTAACTCCTGATTGGAAACGCGGTTGTGTAATATTGCCATACATTACAAAAATAAGAATTATTGAAAAAACGGAATTGAAATACGGAATCCTGTTGGCTTGGCTCCCCCTTTTTCAAATCCTTGTACAAAATCTACTCTTATTATTTTAAATATATTTTCGAGACCAATAAAATATTCCGCATAATTGGTCCCATTATTAATATGTAACCCATTAGCCCCTGTTACAAAAAACCAATTTAGTTTTCTAAATCCAGGAATTTTATTGCTGATTAAACCATTCAAATGGTATTCAATATGCGCAGTTGCATTAAACGATGCTGTATTACTATAACGGTAATAAGTAGCAAGCTGAAAGCTGTTGAGTGCCGCCGCAGATAAGATAGTCTGGTTACCGAGGTAATGCTGATAATCAGGTATAAAAGTTTTAGCAGCGTTTAAAAAACCGCCCGCACCAATATTATAATTGAATCTCCCTGCTAACTTTAAATTTAGTTCATCACTTACCCCAATTTTCCAACGAGTAAAATCTACATCACTTCCAAATAACCCGTTAATGCCCTGTGTAATGGAAGCAGTGAAAGTAGGCTGGCGTGATCCGATATTTACTTTACGATCTGGGTATTCAATATATTTTGCCCCTGGCCTCCAAGTAAGACCCACAGTAACCGTGGCAGACTGATTTCTTACCATATTTATACCAGTCAACTCTGTTGGATAGTTGGGTGTGAATTGCCTATTGGGATAATTTTTCCAAGTCGTCATATCTGCTAAATTTTCTAAAGGCATTCGATCTTGAAACTGAAAATTACCAGATATATTAACTCCATTTCCTATTCCTTGAGCATATCCTATAGTAAAATAATTGGCTTCATATATCTTCATATAATTGTATTCAGATTGCAAAGTGTAGAGTGTATTAATTCTCTCAGAAATTGGATCCGCATTATTAAACTGGTTCACTTTTCTGCCTCCAGAGAAGGTGAAATTTTGAATATATTTTTTACCAAAAATATAATTGACTGATAGTGATGGATTGAAATGCTGATTTGCAAACCCATACCTTAAACTGGGAGTAATACTGATGGATCTTCTACCTTCAAATTCTTTTCTAATTGTGGAACTAAACTGCAATACCCCACCTTCTACTGTATTGTAATTCAGGGAATTCAACAACGGTTGAAATGAAATGGTTGTTTTGTATTTCTGTTTGCTGATGGTTTGCCCAGTTAGTAAAAACCCCTTTAAACTAAATTTATTCCTAATTCTATCCAGCGAATCTAGGTAACGAGGGTCTTTGCGCACTACTTCGAGACTATCTTTTTTTCTATAATCTTTTATTTCTTCAACAGATAGTGGAAGGGGACGAATACTATCCCAATACGCACTTGTTTTTTTATTTGAACTGTCGTAATACTTAAGAATGGTATTATCGAAAAATTTAGGCTTAAATACAGGAGCCAAATTAAATTTATCGTACACCTGAAGAAAGCTGCCGAAGAAGTCGAATCCGAAAAATTTACCCGAAGGATAAATAACTTGACTTTTAATTACCCATACATCCCCTGCTGGCACATATTGTTGTTGAATCACCAGTGTATCTAGTAATTGCATTTGCTGTTGTTTAAGCAACATTAAATCTATACTTTGAATTCTCCAATCGTTCTCTGTAATATTAATATAGCCACTAAACAAAGGCTCGTACATTCTTTTAGGAATTACTTTAATGCGACTAACCTCTTTTCCAAACTCATAAAATGTTCCTTCAAATTTATAGCGATAATAATTGAATGCACGATCAGATAGTGGAGAAATAAACCCACGTGGGTTAAGGCTTCTACCCATTGAAATGGTATTTTCATAAAAGGAAATAATTTGCGGATTACTGAAACCAAATCCATCACTACGACCACTTACTTTGGTGGACAGTACTTCAATTTTTTTCTTATTGGGTTCTTCTACTGAATACTTTGCAATGGTTTCTGATAAAAATAGCATTTTCTTTTTACTAGTATCCCCATCTTCAAAATCGACTTTCTCTCCAAAAAAGTTTTTAGGAAAACTACGCAGTTGCATTTGACCTTTTATATAAACTTCTGTACTAAACTCTTTAATTTCTGTGAGGTGTTCTTCTCTTTTTTCAATGGCTTTTCTAATAATGGCATAAGCAGGATCTTCACCTCCCGATTTCACCACTACATCTTTTAAATCGTATTCACGGGCATTCAATTCAAAATCAATTACAATATTATCTTTTCCTACCGTTATTTTTTTCTCTTCAGTGGCATAGCCAATAAACTGGCAAATCAATGTATAAGAACCCGCACCAAGTGTGAGGGTATAAAAGCCATTGTTATTGGCAGAAACACCCTTGGTAGACCCTTTTATTAAAATGGAGGAAAAAGGCAAACCCTTGCTATCTTTTGCAGAACGAATGGTGCCCGAAATGGTGGCCGATTTAGCCCAAAAACCAACCAATAGAAATACAAAAAAAAAGTATTTAGTCATACACAAAAATTTGGCTTATCAAAAGTAAAACAGAGGAAATATTAAAATTGTAGAAGCCCTAAAAGAATCAGGGCTTCTACAATCTTTATTAATAAATTTAGTAGGGATCTATTTAGCAATACGCTCTTGCCATGCCAACATTCCACCCGTTACATTAATAATATTTTGAAATCCAGCAGTCGACAAAATAAGACATGCTTGCCCGCTTCTATTGCCACTTCTACAATAGATATACAATTCTTCTTCTTTAAAATCTTCTATATTATCTAATTGCATGGTTTGAATATTACCCAATGGCAATAACAATCCACCAATATTAAAATCAGCGTGTTCATGTGGCTCACGCACATCTACAAGATTTATTTTTTCACCACTGTCTAGTTTTGCTTTCAGTGCTTCAACGGTAATAGTCTGCATAAAATTATTGTTGGGTAATGGATGATATGGTGTCTTTGACAGGTGGCTTTTCACTGATGTATAAATCCATGATCTGCCCCTGCCTTATTTTATTAAATTGTTTTTCACCATTAGTACCTGGAATTTCTGAGTACAAAGGTGGATTTTGTCTGATCACAAATGCCATTGTAGAATCAACAACCGAACCATTTGCAAGTACTGACCCAAGATTAATATTTAATGTAGTCAATAATGCCTTTGCCTCCCCAAGTGTTAAACCAATTAAGTCAGGCACATCGTTATCCTCCTCTCCTACACCGCTTCCCAATACAAAGCTAATTTGACTACCAATAGATATTTTGCTACCAGGCTTTACGGCTATACCATTTAACAATTGTTCAAGCACGGCATTACGAGCTATATCTGGTCTATAAGTAATATAACCCAATTTCAATCCTAGACTTTGTAAATACATTTCAGCACTTCGAATAGAAAAGCCAGTAAGATCGGGCATTTCAACCTGTGGAGGAATGGTACGATTGATGGTGAGATAGATGGTTCTACCTGTCTTCACAACTGCATCAGCTTCTGGTGATTGCCGTATTACGGATTGTTTGGCAACACTGTCTACATAAATAGAATCTTGTAAAACCACCTCAAATCCTTTGTCTTCTAATATTTTTTGTGCGGCAATAATATGCTGCCCAGTAACAGATGGCACTTTTTCGAATTTCCCATATCCAGTAATCATATCCAACGATACAAAGAACAATATAATAATCAATACCACAAATCCTAAGCCGGCAAGTATATTAACCCAAAGTGGTTTACTAGTAATGAATTTGAACAAGGCAGAAACGTTTTAGGTTTGAAGGTTAGGGTTTAAGTAAATGCCTGCTCAATTACTGCAGAATAAAAATTGGTTAAGCTCATACCCATTGCCCTTACCTGCTGTGGAATAACAGATGCATCGCTTTGACCGGGCACCGTATTTACTTCCAGCATATACGGTTTTTGCTGAGTAGTATCATAAATAAAATCGATTCTTACTACGCCCCTGCAATTCAATATTTCGTAAACGCGCTTAGCAGCATCACTCAATTCAGCTTGCATTTGCGCTGTAATAATAGCAGGGGTAATCTCTGTACTTTTTCCTTGGTATTTGGCTTCAAAATCAAAGAAATCATTCTCGGTACTGATCTCAGTAATAGGTAGAATGGTAATCGTATTTTTTTCTTTAAATACACCAATGGTGAATTCCCTTCCACTGATAAATTCTTCTACCAGAATTTGGTCGTCTTCTTTAAAAGCCTTTTCCAGTGCGGATGCCAACTGATCTGCGGCCGTTACTTTGCTCATACCAATGCTACTACCTCCATTATTGGGTTTCACAAATAATGGTAATTTCAGTTGATTTAAAATAGTATCTGAAGCAATTTGCGTATGCTGAAATAAATGCATCGATTTAGCTGTATTTATTCCCCTCGACGAAGCAACTGCAACGGTATAACCTTTATTCATAGTGATGGCCGAAGTAGCTGCATCGCAACTGGTGTAGCGCATCCCCAACAAATCGAAATAGCCTTGTAATTTTCCATCTTCACCTGGCGTTCCATGAATGCAGATAAGGGCTATATCAAAATTAATTTTCACCCCCCCATCCATCACACTAAAATCGTTTTTATCTACCGCCGATTTATTTCCCATTGCGTCTTCATACCACCATCCTGTAGTATTAATGTCAATTTTATAAACATCATACCGGTTGCGGTCAATATGATTGCCCACAGTTACCGCACTCTTATAGCTGATCTGTGCTTCTCCACTCAACCCACCCGTAACCAATGCCAGTTTCTTCTTCATGCAATTATTTGAAAATTTCTTAAATATGCATTTTAGTTTTCTTCGCCATCAAATCATCTACCGTTTCTTGGTACAATTCATCGGGAACGCAACAGTCAACGGGACAAACCGCTGCACACTGTGGCTCCTCATGAAAACCTTGACATTCGGTACACTTATTAGGCGTGATATAATAGGTATCGAGACTAATGGGCTCTAAACGCTTGTCAGCATCTACCATAGTACCATCCATTAATTGAAAACTGCCTTTAATGGTGGTTCCATCAGCTATTGCCCATTCTACTCCACCCTCATAAATGGCGTTATTGGGACATTCGGGCTCACATGCGCCGCAGTTAATACATTCTTCTGTTATTTTGATTGCCATACAAAATGGGATTGTTGGTTGAGTAAAATTACATTTGCAGTATCAAAAATACGGCTGACAAATGATTTTACAAGAACGAATTAAATTATTAACCCAATTAGGTCACTACTTAACCGAAAATGACCCCGAATGGAGGGATGTAAAAGAACGTGCTTTTCAACAAAATCAGTGGTTTATCCCTGAATTTATTAATGCGGCTGTTACTAATATTATCGACCAATTTTTACAGCAACCTGCTTTAACCAACTGGGCCAAGCTATACCAGCTTCCAGAAACGGTAGAAAATCCCCAATCGGTAGGCATTGTGATGGCAGGAAATATTCCATTGGTGGGGTTTCACGACTTACTCTGTGTTTTTATGAGTGGGCATCAAGCCGTAATTAAAGCTTCTTCTAAAGACGATCTAATGATTAAATTTCTGGTAAAGAAACTTTATGAATGGGAACTAACCATCCAAAATCATATTTCTTTTACAGAGCGACTCAATCATTTAAATGCCTATATAGCCACCGGCAGTAATAATTCCAGCCGATATTTTGACTATTATTTTGGCAAATACCCACATATTATTAGAAAAAACAGGACTTCAATTGCCATTTTAGACGGCACTGAAACCAATGAAGAACTAGGTGCATTGGCAGATGATACTATGTTGTTTTTCGGGCTTGGTTGCAGAAATATTACGCAGGTACACGTTCCAGAAGGATATGATTTCATTCCACTACTGGCTGCCTTAAAAAAATATGAAGGTTTTATGGAGTACCATAAATACAAAAATAATTTTGATTATCATTTAGCATTGTTAATCATGGGCGGAAAATATTATATGAACAATGATACCGTGGTGCTTACAGAAAATATTTCTCCATTCTCGCCTGTAAGTCAGCTCCATTACAGTTTTTATACCAACAAAACAGTATTGATGAACCAGCTGAAAGCAGATCAGAGCATTCAATGCATGGTGGGTAAGAATTTGGTTGCATTTGGAAGTGCACAAAAACCCTCATTAACCGATTATGCAGATGGTGTTGATACCATGGAATTTTTAAAGGGACTAACAAAATGACATTTGTTTGCCTTTTTAGCACTGTTTTTAAGGTAAATTATAAAAACATTTGTTAAATGGTATGGCTTATACACTGTCAATTAAACAGCTTTATTTATTTGTTATCAGAAAGGTATGTAATTTGAGCATGAAATTTAAATATCAACAATTATGAATTGGAAAAATGGTTTAGTAATTGTGGCCATCAGCGCCACAACTGCGCTAGCAAGTGTTTGGGGCTTTGGAAAATATGTAGCTCACCAACAGGCAGGGATTCAAGAATCTGGGAAATTGCCTGTGAACTATGCTGGTTATTTCGGAAACAACAATAATGCTGCCGGAACGGTAGACTTTACTGCTGCTGCTACTTCCGGAACGGCAGCGGTTGTTCATATTAAAACTCGTACCAAAGCCAAACAGGTAAGTAATTCTCAAAAACAGCGCAATCCTTTTTCTGATATGTTTGGCGATGATTTTGGCGATTTCTTTGGTGGCCCAAGAGTACAACCCGAACAGCGTGCCAGTGGCAGTGGTGTATTAATTACTGAAGATGGTTACATTGTTACTAATAGTCACGTTATTGATGGATCGGATGAAATAAGTGTAACACTCGCCAATAAAAAATCTTACAAAGCGGTATTGGTAGGGCAAGATCCTAACAGTGATTTAGCGGTGATTAAAATTGAAGGAAAAGCATTTCCTTATCTTGTTTACGGCAATAGTGATGAATCAAAACTAGGGCAATGGGTGTTGGCAATTGGGTATCCATTGAATTTAGATGTTACGGTAACCGCAGGTATCATCAGCGCTAAGTCAAGATCCATCGGCATCAATTCTCGCCAAGGCGCCAATCCTGTTGAATCATTTATTCAAACAGATGCTGCTGTAAATCCGGGCAATAGTGGTGGTGCTTTAATCAATACCAACGGCGAACTCATTGGCATTAATTCTGCTATTGCTTCTCCTACTGGTTCTTATGCAGGCTACTCATATGCAATTCCTGTAAATATGGTAAAGAAAATCGTAACCGATATTGTGAAATTTGGTACGGTTCAACGGGCATATATCGGCATCAGTTACCCAAGTGATAATTTAAGCGACGAAGCCAAACGTGAGTTGGAAAAAGAATTGGGTACTGCATTTAAAGAGGGAGAAGGCGTATATATTACTGCTGTTCCAGAAGGTGGTGCTGCGGCCGGAGCGGGATTAAAAAAAGGTGATATTATTACCAAAGTAAATGGTGCTAATGTAACCACTGGCCCTGAACTTCAGGAACAAGTAGCTCGTTTTAAACCAGGTGATAAAATAACCGTGAATTTTAAAAGAGGTGGAAAAGATGATATGGTAAATATTACGCTAAAGAATAAAGCTGGCAATACCGATATTGTAAAAACCAGTTCTATTGTAGAGAAATTGGGAGGTGAATTGTTGAATCTTGACAAGAAAATTGCCGCTGCCAATGATGTTACTGGTGGTGTGGTTGTAAAAAAAGTAGGCACTGGTTTATTGAGTAAGAGCCGAATGGAAGATGGCTTTGTAATTACAGGCGTAAATGGAAAAGACATTAATAATCTGGAAGAATTAAAAGCGGCACTTACACTAATTAAGTCGGGCACTTTAAGGGTAGATGGTTTTTATCCCGGATTTGAAGGACGATATACTTATCCGCTTCAGTTGACTGAAGAATAAAATTTATAGGATTGATTTTTTGAATGGGTTAAGAATTTCCAACGATGAAATTCTTAACCCATTTTTTATACATCTGCTATTCGTTCATATACCAAATATTCCCCTGCCTGTAACTCAAAAGATTCCTGGTTTTGAAAACTGAATTCAAGTCCCGAAAAAATATTGCGAAACCTCCCATGCAACCACTCATGCTGCACGGTAATTTGTAGGCGGTTTTGACTAGAAACATTCAATAATACCAAGACTAAATCTTTCTCTTTTTTTCTAAAATAAGCCATCAATTCATTGTCTTTATCCGATGGTAGAATAAATGATTCTCCATTATGAATGGCAGAATTTTTTTTGCGCAAATGGGTAAGTACTTTGTAAAAATCATGCAATGGCATGGGCTGCTTCCATTCAATTAAATCTTTATCAAAAAATAATAAACGCTTTGGGCTTGAACTTTCTTGACCACTGTATACCATGGGCATTCCATGCCAAGTAAAACAAAATACAGCCCAAGCTTTTGCTGCTATTCCGTATTTTTCTATTTCTGTTCCATTCCAACTATTTTCATCGTGATTGCTGGTGAAAAATAATTTATTTGCTCCTTTTGGATATTGCGAATAAGCGTGTAACACATTTCTGATTTCGTGCAGGGTACTCTCCTGTTTTGCATAGCGACCTGTTTCGTGCATCCACCACCAAGCATACGTAGCATCAAAAACTTGATGATAATCTACCACTTCACATTCAGCCAGCCAATACAAGGGTTTGATGCGCTCACAATACAACCTTGCTTGCTTCCAAAAATCGAGTGGCACCAGATGAGCCATATCACATCTAAAGCCATCAATATCACAATCGCTCACCCAATCCTGCATGGCATCTATTAATGCAGTTCGCATTTCGGTGGACTCAAAATTCAAATCAATTACATCATGCCAGCCATTTTTTTCTGTAAAATTTCCTTCCGAATCCTGCATCATCCATTCGGGATGTTCAATCGTCCAATGGTGATCCCAACCTGTATGATTCGCCACCCAGTCAATAATTATTTTAAAACCCAGCTCATGTGCTTGTTGTATAAGATTTTTAAAATCATCCAAGGTTCCAAATTCAGGATTAATGGCTGTATAACTGCTGCAAGCATAATAGCTACCCAAGCTGCCTTGTCTAATTTTTGCACTGATAGGAGTAATGGGCATTAGCCATAATAGGTCAATCCCCATCTGCTTTAAACGAGGAAGATGTTTTACAAATGCGTTAAAAGTACCTTCAGGTGTGTACTGGCGAATATTCACTTCATACATGGTGGCATTGTATGCCCAAGGCACGGTTTTAAAACTTGTGTTCATATATTCTTTGGATGCGTAAGCTTGGAAGGTAAGATTTTATCTTTTGAAAAAAGAAAAACAAGTACTTAGTATTACCACAAATAGTGCGCCTGCAACATTTAACCAAAGGAATCCCAATCCGATTATTTCGTACTTATCTAGCAAGAATAATAAAATGACCAATAATTCCCCAATCACTGCTGCCCAGAAAACTGCGTTGCTACCAATTTTTTTCAAGTAAAATGCAACCAGAAAAATACCGAGCA